>CAZWTH010000301.1:0-50825 GCA_964636715.1 uncultured Solibacteraceae bacterium | reverse complement strand
GGAGCGAGAACCGCGATATCGCCGCGGCGGCCATTGTGATTGTTCCTCTGGCGATCCTGGGCGCCATCATGTTTGGCGGCGCCGCGCGGGTATATCCGTTCGGCGGAGCTCTGCGCCAGCAATACATTTTGTTTCCGTTCTTCGCCATCTGCCCTTTTCTCCTGCTCGACAGGGCGCTGGCGAAAGTCCCGCGGCCCGCTGCACTGGTAGCCGCCGGCTTGTTGGCCGCAGGTATCGGTTACGCGAGCTACGAGAATTATCAGGAGTATCCGAAGGACAGCACCCCGCAGATGTCGGATCAGATGAATCGCTACAACCGTCTGTTTCCCTCGGCGCCGGCGGTTTTCCTCGACCAGTTCAATCTCACCGTCTTTTTCCTGCAGCATCACGACTGGAACTGGAGCTTCTCCGGCGATCTTCCGGATAGCAACACGGTGGATGTCTACAAGCTCCAGCGCGACGGCCGCTCCATGATGCTGTTCCGCGATAAGGACCAGTGGAACCTCGATCTCCGCGACCCGCAGCTATACGTCAATATGGCGCGCGGCATGAAGACCTGGCATCTGCCGGAGATGACTATCTTTGGTCTTGCGGAGCCTGTCCCTTCGAAACCCCGCACGGGAGCCCAGGTCACTGCCTACCGGGCGCGCGCGGCTGAACTCAGCGCGGGGCAGGGACTCTGCGTCGAGCGGCTGGATCTCGATAACTACGACGTCTACGCCGACTTCCGCACCGCAGGAACCTGCACGGCTTCGCCGCAGCCGCAATGAGAAGCCGCTGGCGGGGTAGGCTTCCGCCTGCTCTCGCGGCGGCGATCTTCACGATTCTCAGCCTGGCGCTGTTGCCCTTGCCCGGTCTTCAGGACGACGAAGTTTACTTCAGCGTCCCGATCTATTCATACGGCGCCGTTTTCAATACGCGTCTGTTTGGCCACGTCGTTCCGCTGATGGCCGTCAACTACTACGGCGCGCTCAAGGCGTGGATTTATGCCGTGATCTTCTCGATTGCGCCGCCTTCGCGCTGGTCTGTCCGGCTGCCGATGGTAATCGCCGGCGTTGCGGTGATCTGGCTCACGTGGGAGTGGGTCCGCCGCATCGCCGGCCCGCGCGCAGCCGCGTTCACAGTCGCGCTGCTTGCCACGGACTCGATTTTCATCCTGACCAACACCTTCGATTGGGGACCGGTGGCCCTCCAGCATCTGCTTCTCATGGGCGGTCTGGTTTCCATGCAACTCTGGCTGCAGCGTGGCGGCCGCCGCTGGCTGACGCTCGCATTCTTCCTCTGGGGCCTCGGCCTGTGGGACAAGGCGTTGATGATCTGGGATCTCGGCGGTCTCGCCGTGGCCGTCTTCTGTGTCTACCCGCGCGAATCCTGGCGCGCTCTGCGTTTCAGGACGGCAGGCGTCGCAGTGGTCGCCCTCGCAGCGGGCGCGCTCCCGCTGATCGTCTTCAACGCCGCCTCTCATGGCGCGACCGCGACCGCGAACACGCGTCTGGCGCTGGCCTCGATTCCCGGCAAACTTGGGGAAGTGGAGGCAGTCTTTCGCGGCGACGTTCTGTTCGACGCCATCGTCGCCCCCAACCCGGGGCCGGTTCCACGACAGCCGGCCACACTCATCGAGCGCGTGTCGATTGCAATCGACAATCAACTCGGTCCGTGCAACACGCGGCCCTTTCTGTTCGCTCTCGTTCTCGCGGCAATTGGCTGGCTTTTCCTGTTCCGACGGCAACAAGCGAAAATTCTCACGTTGCTCGCCATCGCATCGGCCGTCGCCTGGCTGCAAATGGCGGCCAATGCGGGAACGGGCGAAGGCCCTCATCACGTCATTCTGATCTGGCCTCTTCCCTGCGCCTTCATCGGGATCGCTCTGGCCGGAGCGTCAGAGCGCCTGCCGAAATACGGGCGCTGGGCAATCGTTGCGCTCGTGGCATGGTTCACCGCCGCGAATATCCTGAACACGAACACCTACCTTGCGGGCTTGATCCGGAACGGCGCTGCGACCCCATGGAGCGACGCCCCCGAACGTCTCGCCGGAGCCATCTCTCATTACCGCAACAATCCGATCGTCATCGTCGATTGGGGATATATGAACGCGCTTCGCATGTTCTATGGCGGCGAACTCCAGCTGATTCCGATCAATGAAGGCACGCCGGATGAGATCGCGGCAGTCATCCCGCAATCGACCGCGATCTTCATTGAGCACACGGACGATCGTCAGCTGTTTCCCGGCGTCAATGAAAGACTTCGGCGGATTGCATCCGGTCTCGGCTATTCGGAACAATCGCTGCGCATCGTTCATGACGACGAAGGCCGCGCGATATTCGAAATTCTCCGCCTGACGAAAACGCGTTAAGCCGCCCGATGAATCGTCAGCTTCCGGCCGTAGATCTGGCGGAACAGCGGGTCGAGGCGGTTAGCAGCCCAGATCTCCAGTTCGATACCGGCCGAATCCGCCGCGTGCAGATTCACCTGGATTTCGCGCTCGCTCACCATGCATTCCACGGAACGAACCTTCTGGGCGTTGCTGCGATCGAGGCTGTCCGCCAGCCGCAGAAGCGGCGTGAGCAGGCTGATAGCCCGCTGATCTTCCGGAGTCAGCACCTGAAAACTCTCATGCTCCGGCGCGGGCATGCTCTTCCGGTGGTAGCGGCACAGATTCGCGATCAGTCCGCGTTCAATCAGATTGAAACCCGGCATATCCGAATTCGAAACCAGATAGAAAGAATGCTTGTGATGCCGCGTGTCGCTGACGAAGTGTCCCACGTCATGCAGGTAAGCGCTGGCTTCGAGCAGACTGCCGAACGAGGGCTCAAGCCGGTGCAGGCTCTGCAGATCGTGAAACAGATCGTTGGCGAGGCGCGCCACGCGCTGCGCGTGCCGCAGCGAAACGCCGTAGCGCTCCGCCATTCCTTCCACCATGGTGCGCTGCTCCGCGGTGAGGCGGCTGGCCTCGCGGCCTGCGCCGCGCGCCGCCAGATCCGCGATGATGCCATCGCGCACGCCCGCCGCCGAATGAAATAGTGATGGCATTCGGAACGCTTCGAGCGAGTGCATCAGCACGGCGGCGCCGGGAATGATGATTTCCGCGCGCCGCGGACCGATCCCGACAATCTTCTGCCGCCGCTTCACATCGAGCCCGGCGATCTCTTTGTAGAAACTCCGCAACTGCGCCGCCGACGCGCGCCGCCGGTCGGCCTCATCGCGCCGCGCGCGCGGAATGCGGCTCACCGCGCTCACCACCGCGGCCGCCGTGGAAGAAGTCGCCACCACGCGGTCAATGCGTTTCCGCCCGATTTCCTGCACCGCCGGCGCCATGCGCTCCGCGATGTACTGCTCCAGCCGGTGTATTTCGGCGGGTGTGGGCGGGTCGCTTTTCAGAAACAGTTCCTGCAGCCGGATGGCTCCGAGCGGTTTCGAAAACGCGGCACGCACGTGAGGACCTTCGCTCAGAATGAACTCGGCGCTGCCGCCGCCGATATCGATGATGAGAAATTTCTCATTCTCATGCGGCCAGCGGCTGGCCACGCCCAGATGGATGAGGCGCGCCTCTTCCTGGCCCGAGATGATTTCGATATCGGCGCCAAACGCTGCTGAAGTACGCGTGAGAAACTCCGCCTGATTGCGCGCGTCGCGCACGGCGGCGGTAGCGACGGCGCGGATACTGAGCACGTCGTGCCGCTTCCAGATAACGGCCATGCTGGCGAGCATGCCGCACAGCGTATCGAGCGCGTCTGCGCCAATGCGCCCGTCGCGAAAGACGCTCGCGCCGAGCCGCGTGACCTGCCGCTCCGAAGCCAGAATGCGGGGCGCGTTCCCCCCAATCACTTCCGCAACTTCGAGCCGGACTGAATTGCTTCCAATGTCGACGGCGGCATAGCGAGCCATACGATGGTTATGATACGACCCGCGCCTGAGGCAACCTATGGAACTCTATCTTTTTCGTCACGGCGATGCGGAAGATGCGCCCCCCGGTAAGCCCGATTCTTCGCGCGCTCTCACCGCAAAGGGCGCGCAGCGCTCGGCTTCGGTAGCGAAGATGGCGCGCGATGCGGGCGTCTCGCCGTCGCTCATTGTTGCAAGCCCCTATCTGCGCGCCATGCAGACCGCGGAAGTGGCCGCGAAGGAGTTCGGGTGGAACGGGAAGATCGTGCAGTTGCAATCGCTCGTTCCGCACGGAACGCCGGAACTCGTGTGGAGCGATCTGCGCGACCTGCGCGACGAATCGGCCATTGTGCTCGCCGGGCATGAGCCTCTGATGGCGAACTTGGCGGCGTATCTTCTCGATGCGCCGGGGCTGAGGGTCGATATGAAAAAATCCGCCATGCTCCGGATCGATATGGCGGGTATGGGTACGGCCCCGCGCGGCGTATTACGATGGATGATCGTACCTGGTCTGACATGAAAACGCTATGCCTCCTGTTCGTGTTGCCCGCCATCTGCTTCCCGCAATCGGTGAGCGAGTTGGGCAAGTTATCCGTTCCCTCTTCACTCGAACTCACTCCCGATGGCGCGACGCTCTCGTATAAGTTCGGCCCCGGCTGGTGGGAAGTCGGGACGGCGCCAAACTCAAAACCGAAGAGGATAGAAGCGCGGCAGCCCACCGCGGAGGTCAAGCCGCCCGGCATCAACGGGACGCCCCGTCTCACCAGTGTGGAGCAATCTCCAGACGGCAAGTGGACCGCCTGGATCGACGCGGAGAGTCCCTACGGACCTGGTTTCCTCTATTGCCGTTGCAGCGAGTCCGAAACCGCGAAGCCAAAGCCTCTTACACGGATGCCCATCGTCTCCTTCCGCTGGGCAAGCGACTCCAGATCGTTCTGGGTGATCGCCTCCAACGTTACTGATGAACCGTTCGGCCGGATGAGTCCTGATGGGACATTCGTGCCGTTGAGCGAGGGCGCTGCTGCCCGGAGCCTCGGTATGGCGGCCGCTAACGATGTGGTGGCCTGGGTTCAGAGTGACGGCTCTCACCACGGAACCATCTGGGTCCGGGACCGCTCCGGGAAAATTCGAACACTCGTCGATCCGAATCCGCAGACATCGGAGTGGAGCCAAGGATGGACGCAGGATGTGGTTCGCTGGAAAAACGCCCACGGAGAAGAGTTGCAGGGCATCCTTGCCACGCCCGTGAAGGGCAAGCATTTGCCTCTGGTTGTCGATCCCTATTCGAGCTGGCGGAATCGCTTTCTGAACATTCCGTCGTTGGGCAACTACGCGTTTGTGAAAGCAGGCTTCGCCGTGTTCTTTCCCGATCACCGGGCGCCGCATACGCTTCCGGAATGGGCATTCGGCGAGGCATACGTGGGGGCTTCAAAAGATCGGGACCCGGTGGATGTTCTGACGGACGATGTGATGAGCGGAGTCGCCGAACTGGTTCGAAGAGGCGTCGCCGATCCCGCCCGTTTGTTTCTTTACAGCACCAGTAATGGCGCCAGCGCGATCAATCAGCTTCTCACCTCCACAACCGCATTTCGCGCCGCGGTTTCTCATGGAGGCGTGTCAGACTGGCTGAGCTACTACCGGGCGAACGAGCCACGCGGGGATATGACGATCCCCGGTTTTCTGGGCGGCAGAAAACCGGAGGACTCTCCTGACCTCTACCGCCGGATTTCGCCGATTGATCACGTGGATAAGATCGTAACTCCGCTATTGCTGGCGGTGGGAGCGAAAGACAGTATTGCGGGTGGTGGCAGCCGGTACGAAGACGCTGTCCACTTTTCCGAAGCCCTGCGCAAGGCGGGCCGCACCGTTGATTTTGTGGTTTACCCGGATGCTGGCCACGGCGTTCCCGGTTCATTGGCGGAACAGCACGTCCGGAAGGCAATCGACTTCTTCCGGTCTGCTCCGGCGTTGAAGCAGTAGGTTAGTGTGGCGTCCAGTGCGGGGCGCTGCTGAAAAGCCCGCCGCCCACGCCGATCTGGATCGAAATAAACATTCCGAACGCGACGCTCAGAATTCCCGAGCCGACCGAGAACGCCTGATTCCAGCGCGACATCGTGCGTCCGGTGTAGACGATCGGGAACGCCATCGCGGTGGTCATCACTGCCATGCCGGCCACGGTGCCAAGGCCGAACAGCAGCAGATAGGCAATGGCCCACCAGGGATCGCTGATCGTGGTCATGACGAGAATCGCGACGGCTGCCGATCCGGCAAGTCCATGTACAGTCCCGACGACAAACGGCCGCAGCGCGTTATAAAAACCGAGCTCGCGCAGGTGACGGTCGAGCCAGTTTCCGCCGGTAGCCGCGGGTGCGGTTTCCAACAGCACGGGCTCATCGTGATGGTGGCGCAGCGCCGCAGGGGTAAATCGTGCGTGCAGCCAGCGGAGGGCGCCGGTCAGATTCAGCACGCCGAGCAGAATGAGCATCAGGCCGACGGCGAATTCCATCGAGAGCCCCAGACGCGGCGGAATCACCACTTTGAACAGAATGATGGCGGTGCCTACAACAAAAATCGTGAACGTATGGCCCACGCCCCACAGCGCGCCAATGACGCCCGCTTTCGCCACGCCCTTTTGCCGGGTGACGATGGTCATCACGGCGACCACGTGATCGGCATCGGTCGCGTGCCGCATGCCCAGGATGAATCCGAGAATCAGAATGCCGATAAACGAGACCATGCCAGTTCACGAAAAGCCGTAACTTCCATTATTCACGACGCCGTATAATGCAGATTCACCCATGCAAAAACTGAAGTATCTGAACAAGGTGCTGGAATCCGGCCTCGTGGTGGTTATCCGCGCGGATTCCGCCGATCAGGCCGTCCGCATTGCCGCCGCCTGCGCCGAAGGCGGGGTCACCGCCATGGAAGTGACGTTCACGTTCACGGGGGCCGTGCAGGCCATTGAGGAACTGGCGAAGCGCCACAGCTCGGGCGATATTCTCGTCGGCGCGGGCACGGTGCTCGATCCTGAAACGACGCGGCACGCGCTCCTGGCCGGTGCGAAATTTATCGTGAGCCCCTGCTGCAGCGCCGACGTCGCGCGCATGTGCCGCCGTTATCAGGTGCCCTACATGCCCGGCGCGGGCACTTCGCAGGAGGTGGTTGCGGCGATGGAAGACGGCGCCGATATCGTGAAGCTCTTCCCGGGCGAAGCGCTGGGACCGTCATTCGTGAAGGCCCTGCGCGGTCCGCTGCCGCATGCGCCGCTGATGCCGACGGGCGGCGTGAGCGCGGAGAACGCCGCGGAGTGGATCAAAGCGGGATGCGTCGCGCTGGGCGTGGGCGGCAATCTGACGAAGGGCGCGAAGACGGGCGATTACGCGTCGATCACGAAGCTGGCGCGGCAACTTGTGGATAATATCGCCGCCGCACGAAAGGAAATGGCGAAGTAGATGAAGCCGCAAACGATCACTTTCGGAGAAATCATGCTGCGGCTCACGCCGCCGGGGTTCGAGCGCTATTTGCAGACGCCGAATTTTAATGCGACATTCGGGGGCGGCGAGGCGAATGTGGCGGTCGCGATAGCCGGACTCGGAGGCAATGCGGCTTACGTTACCGTGCTGCCGGAAAATAACCCGATCGCCGATGCCGCGGTGGGCGAACTGCGCCGCTTTGGCGTGGATACGTCGAAGTTGGTTCGCGGACCGGGCCGCATGGGCGTTTACTATCTCGAGACCGGCGCCAATCAGCGCGCCTCGCGCGTCGTCTATGACCGCGCGGGCAGTTCGGCCGCGATTGCGAAGCCTGGTGATATCGATTGGGAGAAGACTCTGGCGGGCGGCGGCTGGTTCCACGTGACCGGAATCACCCCGGCGATCAGCGAATCCTCGGCCGCGCTCGCGCTCGAAGGCGTGAAGAAGGTGCGCGAGAACAAGCTCACGGTTTCGGTGGATCTCAATTTCCGCAAGCTGTTGTGGAAGTGGGGCAAGGCCGCGCCGGAAGTGATGAGCGAGATGGTGAAGTATGTGGATGTCGTGATCGCGAACGAGGAAGACATCCAAATGTGCCTGGGGCTGAATTCCGACATGGATGTGAGTTCGGGCGTGGTCGATCACCAGCGCTACGAGGGGCTGACGGCGCTTGTGCTGAAGACGTATCCGAACCTGCGGGCTGTGGCGGTGACGCTGCGCGAATCGAAGAGCGCGTCCTGGAATCGCTGGTCGGCGTGCCTGAATAACCGGAAGCAGTTCCTGATGAGCCGCGCGTACGACATCACGAGTATTGTGGATCGCGTTGGCGGGGGCGACAGCTTCGCCGGCGGCCTGATTTATGGCATGCAGAATCTGGCGGGCGACGCGGAGGCGTTGGAATTCGCGGTCGGCCTGAGTTGCCTGAAGCATTCGACGTACGGCGATTTCAGCCGCGCCACGGTAGCGGAAGTGAATTCGCTGCTCAAAGAAGGTGGCAGCGGCCGCGTGCAGAGATAGAGTGGGGCAGAGCTTCCGCTCTGCGCGCCAGGCTTCCGCCTGGCGCTAAGCCGGCCGGAAGGCCGGCTTGCAGGGCCGAAGCCCCGCCCCACGCTAATTCCCGGTCGGCGTTTTCTCAATCTGATCGATGACGATCGCTTCGAGCGGGGCTTTTCCACTCGATATCCTGACCCCGAGTTGGTCTTCAATTGTGTCGAACGCCGCATTCCTCGGCGCGTCAGGATTGAGCGGCGGGCGTACGTTCGCGCCTCCCATCTTCAGGACGATCCGATATTGTCCCGTCAGTCCAGTCTGATCGACTACCGGAACATCGGCATCCGCGGAAAGAACTTTTGCCAGCGTCGCGACGCTCGTCATTTCCATTTGGGTGCCTGTTCCGCCGAGGGAGACCCGAAGCCCCGGTCCCACCAGTTGGCCTGAATTTCCGTTCACCGCCAATTTCATCTCGCCGAGCGGCGTTTGTACGGCTCTCGCGTCAGCTCCGGCGGAATCCGCCGTAATTTCCGGCGCTGAGCTGTCCAGCGGCGGAAGCGGGCGCTTCCCGGCCGTCAGAATATACGCAGGCAAATTGCGAGTCTCGGCGTGGGCCTTCATCCCGAAGCGCTCCCTCAGAAGATGCTGGAGCATTTCCGGAACCTGGGCGACCGATCCGCCTGCCGGGATCTTCGCCACAATGGTGAAACCCGTCGCCGTGAGCCAATCCGGTCCGATCACCTGCGAGGGATGGACATGAAAGGCAACCGCGATTACAGACGACAGCGAAAGCCGGTTCATTCGAACCTGCGACTGATCGATCACAACGCTCGTGAGATTCATGCGCGTTGCGCCGGGCGAGGGATTAATGGTGGCGACCTCAAAAGCCAGCGATTGAGCGAAGACGGATACAGAGAGCAGCGCGGCGAGAGGCAGCCATTTCATAATCCTGCCAGTATAAGCGAAATTCGATCGGCGACCGCCAGGCTACCATCGAATTCATGCGGGTTTTACTGCTCTCTCTCGCCGCCGTTGCTCTGCTACAGGCGCAGACCGCGATGCGGGGCAGCATCACCGGCTCTTTGCGCGACGCCCAAACGAAAGATCCGGTTCGTCATATTCCGATCCAGGTGTTCCGGATTCGCTGGGTGCGTGGCGAGCGCAGTGTGGAGGAGATGCAACGCACCCTTTCCGGTGAGGATGGCGCCTTTCATATCACATCCGTCGCTCCCGGCGAATACGCCATCCTGATGGGGAACACGGCGCCGCGGGCGGCCTCATCCGATGAGAAGGTTTATCCAGCTATTCTCTGGCCCGAAGGCGGCGAAGTGGATCCGATCGTTGTGAAGGATGGCGAGAATCTCGATCTCGGAGTGAACGATTATGCGAAGGTCGCGCCGTCGCGCCTGATCGGACCGGATTGCAAAGGTGGCGAACCGCCCCTGCAGCTTACGATTGAGCAGAGCGTCGGCGGCGGTTGGTTTGTACTGGGAAAAATCTCCCAACCGGGCTGCGGCGCGTTGTCGCTCCTGCCTCCGATCTCGCAGGGCCGCTACCGTCTGGATTTCGTGACGACGCAGGCGGCGGGATCGGAGGAGATACTGGTCCGACGTGGAGAAGACGCCAGGGTCGAACTTCGCCTGGAACCACCGGCTCAATTCACCGGCGAACTCACGTGCGATTGCGCGAAAAATCCGCCGATCGAAAAGCCGATCGTCGTCCATCTCCAGTCGGGGCCGTTTTCTCAAAACCTTTCACTCACGCAATTCGGCCCGTTTTCGCAGCCTGTCACGCTCCACGACGATATTCACGTCGATCTGCGCGATCTGCCGCCGGGTCTGGTGGTCAGGGAAATAAAGACCGGCGATCTTTCCGCGGAAATTTTTCTCACTGACAATCCGGGCGCGTTGAGAGGCGTCGCCACCGGGGACGCCAGGATGATGCCGGAGAAACACGCCGTGCTCGTGCGATGGCCGCTGCCTCCGGACGCCACGTATTCGGAATTCCGGAGCTCGGGAGTGAACGCCGCCGGCGAGTTCTCATTCGACCGCGTCGCGGCGGGAACGTATCGCGCGGCGGTCATCGGTCCCGAGCAATGGTCTCATCAGGATGAGCCCGGCGTCGTCGCGAGTTGGTTTACCTCCGCCGCTGACATCATGATCGACGAAGGCAAGACCGCCGCCATACGCCTGGAAGCCGGGAAGCCCTGAACGATGGCCGCGTCCTCGCATCCCGTTGTCATCCTCCGTCCCTCCGGCCGCTTCACTCGCCTGAATCTGGGCGACGTTTGGGAATATCGCGATCTGCTCTACTTCCTCGTCTGGCGCGATATCAAGGTGCGCTACAAGCAGACCGCGCTCGGCGCCGCATGGGCCGTTCTGCAGCCGCTGCTGACGATGGTCGCGTTCAGCGTCTTCTTCGGCAAACTGGCGAAGGTACCCTCGAACGGCATTCCGTATCCGGTGTTCACGTTCGCGGCGCTGCTGCCCTGGCAGCTCTTCTCTTACTCGATGACGGAAGCCGGCAACAGCCTGATCGGCAGCCAGAACCTGATCACGAAAATCTATTTCCCGCGTCTGGTCATTCCAATCGCCGCCGTTCTCGGCGGCCTGCCGGATTTCGCCATCTCGTTCGCCGTGTTGCTCGTGCTCATGGCGATCTACGGAATTGCGCCGACGCTCGCCATCCTCACCATCCCGCTGTTTATTCTGCTCGCCGTCGCAACCGCCCTGGCCGCTGGGCTCTGGCTCTCCGCGCTCAACGTGAAGTATCGCGACGTGCGCTACACCATTCCGTTCCTCGCGCAGTTCTGGTTGTTTCTGACGCCGGTCGCCTATCCGAGCAGTCTCGTCCCCGCGCGGTGGCGCGTTCTCTTCGGGCTCAATCCAATGGCCGGCGTGGTGGAAGGCTTCCGCTGGGCATTGCTCGGCGAGAAGGAAGCGCCGGGCCCGATGGTGATCGTCTCTGTCGCGATCGTCGCGGTTCTTCTCGTCACCGGCCTCTACTATTTCCGCCGCCTCGAAGCCACATTCGCGGACACCATATGAGCGCCACTGCCATCCGGCTTCAGGGCATCGGCAAGGCCTACGACGTTGCCGAATATCAGGGCTCCGCGCCGCGCCTCCGCTACGGCAGCCTGCGCGATTCACTGGCGGGCGGCTTCCGGCGCATGATCGGCCGCGGAGCGCCGCCGCAGGCGACGCATCTTTTCTGGGCGCTCAAAGACGTCTCCTGCGAAATTCGTCACGGCGAGATTCTCGGCGTCATCGGCCGCAATGGGGCGGGGAAGAGCACTCTCCTCAAAGTGATTTCGCGCATCACGGAACCCACCGAAGGCATCGGCGAAGTGCATGGGCGCATCGGGTCGCTGCTCGAAGTCGGCACCGGCTTTCACCCCGAACTCACCGGACGCGAAAACATTCTGCTCAGCGGCACCATTCTCGGGATGAAGCGCGCCGAGGTGATGCGGAAGTTCGACGAGATCGTCGCGTTCGCCGGCGTGGAGCCGTTTCTCGAAACGCCGGTGAAACGCTATTCGAGCGGCATGTTCGTGCGGCTGGCGTTCGGCGTGGCGGTGCATCTGGAGCCGGAGATTCTGGTCGTGGATGAAGTGCTCGCGGTGGGCGACGCGGAGTTCCAGCGCAAGTGTCTGGATAAGCTGCGGTCGATCCGAGGCGAAGGGCGCACGATTCTGCTGGTGAGCCACAACATGGCCGCCATCCGTTCCATCTGCACGCGCGGGATTGTGCTGCATCATGGACAAATCATTGCCGAGGGCGACGTAAATACGGTTGCAGATCAATACCTCAGCGGCGCGCTCGGGGCCGACAGCATGGACCGCGCTATCGAAACCAAACGCTTCATCGTGGAGGACATTTCGATCCGCTCGCTCGAGGGCCCAGTCATCAAAACATCGGACACGGTCGAAATCCTGGTGGAAGTCAAAGCGAAGACCGACATCCAGGATCCTGGTCTGCTGATGGGTATCCTGAGCCCGGACCACCAACGCGTCACCGGCCTCGATTCGAAAGATTTCCGCACGTTCCCGCCGCTCCGCCGGGGCGAACGCATGCGAATGGGGTTCCGGATCGAACGTTTTCCGTGCCTTCCCGGCCCCTGGTACCTCGATATCCAGGTGGGCGAACTGGTGGAATGGGAGTTTGAACCCACCGGGCAGCCGTTCCGGTTCGACGTCGTTGAAAGCCCCGTTTATGGTCCGCGCCAGATTGGCCCGCCGCACGGCCAAATCGCCCTCAGCGCCCGGGTGATCGGCGGAAACGATTGAGCCTGCATAAATAAATCGTTTTCTGGCATAATAGAGGTGCTCCGGAATCTTCCCGCCGCCAGCGGGATGACCCTGTTTACGCCGACCCCCTCCAGACGCCTCAACGAGGTGACGGGATTTGTGTTTCTCGTCACAGGCGTTCTCATCCTGCTGAGCCTCGTTTCCTTTCACGCCACAGATCCTTCCTGGAGCCACGCGACTGGCAAAGTTCCGACGCTCAATCTGATTGGCCCCTTCGGCGCGCATGTTTCCGACGCGCTGCTGCAGGCGTTCGGCTTCGGCGCCTACCTGTTCCCCTGCCTTGTTTTCGCGCTCGGCTGGAAATGGATTCGCTCGGAAGCGACCGCGGCGCCCGCGATCAAACTGATCGGCAGCGCCACCCTCGTGGCGTCAGCCTGTGGAGTTGCGGCGCTGCTGCCGGAATGGCGTGTTTTCGACAACACCATCCTGCCGGGCGGGACAGCCGGTTATCTGCTGGCCGACGCGCTTCGCAACAAACTCAATTTTCTGGGTGCGGCGGTGATTCTGGTGACGTCCGCCGTGATCTCGCTCTATCTTGTTTCCACGTTCACGCTGGCGACGGTGGAACGCTGGTTTGCCCCGGTGATCGCATTCTTCCAGCGTATTCGCGATCGGTGGCTGCGTTATCTGGAGCGCCGTCAGGAGGCGAAGCTCGATCGGATGGAGCGCAAGCGCGAGAAGGCAGCTGCGCGCGCCGCTGAGCGGGAAGAGAAGATCGTGGAGACAGCCGCCGCCGCGCCCGCTCCGATCGTCCAGCCCGAAGATCCGGCAATTGCTTCAAAGTCGCGCCGCCGCGCGGCTCCAGCGCCGGTTTCGGAAACCTTGCCCTGGGATGAACCGGAAGTCGAGACGCCAGCCGCGCCCGCGGCGGATCCTGTTCCGGCCACGGTGGATGAAATCCCCATCTGCATGCTGGAAGAAACCAAGCCTGCCGATAAGCCAAACCTTTTCGAATTTCCGTTCAGCGGCGCGAAGGCTCCGGCGCAACGCCTGCCGACCATCTACAAGCTGCCTTCCACGGACCTGCTGAACGAAATCCCGCAGCGCTCGGCGTTCGATGAGCAGGAGCTGAAGAACGTCGCGGCGGCGATCAAGGTGAAGTTCGAGGAATTCAACGTCACGGGCTCCGTGGTTCAAATCAACCCCGGCCCCGTCGTCACCACGTTCGAATTCAAGCCGGAAGCCGGCATCAAATACAGCAAGATTACGAATCTGCGCGAAGACCTCTGTCTCGGTCTGCAGGCGGAGTCGATTCTCATCGAGCGCATTCCCGGCAAGATGACGATCGGCATCGAAGTTCCGAACACGAAGCGCGAAGTGATCAGCCTGCGCGCCGTGATGGAGAGCGAGGAATTCGAAAATTCGCAATCGCGCCTCACCATCTCGATGGGGAAGGACATCAACGGCCGCATCAAAGTGGCGTCGCTCGAAACCATGCCGCACGCGCTGATCGCGGGCTCCACGGGATCGGGCAAATCGGTGATGATCAATTCGCTCATCATGTCGATTCTGTTCAAGGCCACGCCGGATGAAGTGCGTATGATCATGGTCGATCCCAAGCGCGTCGAGCTCGGCATTTACGAAGGCATTCCGCACCTGCTGACGCCCGTGATCACGGACGCGCGCAAGGCCACCAACGCGCTGCGCAACGCCGTGCTCGAAATGGAGCGCCGCCTGCGTCTGCTTGCCGAAGTGGGCGCGCGCAATATCGATCAGTACAACAAAAAAGTCCGGCAGATGAAGAACGAGCCGCGCTCGCTCTTTGAGGAAGAGGAGCAGAACCAGAAGGAAGAGCTGAAGCCGCTGCCGTATATCCTCATCCTGATCGACGAGTTGGCCGATCTGATGATGCTCGAAGGACGAAACGTGGAAGAATCGGTCACGCGTCTGGCGCAGATGGCCCGTGCGGTCGGCATGCATCTGGTGCTGGCGACGCAGCGCCCCAGCGTCGACGTGATAACCGGTCTGATCAAAGCGAACTTCCCGGCGCGTATCAGTTTCCGCGTGGCAACCCGCGTGGATAGCCGCACGGTTCTCGACGTGATGGGCGCCGAGCATCTTCTGGGCAAGGGCGACATGCTGTATCTGCCCCCGGGCTCTTCGCGTCTGACGCGCGTGCACGGCGCGTTCGTGACGGAGACGGAAATCAACGGGGTGGTGGATTTCTGGAAAGCGCAGGCGCGGCCGGAATACGATCAGTCGTATCTGGTGGCTCCGCCGAGCGAAGAAGGCGCCGCCGAGATGGACGAGGAGCCGGATGGCGAGCAGGACCCGATGTACGAAGAGGCCCTGCGCGTCGTGCTCGAAATGGGGAAGGCGTCGACGTCAACGCTGCAGCGCCGCCTGCGTCTCGGCTACGGCCGCGCGGCCCGCATTCTCGACATGATGTATCGCGACGGCATCATCGGACCGCCCGATGGCAGCAAGCCGCGTGAGGTGCTCAAGCGGCCGGATTGGCTGCGGGAAGTAGATCACGTATAAAGCGCGGCGCGCGCTCCCGTAATGCGGGCTCCACGGGCCGGCCGCCATCGACAGGAATCGCGTCGAGCACCTCGTAGACGAGGATGACGCCGTCGTCACCGCCCGTATCGGTACAGCCGGCGCGAGCGAACGCATCCACGATGTCATCCACGTTGTTCGAGTAGAGCTGGATCTCCACTCTGAGCCGCGGCACGTCGGCTTCATATTGACAGCCGCGATAACGCGTCTTGACGGTATTGCGGCTCCCGGTGAGGAAGACTTCGCTGACGGCGATGTCTTCAAAGTCCAGATGCTTCAGCTCCGCCCTGACGTCTTCGAACTTCAGCGGGTGAATCAGCGCCTCCACTTTCCTCATGGCGACTACTTTACCGCTTGAGGGCGCGGCATGCGGAATTTTCACAACTTCCTAATGGGTTTTCTATGACTTCTTTCGGGGTTTCCGAATACGCTCTGGAGTGGAAGGGCGGAGCGAAATGCCATCGGTCAATCAGAAATTCCTGGCGCCAGGGCACGGAACGGAGAGCGCAAAACGCAGCCTCAATATTTCGGTGGTATTCACCTCCGTCGAATCGACTTTGGCGGCGCTGAAGGAAGCCGGAACACTCGCGAGCAGCCTGAGAGCGAGGATTACGCTTCTGGTCCCGCAGGTGGTGCGATATCCGCTGCAGCTTGAGAATCCGCCGGTGCCGGTGGATTTCAGCAAGGAACGTCTTCGCGCGATCGCCAGTCAGTGTCCTGTCGAGACCAGCGTTCATCTCTATCTCTGCCGCGACAAAATTCCAACGCTGATTTCTGCTTTGAAGCCGAGGTCGATTGTCGTGCTTGGCGGCCGGAAGCGCTGGTGGTGGCCGACGCGCGATGAGGCGCTCGCTCGCGCGCTGCGGCGGGCCGGTCACGAAGTCATCTTCAGGCAAACGGAGTAAATACGATGCTCGATTTATTTTGGGTCGCGATCGGTTGTGCGTTTTTGCTTTTGTGCTGGGCCTTCACGCGGGCCTGCGATCGGCTGTAGGGAGGAGCTATGGACTACATCGTCTCGGGAATTGCCGCGATTGGCCTGTTTATTTATCTGATCTACGCGCTGCTGAAACCGGAGAAATTCTGATGACCAGTATTGGCGTTTTACAAATCGGGATCTTCTTCGCCCTCATCCTGATCACGGCGAAGCCGCTCGGAACATTCATGGCGCGCGTGTTCGAAGGGCAGCGAACGTTCCTTCATCCTGTGCTGCGGTGGCTGGAAGTCCTCACGTACAAGGTAAGCGGCGTCAAGGAAGACGTGGAGCAGCGCTGGACCACTTACACGGCGTCGCTGCTGAGCTTCAGTATTTTCGGCTTTCTGATTGTCTATCTGCTGCAGCGCGCACAAGGGTTCCTGCCGTTCAACCCCGCACATTTCGGCGCTGACAAGATTCCACCGGATCTGGCATTCAATACCGCCACCAGCTTCGTGACGAATACCAACTGGCAGGCGTATGCCGGCGAAGCTACCGTGAGCTACTTCGTCCAGATGGCGGCGCTTGCGGTGCAGAACTTCGCCTCGGCGGCGGCTGGTATCGCGGTGGCGGTGGCGCTGATCCGCGGATTTGCGCGAACGGAGAAGAAGACGGTGGGCAATTTCTGGGTAGATGTGACGCGCGCCACGGTGTACGTGCTCTTGCCACTTTCGATCGTCGCCGGCCTGCTCTATGTCTCGCAGGGCGCGATCCAGAATCTGAAGCCGTATACCGAAATCACGACCATCGAAGGCGCGAAGCAGATCATCGCGCAGGGGCCGGTGGCTTCGCAGGAAGCGATCAAACAACTCGGGACCAATGGCGGCGGCTTTTTCAACGCGAACTCCGCGCATCCGTTCGAGAATCCGACGCCGTTCAGCAATCTTCTCGCGATGTTCCTGATCTTCCTCATCCCCGGCGGCCTCACTTACACTTTCGGCAAAATGGTGGGCGATACGCGACAAGGCTGGGCCATTTTCGCGGCATTCTCCGTGATGTTTCTGATCGGAGCGTTCGTCTGTTACCACTACGAGCAGGCCGGGAATCCGATGGTGACGAACCTCGGCGTGCAGGCCACGGCGAGCGGCGGCCAGCCCGGCGGAAATATGGAAGGCAAGGAGACACGATTCGGCATCGCGAACTCCGCGCTTTTCGCGACCGTCACCACGGACGCCAGTTGCGGCGCTGTCAATAGCTGGCACGACAGCTTCACGGCGCTGGGCGGTCTGGTCCCGCTGTTCAATATGCAAACCGGCGAGGTGATTTTCGGCGGGGTGGGGGCCGGGCTCTACGGCATTCTGCTCTACTGCATCCTCGCCGTATTCATTGCCGGGCTGATGGTCGGCCGAACGCCGGAGTATCTCGGTAAGAAGATCGAGCAGAAGGAAGTGAAGATGGCGATGCTCGCGGTCATTGCCACCGCATTCAGCATCCTGGTCTTCACGGCGATCAGCGCGGTCGCGAAATTCCCGGCGCATGGTTACTGGAATCCGCAGGGGCCGGCGATCGCCAACACGAACAACGGCGGTCCGCATGGGTTGAGCGAGATTCTCTACGCGTACTCGAGCTCCGCCGGCAACAACGGCAGCGCTTTCGCGGGAATCACCGTCAATACGCCCTGGTACGACCTGACCACCGGGCTCGCGATGTGGATCGGCCGATTCCTGTTCCTGATTCCTCTGCTCGCCGCCGCGGGAAGTCTGGCGGCGAAGAAGAAGATTCCGGAGACGGCCGGAACGTTCCCCACACATGGCCCGCTGTTCGTCGGACTGCTGGTGGGGACTGTGGTGATTGTCGGCGCTCTCACGTTCTTCCCGGCGCTCTCGCTGGGACCGATTGTCGAGCATTTTCTGATGTACAGCGGCAAGGTGTTTTGAGGAAAAAATATGTCAACAACAATGGCTCCGCCGGAACCTCCGGCGTCGCTTCTTCCACAGAAACTGCAGCGCGCGCGTCCGCTGTTCGATGCAGAGATCGTCCGCCGCGCGACCTTCTCCTCGCTTGCGAAGCTGAATCCGGCCACGCTCCTGAAGAATCCGGTCATGTTCGTGGTAGAAGTGGGCGCCGCGATCACGACACTTCTTCTGATCCGCGACATTTTCATCGGCGCCCCGGGCATTGGTTTCCAGATTCAGATTTCGCTGTGGCTCTGGTTCACGGTGCTGTTCGCGAACTTCGCCGAAGCGATGGCGGAAGCGCGCGGCAAGGCCCAGGCGGATAGCCTGCGCAAGGCCAAGACCGATGTGTCCGCCAAAAAGATCACCTCGAACGGCAGCATTCAGTCCGTGCCGGGTTCGTCTCTGCGCATGGGCGACATTGTTGTCTGCGATGCCCAGGACATGATTCCCGGCGATGGCGAAGTGATCGAAGGCGTGGCGACCGTCGACGAGGCCGTGATCACCGGCGAAAGCGCGCCGGTCATCCGCGAGTCCGGCGGCGACCGCAGCGCGGTGACCGGCGGCACGCGCGTGCTGTCGGATCAGATCAAAATCCGGATCACCTCAAATCCCGGCGAGACGTTCCTTGACCGCATGATCGCGCTTGTGGAAGGCGCGCAGCGCCAGAAAACGCCGAACGAAATCGCGCTGAATATTCTGATCGCCGGCCTGACGCTCATCTTTCTGCTGGCGGTAATTACGCTGCAGCCGTTTTCGGCGTATAGCGTCGCTCAGGCGGGTTCGGGCGCTGTGCCGAGCGTCGCGGTACTCGTGTCGCTGCTGGTCTGTCTGATCCCCACCACCATCGGCGGTCTGCTTTCGGCGATCGGCATCGCCGGCATGGATCGCGTGATGCAGCACAACGTGCTCGCGATGAGCGGCAAGGCTGTGGAAGCGGCGGGCGACGTCAATTCGCTGCTGCTCGACAAGACCGGAACCATCACGCTCGGTAACCGGCAGGCCGTCGAATTTCTGGCGGTCAACGGCGTGAGCGATCGGGAACTGGCCGACGCCGCGCAGCTCTCCAGCCTGGCTGACGAGACGCCGGAGGGCCGCTCTGTCGTTGTGCTGGCGAAGGAGAAGTACGGACTTCGCGGGCGTCACATTCCGGAGCACGAAGCGAGCTTCATCCCGTTCTCGGCCTGGACGCGCATGAGCGGCGTGGATTACGAAGGCCGCGAGCTCCGCAAAGGCGCCACCGAAGCGATTGCGCGGTTTGTCATCGAACGCGGCGGCGAAGTCCCCGGCTATTTCCAGGAAATGAGCGACCGCATTTCGCGCAACGGCGGTACGCCGCTTGCGGTTTGCGATGGCGACAGGCTGCTTGGCGTGATCCACCTGAAGGACATCGTCAAAGGCGGCATGAAGGAGCGAATCGCGCAGCTTCGCCGCATGGGCATCCGCAGCATCATGATTACTGGCGATAATCCGCTCACCGCCGCCGCCATCGCGTCGGAAGCAGGCGTCGACGATTTCCTCGCCCAGGCGACGCCCAAAGACAAGCTCGACTACATCAGAAAAGAGCAGGCCGCCGGACGCCTGGTGGCGATGACCGGCGACGGCACCAACGACGCGCCCGCTCTCGCGCAGGCCGATGTCGGTCTCGCCATGAACACCGGCACCACCGCGGCTAAGGAGGCCGGCAACATGGTCGATCTCGACAGCAATCCGACCAAGCTGATCGAGGTCGTCGCCATCGGCAAGCAGTTGCTGATTACGCGCGGCGCGCTGACCACGTTCTCGATCGCAAACGATATCGCCAAGTATTTCGCGATCATTCCGGCGATGTTCGCTGCGACGTATCCCGTGCTCAACAAGATGAACATCATGGGCCTGCACACGCCGCAGAGCGCGGTGCTCGCGGCGGTGATCTTCAACGCGCTGATCATCATCGCGCTGGTGCCGCTGGCGCTGCGCGGAGTGAAATGCCGGCCGCTGGACGCCGCCAGTCTGCTGCGCCGCAACCTGCTCATCTACGGGATCGGCGGCATCATCGCGCCGTTCCCGGGGATCTGGCTCATCGACCAGTTGCTCGTAACGCTGCGGCTTGCCTGAAAAGGAGCAATGATCATGTGGGAACAAATTCTTCCAGGACTTCGAATCAAAATCTTCTTCACGATTCTGCTCGGCATTGCCTATCCGCTCTTCATGACGGGCGTGTCGCAGGCGGTTTTCCCGCATCAGGCGAACGGCAGCCTCATCACGCAGGGCGGCAAGGTGGCCGGGTCGGAGATCATCGGACAGGGATTCAGTAAGCCCCAATATTTCCACCCGCGCTCCTCTGCGGCCGGCAGCGGATACGATGCCACGTCCAGCGGCGGAACTAACCTGGGACCGACGAGCGTGAAGCTTCTCTATGGCACTACGAAGATCGATGACAGGAAGAATGAAGTCGTCGATTTCGATGGCCTCAGTCTCCGCATGGCGCACTACTGTCTGGAGAACGATATTCCGTATGAATCCTCGGCGCCGCTCAATCAGTTTAAGGACGCGAAGGGCAACCTGGACGACGTAAAGCTGATCAAAGCATTCAACGACGCCAAAGAACCGCTAACCTTCAAACCAAAGATCCCGATTCCCTCGGACGCCATCACCACCTCCGCCTCCGGCCTCGACCCGGAGATCAGCCCCGCCAACGCCCAGCTTCAGATCGCCCGCGTCGCGAAAGCGCGCGGCATGTCCGTCAATCAGATCAGTCAACTGGTTGCGCGTTTCACCGCAGGCCCCGATCTCGGCATTCTCGGAGAACCCAGAGTCAACGTACTCAAGCTGAATCTCGCCCTCGACCGTCAATTCCCGATTCTCCTGAAATTGTGAGAGACTGGGGGAAATGGAGCAATTCACCTTACGCGTCGATTCGCAGGGAAGAGTGATGCTTCCTGCCTGGTGGCGCAAGCGGGAGCAGGTGGATTCCTCAACCGATCTCTGCGTTGCCGTGACGGAAGGTGGGGCATTGGTCGTGGAAACGCGGGAGCAGGGGTTGCGGCGAGCGCGCGCGCTGGTGCGGAAGTACATTCCGGAAGGGATAAAACTCTCAGACGAATTGATCGCGGAACGGCGCGCGGAGGCCGAGCGTGAAAAGCGCGGGTAACGCGAAGCCGGTTTTCGACGCCGCGGCGGTATTGGCTCTGATCCAGGGCGAACCAGGAGCGGAAAAGCTCCAGGGTCTTCAGGAGAATGCTTTGGTGAATGCGGTCAACGTCGCCGAAGTCCTGGCCAAACTGGTGAATCGCGGTATGCCGCCGGCAGTGGCGCAAGCCGCGTTTGACGCCCTCCATCTTGAGGTGTCTTCATTTGAACCGCCGCTCGGGGCGGCTTCTGCCAGTTATATTCATAAAGGAATCTCCCTAGGAGACCGCTGTTTTCTGGCGGCTGCGCGGCAACATGGGGCCGGTTGGACTTCTGACCGGCATTTGGGCACGATATTTGGTGATAAGGTTCGCCTGAGATTTTTCCGATGACGGCCAGAGTCCAGAGCATCGCAGAGAATCCGATCGCCTCCGGAGCGTGGCAGCGCGAAGACGTGTGCCGGATGCTCAGCATCACCACGCGCCAGCTCTCCGCCTGGGAAAAACAAGGCTTCCTCTCGCCCGGAGAGACCTTCGGTTTCCCGGAGATCGTCGCGCTCAAGACCCTGCGCCGTCTGCGCGAAATGCGTATTCCGGTGGGACAGATCCGTCGGGCCGTCTCCTCCCTCAAGACGCGCCTTGAAGACATCGAAAGTCCGCTCGCGCAGCTCAAAATCACCACCGAAGGCAAGCGCATCGCGGTTCACGTTTCGGGCTCGCGCATGGAAGCAGTGACCGGACAGCTTCTGCTCGATTTCGGCGAGCAGGAAATCGAAAAGCTGCGCGCGTTCCCGATGCGGCCCGAGCCATCGCCCGAAGAAACCAAAGCCCCCATCGACGAAGAGAAGGCCGAATACTGGTTTCAGCGCGGCCTCGCTCTCGAAGAAACCGGCGCGCCGGTTGAAGCCGCGATTGAGGCTTACCAGAAGGCTCTCGAAGCCAACCCCGGCGCGCCCGGCGCACTGGTCAACCTCGGCACTATTTTGTTCCGCCAGCGCAAGTATCGCCAGGCCCGCGAGCACTACAGCCGCGCGATCCTCTCCGATCCCAGCTATCCGCTCGCGCACTTCAATCTGGGCAATTTGGCCGACGAGCAGGGCGATTTCGAGGAAGCCCGCGGGCACTATCAGGATGCGATCCGCCTCAATCCGCGCTACGCGGACGCCTACTTTAATCTGGCGCTGCTCGCGGAACGCATGGGCGAAGTCCTGCAGGCGATCGGCTACTGGAGCAAGTACCTGAAGCTCGATACCACGAGCTCCTGGGCGCGCGCGGCGCGCAAACAGCTCGATAAGCTCAAGCAGTCCGTGCGGTCGAAGTAACTACTTCAATTCCTGGCGAATCAGCGGAGCAACCGTCGCCACGTCAAACGTGTCGTTCAGCTTCTTGCCGTTGATGAAGAACGTCGGCGTGCCGCCCACGTCGGCATTCTCGCCTTCCTGCTCCTCGGCATGCACACGTGCTCTGTACTTGTGCGTGTCCAGTTCCGTGGTGAAGCGCTTCATGTCCAGCCCGAGCTTGCGCCCATAGCCGAGCACCGTGGCGCGTGAGAGATTCGGATAGCCCGCGTACATCAGATCGTGCATTTCCCAGAATTTGCCCTGCGCCTGTGCGGCCAGCGCGGCCTCGGCGCCGAATTCCGCCTGCGAGTGCGTATCGAGCGGGAACTGCTTGAACACCAGCTTGACGTCATTCGGGAACTGGCGCATGATCGCTTTCGTTTCCGTAACGGCCTTACTGCAGAACGGGCACTGGAAATCGGAGAATTCGACAATCGTCACCCGCGCGTTCGCGGGCCCGCGCACCGGATCGCCGGTGGTCGAAATCTTAATCGGGTCATCCAGCACCGGTGGCGCTTCGGTCGCCATCTTCTTCAGATCGGCGCGAATGGCGGCTTCCGTCTTCCCGGCCTCCACTTCCTTCACCACTGTGTTCGCCAGTTTCCGGCTGCTCGCGCAACTGTGATCTTTCACGCGGCACTCGGCGATCTTCATCTCGCAGCCGCACGAACACTCCTCGCCCCGCATCAGCTTCAGGGCCAGCGTCTTCTTCGCCGCCGTCAGCCCCGTCATATCGACCCCCGGATACGCGGTGGCCGTTTGCCATCCCTCCTGGGCGAGGCAAAGCACGGTTAAAGAAAGGAGAGGCAGTAACTTGCGAAAACTCACGATTTTATTTTCCCTCATTTGCCGGCGGGCCGCAGTGACCGGTCTCACGCGCCCTCCGTACGGTAGGACGTTGTTATCCTGTAAGTTCATCCTGAACACCCGGAGTCTCTTCCACTTTGAACCCCATCGTTTTGGCATTTCGCGCGTTTTTTGCGCTTTTATTCGGCGGTAAGCTGCCGGAAGATATCGTTGCGCATCTGGGACTCGCGCCCAAAGCCCCGCCACCACCGCCGCCTCCTCCGCCTGTCACCTATGAGGATGGCGCATTGCAGTTGCTCGGCATCCTGCAGCGGGAAGGCCGGATTCTGGATTTCTTCATGGAAGACCTGGGGCCGTATTCCGATGAGCAGATCGGCGCCGCCGCGCGGGACGTGCACACGAAAAGCAATGAGGTGATTACGCGCCATTTCGCCCCCCAGCCGGTGGTGGACGCAGTGGAAGGCAGCGCCGTCACTGCGCCCGCCGGCGATGCGTCGCTTGTGAAATTTATCGGCAATGTGCCGGCGTCGGGCCGCGCCAAAGGCGGCGTTCTCCGCCACCGGGGATGGCGCGCGTCGCGTTCCTCGCTGCCGAAGCTGGCGGCGAAGACGGACCTCACGATCGTCGCGCCCGCCGAAATCGAAGTGGAGTAAGGCTTGCCGGGTTACTCGATCGGAATCGATCTCGGAACCACCAACAGCGCCCTCGCCTTTCGCGAGATCGAAGAGGGCGCGGGAGTCCGTGTCGCCACCGTTCCTCAGTTGACCGCCGCGAACGAAGTGGCGGCCGAGCCGCTGCTGCCGTCGTTCCTCTATATACCCGGTGAGAAGGAATTCCCCGCCGGCTCCACTGCGCTGCCCTGGGATTCCGCGCCGCCGTGGATCGTCGGCCGCTTCGCGCAGCGCCGCGGGGCGGAAGTTTCGTCGCGTCTGGTTTCTTCGGCCAAGAGCTGGCTTTCGTATACGGCGGCGGATCGCACCGCTGCGATCCTGCCGTGGAAAGCGGCGGAAGGCGTTACGAAGATTTCGCCGGTGGATGCTTCGGCCGCCTACCTGCGGCATCTGCGGCAGGCGTGGGAGCACGAACACCCCGATCAACCATTCGCTGAGCAGGAAGTTCTGGTCACTATTCCGGCGTCGTTCGATGCTGTCGCTCGCGAGCTGACGGAAAAAGCCGCGGAGGCCGCGGGCCTTCGCAACGTCACCATGCTCGAAGAGCCGCAGGCGGCTTTCTATGCGTGGATCGAGCGGCATGACGACTGGCGGCAGCGAATCGGGAAGGGCGATCTCGTGCTGGTCGTCGATATCGGCGGCGGCACTACGGATTTCACGTTGATCGCGGTGTCCGAGCGCGATGGACAGCTTGCGCTCGACCGCGTCGCCGTGGGCGATCACATTCTGCTGGGCGGCGATAATATCGATCTCGCGCTGGCCCATACTGTGGCGGCGGAGCTTGCCTCGCGCGGAACGAAGGTCGATAGCTTTCAACTCCAGGCGCTCTGGAACAACTGCCGGCTCGCCAAGGAAAAGCTGCTCGATCCCGCTTCGCCGCCCGATGAAGTACCCGTCACGATCCTGGGCAAAGGTTCGAGTCTGATCGGCGGTACGATCAAAGCGAAGCTGACACGCCAGCAGGTGGAGCAGGTGCTCGAAGGCTTCCTGCCGCGCGTTGCGAGTACCGATGTCCCGCAGCGTCCGCGCGCGGCCGGCCTGCAGGAAATGGGTCTGCCGTATGCGGCGGATGCGGCCATTACGCGGCATCTCGCGCGATTCCTGCGGCAGAGCGGCAAACTCGCCTGCCCCACCCATGTGCTGTTCAACGGCGGCGTGCTGCATGCGCCGTTTGTGCGCGATCGCCTGATCTCCGTTCTCAATAGCTGGATGCAGGAAGAAGGCGCGCCTGAAGTGCGCCTGCTGGCGGGCGAAGACCTGATGCACGCCGTCGCGCGCGGCGCCGCTTATTACGGAGCGGCGCGGCACGGCAAA
Source organism: uncultured Solibacteraceae bacterium (assembly GCA_964636715.1). GTDB lineage: Bacteria > Acidobacteriota > Terriglobia > Bryobacterales > Bryobacteraceae > BOG-234. The sequence goes on along the minus strand of CAZWTH010000301.1, from coordinate 25,565 downwards.
GGCGTGCGGATTCGCGGCGGTATCCCGCGTTCGTATTATGTCGGCATCGAATCGGCCATGCCCGCGGTGCCCGGCATTCCGGCTCCGCTCAAAGCGTTCTCCGTCGCGCAATTCGGCATGGAGGAAGGCACATCGATTCAGATGCCGGAACGCGAATTCGGTTTGGTGGTCGGCGAAACCGCCGAGTTCCGGTTCTTCGGCTCCTCCGCCCGCAAGAGCGATACGCCCGGAACGCTGATCGAAGACTTCGGCGACGAGCTCGAAGAACTGGCGCCTGTCGCCGTTCGGCTGGACTCCACGGGCCACGCCGGCGAACTCGTGCGCGTCTCACTCGAAACCGTCATCACCGAAACCGGTACACTCCAGCTCTGGTGCGTCGCCCGCGACGGCCGCCGCTGGAAACTCGAATTTAACGTCCGCGAACAATGAACGTCGGCATCGATCTTGGAACAACCAACTCCGCCCTCGCCTGGATTGACCCGGCCGAGGCGGAAGACACCAGCTTTCCTCCCATCCACATTTTCGATATTCCGCAGCTGGTCGCGCCCGGCCGGGTAGAGCCGCGCCGCACGCTGCCGTCGTTTCTGTATCTGGATGAAGGCCAGCCGGTCGGTACTTACGCGCGCGAGCAGGGGGCGATTGTTCCCACGCGCCTTGTGCACAGCGCGAAATCGTGGCTTTCGAATCCGGATGTGGATCGCACCGCGAAGATTCTGCCCTGGGATGCGGGTGAAGGCGGCCGCGTTCTCTCGCCGACCGAAGTTTCTGCGCGCCTTATCAGCACGATGCGCGACGCGTGGGATCAATACGGAAAGTTCGGGACGCTCCGCGACCAGCAGGTTGTGCTCACGGTACCCGCCTCGTTCGACGAAGAAGCGCGCGAGCTCACCGTGCAGGCCGCGCATGAGGCCGGAATCGAAAACCTGACGCTGCTCGAAGAGCCGGCCGCCGCGTTCTATTCCTGGATCGCCAACAACTTCGCTCGTTCGCGCCGTCTGCTGTTCGATGGCCAGGTGGTTCTCATCTGCGACGTCGGCGGTGGCACCAGCGACTTCTCTCTGATCCGCGTATCGCGCGATGGCGACAAAATCGATTTCACCCGCACCGCGGTCGGCAAACACCTGCTGCTGGGCGGCGATAATCTCGATCTCACGCTCGCCTGGCTGGCCGAAACCAAACTCGGCAAGCAGCTTTCCATTCGCCAGCGCAGCGGGCTTCGCCGCGAATGTTCGCGCGCGAAGGAACTGCTGCTCAGCGATCCCAACCGCCAGAGCGTTGAAATCAGCGTGCTCGGCGGTGGATCGTCGATGATCGGCGGCACGCTCAAAACCGAAATCACGCGCGCCGAAGCGCTGGAGCTCGCGCTTGATGGCTTCCTGCCGATGACGCCGCGCGGTGAGCTTCCGAAAGAAGAAAAGCGCAGCCTCTTCCGCGAACTTGGCCTGCCCTACGTTTCCGACCCCGCCATCACGCGTCACATTGCGGCGTTTCTCGAATCCGCCGGCCAGACGCCGGACGCCATCCTCTTCAACGGCGGCTTCTTCATTCCGGAAATTCTCCAGGAGCGCGTAGCGGATGTACTCGCGAGCTGGTACGGAAAACGTCCCGAAATTTTCGAGAATCGCGATCTCGATCTGGCCGTCGCGAGCGGCGCGGCTTACTACTCGTACGTGCGTTCCACCGGCGCGGGCGTATTGGTGCGCGGCGGTCTGCCGCGCGCGTATTATGTCGGCTTCGATAATGGCTCCGCCGTCTGCCTGCTGCCCCGCGGCGCGGAGGAAGGCGATTCGGTCGAAATCGACGTGGAAGGTCTTCAACTCGTCGCGAACAAACCCGTCGCATTCCGGCTGCTGAGCTCGCTGACGCGCAGCGGCGATCAAGCCGGCGACCTCGTTCGCTTCGAAGAGAACGAAGATATCCATTCGCATGCGCCGCTCGAAGCGGTGATTCGCTTCGGGAAGGGCGGGGAACGGCTTGTCCCTGTGAAACTCGGCGCGCGCCTCACCGAAACCGGCACGCTCGAAACCTGGTGCGATTCGAAAATCAGCGACAATCGCTGGCGCCTGCAGTTCCAGATTCGAAAATCCGCCGCGAAGACGGGGCCGCGTAAGCCCGCGGCGGTCGTCAGTGGCGAAGCGGTGGAGGCCGCCTGCGAACTTGTGCGCGCCACGTTCGCGCAGGGCGCCCTGCCGCCCGAAGAACTTCCTGCACGGCTCGAAGCCGCGCTTGGTCTCGGCCGCAACTCCTGGCCCGTCGAAGTCGCGCGCAAACTGGCCGATGTTTTCCTGGAACTGGTGGAGTCGCGCGGCCGCGGCGCCGCGCACGAAGTCCGCTGGCTGAATCTCGCCGGCTTCTGCCTGCGCCCCGGCTTCGGCTTTATCGGCGACGATTTCCGCATCGAACAGGCGCGCCGCATCTACGCCGCCGGTCTGAAATTTGGTAATCAGGCGCAGAACGAAATCGATTGGTGGATTTTCTGGGGACGACTGGCGGGCGGACTCAATAAAAATCAGCAGTCGGATCTCGTGCAGCGTCTCATCCCGATCCTTCTGCCGAAAGCGGGAACCAAACCGCCGCGCGTGAATTCCAGTCTGCTGCGTGAAATGTGGCGGACGGCTTCCAGCATGGAACTGATCCCCGCCGCCAATCGCATTCAGTTGGGCGATGCGCTGGTTCGCCAGGGCAAAGCATCCGGCTACAGCGACAATATTCTCTGGTGTCTCGCCCGGCTCGGCGCGCGCCGGCTGTTCTACGGTCCCACCAATCAGGTGCTCACGCCAGCCATCGCGACGCGATGGATCGAAGCCCTGATCGCCGTTCCCAAAGCGGAAGACGCGCTGGTCGCGATGGGCGCGAAAACCGGCGACCCCGTGCGCGACATTTCCGCCACCACCACCGCCGCCATCCGCAAGCGCCTCGAAGATCCCGCGCTCATCGCGCAGCTCGAAGGCGAAGCCGAGCGCGACGAACGCACGCTCGGCCGCATCTTCGGTGAAGACCTGCCGTCAGGCTTAGTGCTCCAGGCCTGAAGCCTACTTGTGGTAGTAAAACCGCTCGCTGACGATCTTCCCGTCCTTCCACCGCCGCACCGCCACCTGCGACAGCTTCGCATTCTGGCCGCCCTTGAACGTCACGTCCATGAACCACTCCCCGAACGTGACATCCCCATTCACCGCGCTCGAAACCAGCTTTCCGTCATTGAATGACTCGAGCGACGAGAAAAATTCCTGTTCGGCCTTGCGGTTCACATCCTTGCCGCGGCGTGGCTCTTCCGAATTCTCCTGCATCACCACATCCTCGGCGTAATACTGCTCGAACGCCTCGAGCGCCTTGCCCGAAAGAATTGCCTGATTGAGCGCCTGATCAAGCGCCGCTACGTTTTGCGTCGTTGCTGTACTCATAATTGCTGTCCTTTCCTGAAACTACTCTGTCTCCGGCCCGAAAGCCTCTCGCACCTTTTCGAGCTGTGCGGTCAGGCTCGCGAACTCATCCCGGCCAATCGTCCCGAGGCGGGTCTGGAAGAATTTCTTCAGCGGCTGATCGATCTCTCCAGCCAGCCCCAGCCCCGTCTCCGTGATTCGAGTGATGACGGCCCGCCGGTCCGCGCCGTCCCGCGCCCGCGCAATCAGTCCGCGCGCTTCCATCCGGTCGAGCAGCCGCGTGATATCGGGATCGTGCGTCAGCATTCGTTTCCCGATCTGCGAACACGTGGCGCCGGCCGGACCGGCCCCGCGCAGAATCCGCAGCACGTTGTACTGCGCCGGTGAAAGCCCGAAGCCGTCCAGGAAATCCGCAATCGCTCGCTGCAAAACCTCAGCCGTTCGCACGATGTTCAGCATCGCTTCCTCTTCGATCAACTCGAAGGGCCGCGTCTGCTGGATTTCCTGCTGCAACTTCCCGGGCACGTCTCTATATTAGTTGTTGTAACGAATATCGTCAAGAGGTATTTTATGCGCGCTAAAGCAAACCGCCGGTTCCGCCGAACTAGAGCGGGAGTGCTCAGCCTGAAAAGTTTCCTCAACGCCAGCGAAAGTGAACTGACGTTGCGCAAAGTTGTGTCCCTGTTGATTGAAAAGATTGGCTCTTCCGCCGCCCGGGCCGATGGAGGCGAGCAGGCCGATTTCGCCCTCGAAATGAATGACCTGCGCGACCGGCTGGCGGCGGAGGCTTCGTCCGAAAACCTGCTCATCATGGCTGGTTCCGTCGTCCAGACCATGGAAAACTACAACGCCGGCGTGTCCGCGCTGATCCGCAAGCAGGCGGCGGAACTCCAGAGCGTGATCGCAATGGTGACGGAAACCGCGCTCAAGATCGGCGGCGAATCGACGCGCTCCGCCCAGCGCCTCCAGGAAATCGGCAATCATTTTGAGAAAGCCGGATCGTTCGACGATCTCAAAGCCCTGAAATCGCACTTGGGCGACTGTCTCAACAGCTTCCGCCAGGAAGTGGAGCGGCAGAAGCAGGAGTCGGATAGCGCGATTCAATCGCTGCAAAGACAGGTGGGCCAGACCGCGGCGGGGATTCAGGTGACGTCGAACGAAGCTCCGGACCCGATCACCGGCCTGCCGTGCAAGCCCTCCGCGCTCCAGGCCATGCAGTCCGCCGCGGAAAGCGGCATGCGTCTCTATGTGGTGGCGATGGTGGTGAAGGGCGTGCAGTCCGTCAACACGCGCTTCGGCTTCGAGGTGGGCGACCGGATGCTGCGCACCTTCAAGGACAATCTGCAACGCCATGTCTCGCCCAAAGACAAGCTCTTCCGCTGGGAAGGCCCGGCGATCGTTGCGCTAATGGACCGGACCGAGCCCGTCGGTCAGGTTCGCACGCAGATCCGGCGCATCCTCGACGGCCGCCTCGAACAGAACTTCACCGTCGATGGACGCTCCGTTCTGATCCCCATCCATGCGGACTTCCTGATCTTCCAGCTCATGCCGCCGATGGCGCAGGCGGTGCGGCAGATCCAGAAATTCGTGGGCGGTCAGGCGCCGGTGAATACGGCCGCCTGATTCCGTCGCCGCGCTTACGGAAAAAATCCCGGAAAAATCTCTTGCAAAATTCCTATACGCATAGTAGCCTTGCACACAGAGATAGTATTTTCCGGGATGAAACTGCCGAAACTCACCAAACTGGAACTCCAGATCATGGAAGTTCTCTGGACGCGCGGCCCCTCCGCCATCCGCGAGATTCAGGAGGCGTTCCCGAAGAAGTGCCGCCCCGCCTACACCACAATCCAGACCACCGTCTACCGGCTCGAAACCAAGAAAGCGCTGCATCGGGCGCGAAAAATCAGTCACGCCCACATTTTTGAAGCGCTGATCACCCGCGATCAGGCGCAAAGCCGGCTGATCGACGAATTGCTGGCGCTGTTCGGGGACAGGCTCCAGCCCGTAATGGCGCACCTGGTGCAGTCGAAAAGGCTCACGCTCGATGACATCCGGGAAGCGGAGAAGGCAATTCTCGATCTGAAAGGAGGCGAGGAGTCATGATCGCGCATCTGTTGCAATCCACGATTTTCGCGGCCGTTGTTGCGTTGTTGGTCTTCCTCCTGCGGAAGAATGCCGCTCATATTCGCCATCGGCTGTGGTTCATCGCGTCCGTCAAATTTCTCATCCCGTTCTCTTTGCTCTTCAGCATCGGCGGATTCGTTCCCCGGCACGTGTCGGCGCCAGCGGCGCAGCCACGGTGGATCGTGACCACGCAGGAGATTGCCGCGCCGCTGATCACTCAGACTGCCGCGGTGGTTGTGCCGGAGGAGAAGAGCTATCTTTCGGCGATGGTATTCGTGCTCTGGTTGGCCGGCTTCGCCACGATCGCGATCTGGTGGCTGGTTCGATGGCATCGTGTTTACGCGCTGCGCAAATCCGCAACGCGCGTCGCCGGCCGTTTTCCCGTTCCCATCCTGTCGGGGTGGGGCGTTGTCGAGCCCGGCATCGTCGGTATTCTCCGGCCGGTTCTCCTGCTCCCCGAAGGAATCGAAAGCCGTCTCAGTCCCCAACAACTCGACGCCATTTTCGTTCACGAATCCGCGCACGTCCGCCGCCGCGACAATCTGACATCCGCCATCCACATGGCGGTGCAATCCGTCTTCTGGTTCCACCCGCTCGTCTGGTGGATTGGAATGCGCCTGGTCGAAGAGCGCGAACGTGCCTGCGACGAAGAAGTTCTTGATCGCGGCATCCGTCCTCACATTTACGCCGAAGGAATTCTCGAAGTCTGCAAACTCTACGTGGAATCGCCGCTCGCCTGCGTCTCCGGCGTAACCGGCTCGGATCTGAAGAAGCGAATCGAAGCCATCATGAAAAGCCGCGCCACGCTGCGGATGAATCTGATCCGAAAAATTTCTCTGGCCGCTCTCGCGATTGCCGCTATCGCTTTGCCTTTAACGTTCGGCGCCTTCAGCATCAGCCCCATCCGCGCTCAGGAGCCCGCTCTCGCCTTCGAAGCCGCAAGCGTGAAACCTGCTGACCCACATCGTCCAGTGGATTTCAAAATAACGGGTAGACGATTCGATTGCACCAATTTGACTCTGGAGGAGTTGATCGGCGAGTTGTACGGTGTTCGGTATGACCAGATTCTCGGCGGCCCATCGTGGCTCAAAGACGATCGCTTTACCATTGAGGCGACGGCCGGCAAAGACGCCAGCCGCGATGAGATGCTCGCCATGTTGCGAACGCTTCTGGAAGACCGTTTCAAGCTAAAAGTTCATCGCGAAACGAAAGAAGGCGATGTCTATGTGCTCATCCAGGCCAAAGGTGGCCACAAGTTGAAGCCACCCGCTGACGCTATGAAGCGTCCGCTGATCATCATGAACCGAAATACGCCGATGGATCAGGTGGGAGTTTCCTACACCGAGGAAGGCAGAAACGCTACCCTGCCTCAATTAACCGAGAGGCTGTCGAGTATTCTCCACGCCCCCGTATCCGATCAAACCGGCATCACCGGAAACTACGATTTCCGGCTCGACCACAGAACGCTCGACGCACCCGAGGACGCCGGCCCCTCCGTCTTCGAATCGATTCAGAGCGAACTCGGCCTCAGGCTCGAAGCCCGCAAAGGCTCTCTCGAGTTTCTCGTCATCGACCACGCCGGGAAGCCCTCCGCCAACTGACCTATATATAATGGCAGTCGTTCGGAGAAAACTGCCCATGAAACTCACCCTGTTCGTTACCACCTTCCTGCTCGCGGCATCCATGAGCGTCTACGCGGCCGATCCACCGGCCTGGGCCTATGGATTCACCACTCCTCTCTCGGCAGCGCCCCCCGCGGCCGCGCCGGGCGGTGGCGCCGGACGCGGCGGTGGCGGACGTGGCGGCGCGCAGGCTCCCGCTCCCGTCCCGCTCCATCTCGAAGGCAGCACCGGCGAATTCACCCGCCAGCAGGTGAGCGACGGCTTCGGTCCCGCCGACTGGTTCCCCGGCGATCACCCCACCATGCCCGATATCGTGGCGCACGGCCGCCGTCCCGAAATCCGCGCCTGCGCTCTCTGCCACTATCCGAACGGCCAGGGCCGCGCCGAAAACGCCGGCGTCAACGGTTTCCCCGCGGAATACTTTCTCGAACAGCTCAAGGAATTCGCCGACGGCGAACGCAAGAGCGCCGATACGCGCAAGGGCAATACGAACGCCATGATCGCCATCGCCAAAGCGATGACGCCGGAAGAGCGGAAAGCCGCCGCCGATTATTACGCCGCCATTCCCTTCAAGCAGTGGATCCAGGTGAAGGAAACCACCACCGTGCCGAAGACCCACACCAATGTCGGCCTCTTCCTCGTCAACGAAGGCAATGAGACTGAAGCGCTGGGCGATCGCATTATCGAAGTTCCGGTGAGCGCCGAACAGACCGAGACCTACCGCAACCCGCGTTCCGGCTTCATCGCTTATGTGCCGGTGGGAGCCGTGAAGAAAGGTGAGGCCGTCGCGAAGACCGGTCAGTGCACGCTCTGCCACGGGTCCGATCTCAAAGGCATCGGCCCGGTACCGAGCATCGCGGGCCGCTCGCCCAGCTATATGATGCGCCAGCTTTACGATATGCAGCAGGGAGATCGCAAAGGTTCGTGGACCGGCCTGATGAAGCCCGTCGTCGCCCCCATGAGCCAGGACGACATGCTGAACGTCGTGGCTTACGTGGCGTCGCTCAAGCCGTAAACCGGAACGAAGTTCCGCCCGGCCCGCTCCGCACCGATAATTCGGCGCGGAGCTGTCGGCTGAGAGTCCGCACCACCTGCATCCCAAGCGACTGCGTAGTCTGCCAGTCCAGATCCGCCGGCAAACCGCGGCCATTGTCTTCGATCGCCAACTCCATCCGCCCCGCCGCCATCCGGCGCAGCGAAACACGGATCACGCCAACCCGCCCATCCGGAAACGCGTACTTCAGCGCATTCGAAAACAGCTCGCTCAAAATCAGCCCGCACGGAATTGCCCGCTGCATATCAATCCGCACCCGTTCTACGCTCAGCTCAATCCCGATCCGCGCCGGATCCACGCAATACGTCGCAAACAGCCGCTGCGAAAGCGCCTCCACATACTTCCCGAAATCCAGATCCGAAAGCGATTCCGACTGATAAATCTGCTCGTGAATCAGCGACATCGCCTGCACCCGCGAATACGCATCGTTCAGCGCCGCCGCACACCGCGCGCCCGGCGCGCTATCAATCTGCATCGAAAGCAGGCTGCAGATCACCTGCAGGTTGTTCTTCACCCGATGATGCACTTCCTTGAGCATCATCGTCTTCTCCTGCAACGCCTCGTCGATCATGCCGCACACCGCACTGGCCACACCATGCTGATCGGAATAAACACGCGCGGACTTTATAGCTAACATGAAAGATCCACAGCGCCATGCGGGCCTTGCTCCAGCAAATCGCCATCGGCATTCGCCTCAACCTTCGCAACCGGATGGCGCTGGCTTACAGCTTCCTTTTCCCCGCGATCTTCCTGCTCGCCTTCCGTCTCCTCTATCGTTCGGAACGCGTCCCGCTCCTGCTGCACGCGGGCGAATTCCTCACCATCGCCATCCTCGGCGGCGCGTGCTTCGGCCTCCCGCTCGGCATCGTGGAAGATCGCGAGCGCGGCGTCTGGCGCCGCTATCGCATGCTGCCCGGTTCGCAACTCGCCGTCCCCGGCGGCATTCTGATCACCCGCTATCTGTTCCTGCTCACCGCCGGCATTCTGCAACTCGCGCTCGCCATCGCCGCCGGCATGCCCGCGCCGCGTCACCCCCTCGACCTCTGGATCGCATTCACCGCCGCCTCCGCCGCCTTCCTCGCCATCGGCGTTGTCCTCGCCACTCTCGCCTCCACGGTGCCCGCCGCGCAGGCGCTCGGTCAATGCGTCTTTCTTCCCATGCTCGTCATCGGCGGCGTCGCCGTCCCGCTCTATAGCCTGCCCGATTGGGCGCAGCGCCTCTCTTCTTTTCTCCCCGGACGCTACGCCGTCGAAGCCATGCAGGCCACCGTCATCCCCGGCCCTTCCACGCGCTTCGACTTCCTCGCCCTCGGCGCGATCGCGCTCGCCGCCGCCCTCGCCGCGATCCTCGCCTTCCGCTGGGATAACGCGCAGCCCGTCAGCCCGTGGGTCGCCATCGCTCTGATCGGATGGCTCGCCATTGGCCTCACCTGGAAACCGAAGGCCCCGCCGCGCGCCGAGCAAATCGCTCGCGAAGAACTCGCCGCGCCCGTCGAATTTTCGCCACCCACGCCAGCGCCCTCAAAAACCTGGCGCGACATCACCCCGCACGATATCGCGAACATCGCCTTCGATCGCCTTCCCAAAGACGACGGCGTCATTGCCCCCATCGCCGCCCCCGCGGACGTTCCAGACGACGAAACCGCCGCCCAACTCGACCGCATCTACGCCGCCCTGCCCGATTGGGAGCCGGGCAAAGGGCGCGATCCTCTCCAGCGCGTTCGTAATCTCCTCTACATCACGGCCGTCGCCGACATCTACCGCATGGACCCGCTCGAGCGCTTCCTCCCCTACGCCGTCTTCGATCAGATCCAGCGCGCCGTCCCCTCAGACGATCTCCCGAAAATCCTCTGCTTCATCGCCCTGAACCCCACTGACGGCGACGATTCCGCATCCCGCCGCATGGCCCCGTTCAATCTTCCCGACGCGCCTCGCGACTCCCGCGCCCTCCGCAATCGCGCCATGATTTACTCGTTCAAATTCCTTGCGCGGTTATCGCGCAGCCATTAAGAAAACATACACGGACATCTCAAACCTGAGGTATGCTATCGGGAAGGTTCAGCCAATGAAATCCCGGAAAACTCTCGCCGCATGCGGCATCGCCTTGTCGTTTATCGTGGTCTCCGTCCTCGCGCAGAACGGACCCCAGACGGGCGCCAAAAAAGGTCCGCTCTCCTCCACCAAAAATCGTCCCTGGCCGGCAGCCGTTCAGAAAGTCTCTGACGAGCAGCCCGTCCTCTCTCCCGCGGACGCGCTCAAGACCTTCTATATGGCGCCAGGCTATCGCATCGAACTCGTCGCGAGCGATCCGCTCATCGAAGACCCCATCAAGATGGAATTCGACGGCGACGGCCGCCTCTGGGTGCTCGAAATGCAAGGCTGGGCGTCAGTCGGCGGCGAAGCCATGGGCAATTCGTTCGAGCCCATCAATGACCTGGCCATTCTCGAAGACACCGACGGCGACGGCGTCTACGACAAGAAGACCCTCTTCATGGACAAGATGATTCTGCCGCGCGCGTTCAAGATTCTGGATCACAACTGCGCGCTCGTCGGCGAACCGCCGCATCTCTGGAAAGCCTGCGATACCAACGGCGACCTGAAGGCCGATACGAAAGAGGAAATCAGCAACACGTTCGCCACACAGGGCGTTGTGGAACACGGCGCCAACGGTCTCTACTGGGGCATGGACAACTGGATCTACGTCTCCGAACATAACTGGGACCTGCATCCGGAAAACGGCAAGTTCAATGTCGTTCCGTCGCTCAGCCGCGGTCAGTGGGGACTGACGCAGGATGACGCCGGCCGTCTCTATCGCGACGTGAACACCGATCCGCTCTATGTCGATTACACGCCGCCGCGCTACTTCATGCGCAATCCGAATGAAACCCGTACTACCGGCCTCTACTTCAACCTCGTGGATCAGGAGAAAACGCTTGTCTGGCCCGTGCGTCCCACGCTCGGCGTGAATCGCGGCTATCGCCAGGAAGTGCCGCGGCCCGATGGCTCCGCGTATTACTACCAGGGCGTTTCGAATCCGATGATCTTCCGCGGCACCGCGCTGCCGAAGGAAGTGCAGGGCCAGCCGTTCGTTGTTGACGGCCCCACCAATATCGTCCACCTGCTGAAAATGACGGACGACGGAACCGGCCGCCTCACCGCGAAGGACTACTATCCGAAGGGCGAATTCCTCGCTTCCACCGACGAACGTTTTCGCCCCGTCGATCTCGCGCTCGGCTGGGACGGCACGCTCTACATCGTCGATATGTATCGCGGCGTTTCGCAGGATGGCCCCATCCAGACCGATTACCTCCGCGACTACATCAAGAAGCGCAAGCTCTGGGAAGGTGTTCATTACGGCCGCATTTATCGCGTGGTGCATGACACCTCGAAGTTCGAGCCGAAGCCGCACATGATCGAGGAAACGCCCGCGCAGCTCGTGGCTCATCTTTCCAGCCCGAACGGCTGGTCGCGCGATACCGCTCAGCAGCTTCTGATCCAGCGCGACGACAAGTCCGTTGTGCCCGCGCTCAAATCGCTCGCGCTCAAGTCGCCCGACTGGCGCTACCGGATTCAGGCGCTCGCCACGCTCGATGGCATGAATTCCATCGATGAACCCACCGTCACCGCGGCTCTCGATGACAAGTCGTCCGAAGTGCGCGCTGAGGCCATTCGCCTCTCCGAACGCTGGCTGCGTGAAGCCGGCAATCCGATGCAGGCCGCGGTACAGAAGAAGATGGACGATCCCACCTGGACTGTGCGCCGCCAACTCGCCGCTTCGCTCGGCGAAATGCCGAAGGACGCGCGCATCGCGCCGATCGAAACCATTCTGCGCAAGTACGGCAATGACGACGTGACGGTGGATGCCGCCATCAGCGGTCTCAACGGCCAGGAAGCCGACGTCATGCTGGCCCTGCTCGAAGCGCCCGGAACCGCGGCCCGTCCTGTCGTGTTGCAGCGGCGCGGCGGCGGTGTGGCCGGTGGACGCGCCGGTACCGTCGTTCCCGGTATGGAAGTGGAAGCCCCGGTTGTCTCTCCAGCCGCCGCGGCGGCCATGGCGAAACCCGGCGCCGATGCAATCTCGAATCTCGCCGCGACCGTCATGCGCGGCCGCAACGGTCAAAACGTGGAGCGCATTCTCGGCTACGCGACGGATACGAAGCATCCCGAATCTCTTCGCCTCGCCCTGCTGCGGGGCGCCGCTTCAGCGGTACCCGCGGCAGGAGGCCGCGGCGGTGGATTTGGTGGCGGTGGATTTGGAGGAGGCTTCGGCGGTGGCCGCGGACGTGGCGGTCCCACAGGACCGGTCGCGATCAGCGCTGAACCCGCGGCTCTCGTCACAATGTCGAAAGCCACAGGCGATCTGGCCGATTCCTCGAAGCAGATCCTCGCCGGACTCACCTGGCCCGGCAAGCCCACCCCGCCAGTGGTACGGCAAACCCGCACGCCCGAACAGCAAAAGCGCTTCGACGCAGGCCAGAAAATCTACGCCACCGAATGCATCGGCTGCCACATGGAGAACGGACAGGGCGCCGAACACGTGGGCGCATCGCTCGCTGGCTCGCGTTTCGTCAATGGCCAGTCAGCCACTCTGGTTCGCATCATGACGGCAGGCAAAGAAGGCTCCATCGGTCTGATGCCGCCCGCCGGTTCACAGATGACGGACGAACAGCTCGCGTCCATCCTCACCTTCATCCGCGGCAGCTTCGGCAACAACGCCGCAGCCGTCCAGTCCGCCGAAGTGAAGGAAACGCGCCTGATGTATTCTTACCGCAAGACTCCATGGACCGAAGCCGAACTGAACGCCGGTGGCCGAGGCGGCCGTGGTGGCGGAGGCAGAGGCGGAAACTAAATTCTGTCTTTATCTGCGTTCATCCGCGTTCATCTGCGGCCAATTCCTAACTCCGCACGCGCTTCGAACTCGCAATAATCTCATCCGCAATCTGACGCGGGCGATCGATCCCCGGCATCTGCATGCCGCCCGATTCGCCCGCGTCTTCGAGCACCAGATCCCCCACACCCATCAGCCGCTGCCCAAAACTCTGCCGCACCGTCACATCCTGAATTTTCGCCGTATCCACGGTGCGCCGCGTCCGCGAAAATAGCCCGGTTTCCATCGTCAAATGATCGTCATGGAACTTCAGCGTCACGGTCATCTTCTGAATATGCGCCTTGATCGGCCAGATCAGCACAACCAGCGGCACAGCATATAACCATGCCGGCGGCTCCGTGGCGTACTGATGAATCGCCCACATCACCGCGCCGGCAATGACAATCGCCAGCAGATATCCGGCGTAAACCGCCTTCATGCTCGGATGAATCACTCGGTCTTCCATAGAACGCCAATCAGTGTAACAGTAATAAGGATGACCAATCGGACCCGTTTCGCGCTCCTCCTTCTCGCCACCCTCGCAGCGACCAGCGCTGTCGCGCAGCCAACGCCCGATCCGTGGGTCGCGAAAAATCGCGTCCTCGTCCTCACCGACATCGCCAACGAGCCCGACGACCAGATGTCCATGGTCCGTTTCCTCGTCTATTCCAACGAATTCGATATCGAAGGCCTCGTCGCCTCCACGTCCACCTGGCTCCGCAACAACCCACGCCCCGACGTCATCCTGAAGGTCATCGACGCATACGATCAGGTCCGCCCCAACCTGATCAAATATTCGCCCGATTACCCCACCACCGATTTCCTGCGCAAAGCCGTGACCACCGGCCAGACCTCTTACGGGATGGCAGCCGTCGGCCCGGACCACATGTCCCCCGGCGCCGAGCGCATCATCCAGGCAGTCGATGACGGCGTGCGCCGCAACGATCCGCGCCCGCTCTGGATCACCGTCTGGGGCGGCTCCAACACGCTCGCGCAGGCGCTGCTCCACGTCCAGCAAACGCGCTCGGCCGCCGATCTCACAAGCTTCCTCTCGCACCTCCGCGTCTACACGATCTCCGATCAGGACGACGCCGGCCCCTGGCTCCGCCACACTTTCCCGACGCTCTTCTACATCGCGATTCCCTCCACGCAGAACGGCGAGGAATACTATCGCGCCACCTGGACCGGCATCAGCGGCGACACCTATTACCGCAACGGCGAGGGCGCCGATTTCACCACCTTCACCACGCCGTGGGTCGACGCCAACATCCGCGCCAAAGGCCCGCTCGGCAAGCTCTACATCAAACCGTGCTGCATTCACGAAGGCGACACGCCGTCATTCCTCGGCCTCATCAACAACGGTCTCGATAGCTTCATGAGCCCCGCCTGGGGCGGCTGGGGAGGACGCTACATCTGGCGCCAGCCCTACGGCGAAACGCGCTCGTTCTGGACGCAGGGCGGCGATTCATTTCCCGGCCGCGAGAGCTCGCGCGATACCGTCATCGGGACGGACGGCAAGTTGCACACCTCGGATCAGGCCACCATCTGGCGCTGGCGCACCGCTTTCCAGAACGATTTCGCCGCTCGCATGGAGTGGAGCGCGAACGGTCGCGGCAATCACAATCCGCAAGTGGTCGTAAACGGTGAGGCTGGTAAAGCGCCGGTCATCATCCACGCCGAACCCGGCAAGCCAGTCACGCTCGACGCCGCCGGCACGAAAGATCCCGATGGCGACGCTCTTACGTATCACTGGTTCTTCTACGCCGAAGCGGGCAGAGGCGCTGTCACGCTCGATCGCGAAGACGGCCCCGTCATTCACGCCACTCTGGCTAAGCCCGGCGCAGCCCACGTCATCCTCGCCGTGGAAGACAAAGGCACGCCGTCGCTCACCGCATATCGCCGCGTGATTCTCCAATCCGCTCCGAAGTAACAACACGCGGCGCCCCGATCCTCCATAATCAAAAGGATGCCCCTGCCCATCGTGCAGGTCGATGCTTTTACCGCCACGCCGTTCCGCGGCAATCCCGCCGCCGTGTGCGTTCTCGATCATCCGCGTGAAGACGCCTGGATGTCCGCCATCGCGCGCGAGATGAATCTCTCCGAGACGGCATTCCTCACCCCGAATCACGACGACCGCGGCTCGTTCCATCTCCGCTGGTTCACTCCCGCCATCGAAGTCGCGCTCTGCGGACACGCCACTCTCGCCAGCGCCCACGCCCTCTGGGAAGACGGGCGCCTCGCGCCCCACGCTCCCGCGCGCTTCCACACGAAGAGCGGACTTCTCACCTGCGTCAAAACCGGCCACTGGATCGAAATGGATTTTCCCGCCACGTTCGTCGAGCCCGCGCCGCCTCCGCCGCAGCTCGCCGAGGCCCTCGGCGCCGAACTGAAATTTACCGGCCGCAGCCGCTTCGATTATTTAGTGGAACTCGAGAGCGAACTAGTCCTCCGCGCTCTCCAGCCCAATCATCATCTGCTGCGCCAGCTTCCGGTTCGGGGCATCATCGTCACCGCGCAGGCCGATGCCGCGAACGCGCACGATTACGATTTCGTTTCACGCTTCTTCGCCCCCGGCTCCGGCATCGACGAAGACCCCGTCACCGGCTCCGCTCACTGCGCGCTCGCCCCCTGGTGGCATGAGAAACTCGGCAAACACGAGATGACCGCATACCAGGCGTCGCCGCGCGGCGGCATCGTCCGCGTCCGTAATGCGGGCGATCGTGTTTTCCTGTCCGGCCAGGCCGTCACCGTTCTTCGCGGAGAGTTGACGGCCGAATGAAATTCCGTCTCCCCGAAGCGGCGTACGATCCCGAACCGCCGCCGATCCTCGGCACCTGGCGCGCCGTCTATACCGCGGCCCTCGCCTGGCTCGCGTTTCTCATCATCCTTTTCTACGGCTTCACCAGGTACTTCTCATGAGCCATCTCGACTGGCTGGTGATGGTGCTCGCCATGGTGGCGATCCCCTCGTTCGGCCTCTGGCGCGGCCGCCGCAATCGCCGCAACGTGAACGATAACCTGCTCGCCAGCAAGAGCATGCCCTGGTACGCCATGGGCCTCTCCATCATGGCGACGCAGGCCAGCGCCATTACCTTCATCGCCACCACCGGCCAGGCCTATGTCGATGGCATGCGCTTCGTCCAGTTCTATTTCGGGCTGCCCATCGCGATGGTGATCCTCGCCGCCACCGCCGTTCCCATCTTCCATAAATCCGGCGTCTACACGGCCTACGAATATCTCGAACGGCGGTTCGATGCGAAGACGCGCGCGCTCACGTCGATCGTCTTCCTCGTCTCGCGCGGCATGGCCGCGGGCATCGCCATCTATGCCCCGGCCATCGTCATGAGCTCCATTCTCGGGTGGCAGGACCGCATCACCACTCTCATTATCGGCGCCGCCTGCGTCCTCTACACCACCACCGGCGGCATCACCGCCGTCACATGGACAGACGTCCTCCAGATGAGCGTCATCTTCTCGGGGCTGTTTGTTGCCGTCGCGACCGTGATCCATCTCATGCCGGCCGGCGTCGGGTTCGGGGACGCTGTTTACCTCGCGGGCGCGGTCGGAAAACTCAACGTCGTCGATCTCCACTTCGACTGGAACAATCGCTACAACATCTGGAGCGGTCTCATCGGCGGAACATTTCTGTTCCTCGGCTATTTCGGCTGCGACCAATCCCAGGTGCAGCGCTTTCTCACCGGCAAGTCCGTCGCGCAAAGCCGCCTCAGCCTGCTCTTCAACGCCATGGCGAAGGTGCCGATGCAGTTTTTTATCCTCTTCGTCGGCGCCATGGTGTTTGTGTTCTATCTGTTCGTGCAGCCGCCGCTGCTTTTCCAGAAGGGGGCGATGAAGGACCTCGCGAACCGGCCTGGCTACACGCAGATCCAGTCGAAATTCGATACCGCCTTCGCCAAACGCCGCGCCGCCGCCGAGTCGATCAACGCGGCCCGCAAATCCGGCGATGACGCCGCGCTCAACACCGCGGTTGGCGACTACCGCGCCGCCCAGCATGACGCCGATGCCGCCCGCGCCGCCGGCATCCGTCTCTACCAGAGCCAGACCGGCCAGGGTGAGTTCAGCGACACGAACTATATCTTCCTTTCGTTCGTCACAAAATACTTCCCGATTGGCTTCATCGGCCTCGTGATCGCTGTTATCTTCACTGCCGCGATGTCCTCCAGTTCGGGCGAGCTGAATTCACTGGCGGCCGTGAGCGTGATGGATATCTACCGGCGCCACTTCAAACCCAACGCCTCGGACCGCCATTACCTGATCGCATCGCGAGTCTTCACCGCGCTCTGGGGAAGCTGGGCTGTGGCGTTCGCGCAATATGCGCGCCATCTCGGCTCGCTCATCGAGGCGGTCAATCAGGTGGGATCGTTTTTCTATCCGGTGATGCTCGGAACGTTCATCCTCGGCTTCTTCTTCAAACGGGTCCAGGGCGGCGCCGCCTTCTGGGCGCTCCTCGTCGGCGAAGCGACCATCGTCGCCTGTGCGCTGCTGACAAAGATTGCGTTCCTTTGGTACAACGTCATCGGCGCAATCGTCGTCGTGCTGTTCGGAGTGCTCTTCTCTCTATTCAGTAACGTGGGGCAGGGCTTCGGCCCTGCACGCCGAGCTTCCGCTCGGCGCTAACCTCACGACACCCCACTGTGATGAAATCATCCTGATCGAACCCGCATGGCAAAGCCGCGCCCAGTTCACCATCCTTGACTCCCAACTCGATCGTCCCCTGCGAGACGTCTCCGGCTTCTCGGCCCGGAAGGTCTGCTGCCAGCCGTTGTCATACTCATCGCCATTCTCGTGATCGAGGTTCTTATCGCAAAAGCCTTCGAGCATTCTTTTCCCCGAACGGCTTCACGCTGCTGAAAAGGCCGATACCGGTCTTCCGCCTCGCCGCTCCTGATCGTAGCCGCGGCAGCCGCGTACACCTGGTGGGTCGCCAACTACAACAACCGCGACCCAACGCCGCTCGACGGCGCCTGAACCATTCCTCGAACGTAACCGCGCCATGCGTGTGATCAAAACCGCGCAGGGCCAATACGTCACCCGCCACTTCGAAGTCGCTCCTGCCACCCACGCGATCCGCATCTGGGAAAAATGGCTGCGGAAGGGCACTCTGCTCTTTCAGGGTGAATACGTTTTGTCGTCCGGTGAACTGGTTCTCCGCGGCGCATGGCCCGGAAAACTGGTGACGCTTCAACTCAAACGGGACCCCTCGGGACAGTAACGGCGTGGTGGGCGCGGCAGGACTCGAACCTGCTACCCCCGGCTTAGAAGGCCGGTGCTCTATCCAGATGAGCTACGCGCCCGTTCGTCCTTCAATTCTAGCGCGAGCCCGCGCCAGCCCCGCCGAAAACGCCTCATCCGCGAACGCATCCATCTCGCGGTTGAACGCGGCCATCCACTCCCCGTGCTGGCTCTCCCGCAAATTCTCCAGCACTCGCACGCTTCGGTGCGCTTCCAGAACTTTCTGCTTCGCAGCCGTTACTTCGCCGCGAGCCTTCCGTAACTCACCCTCCAGAAACGCAATCCGCCGCCGCGCCCGATTTACATACGCATCCCATGTCTGGAACGCCGCACTCCCCGAAGGCGCCAGTTCGCGTCCGCCTCGCCGCAGCGCCGCATACAGCGCCCCGATCTCCCGTTCGATCGCCGTCACGCGCCGCTCCGCCGCCGCCGCCGATTCCTGCGCCACGCGAGCCTGCGCGCCGCGCCATCGCAACGCGGCTTCCAGCCGGAATCGCCACGCCTTCACACCATCGCCGCCAGTTCCTCCAGCCGCCGCGCCGTCTCCTCGCCGCTCGACCGGTCCGCCGGCGTCTGCCGCAGAAACTTCAGAATCTCCTCATGCGACCGGATTGCCGAATCCAGCCGCGTATTCGACCCCGACACATACGCCCCCAGATTGATCAGATCCTCCGACTGCCGGTAAATCGCCAGCGCCTCCCGAATGCGCCGCGCCGATTCCGACTCCCGCGGCGTCGCCAGTTTCGACTGCAGCCGGCTCACCGAATCCAGCACCTGAATCGCCGGATAATGCCCCGCCGATCCCAACTGCCGCGACAGCGTGATATGCCCATCCAGAATCGCCCGCACCGCATCGCACACCGGCTCGTTGAAATCGTCGCCCTCCACCAGCACCGTGAAGAACGCCGTAATCGACCCCGCTCGAAAATTTCCCGCGCGCTCGCACACCTTCGGCAGCAGACTGAATACCGAGGGCGTGTATCCCTTCTGGCTCGGCGGCTCGCCGGCCGCCAGTCCGATCTCGCGCTGCGCCATCGCCAGCCGCGTCACCGAATCCATCACCAGCAGAACGTCCTGCCCGCGGTCGCGAAAATATTCCGCCACCGCCAGCGCCACGAAACATGCGCGCACCCGCAGCGGCGCCGGCCGGTCGGACGTCGCCACCACCACCACAGTCCGCGCCATTCCCTCCGGCCCCAGTTCGTGCTCGATAAACTCCCGCACCTCGCGATTGCGCTCGCCAATCAGCGCGATCACATTCACATCCGCCGAGCTCGACCGCGCCATCGACCCCAGCAGCGTGCTCTTCCCGACGCCGCTCCCGCCGAAAATTCCGATCCGCTGCCCCTTGCCGCACGGCAGCAGCCCGTCGATCGCGCGGATCCCCGTCTCCAGCTTTTCCCGGATATGCTCGCGCTCCATCGGATTCGGCGCCGTGGCATAGAGCGGACGTAACTCCGGCGACGAGATCCGCCCGCCGCCATCCATCGCCGCGCCGAAGCCGTCAATCACGCGCCCGCGCAGCTCCGGCGACACTTCCACCAGGCTCTCGCCGCCACGCGCCACGATCTCATCGCCCAGACCCAGTCCGCCTGTCTCTTCAAGCGGCATCGAAAGCACGCGGCCGTTCCGAAATCCGACCACCTGCGTCCGCACCGCGCCGCCCGCCCGCGTACGAACCTCGCAGAAATCTCCGATCGATGCCGCCGGTCCGCGCGACTCCACCAGCAGCCCCACCAGTTCCACCACTTCGCCCGACGCGCGGATCGGATCCGCGCGCTCCACCGCCGCCGCCCACGGACGCAGATCCAGTTCCGTCATCGCAGCCTGTCCGCAATCCCGCGCCCGATCTCCGCGAGTTGCTGATCCACCGACGCGTCGATCGTTCCATCCTCATACCGCACCCGCAGCGTCCCGAATTCGCACGCGTCATCCGCGTCAATCCGCACATTCGACGGCAGCGCCCCACGCACGGAATCCACAAACCGCGGATGCACCGTCATCTGCCACGCTTCCACCCGCGCCAGCCGATCGAACACCACCCGCGCCAGCGCATTCAACGCATTCGCGTCCACGCTCAGCTCTCGATGCAGCACGCGCTTCGCAATCTTCAGCGCCAGCTCGACGGTATCCTTCTCCGCCCGCCGCCGCAGTTCCGGCCGCAGCGCCATCACATCCGCCAGCGAGGCGTTCAATCGTTCCATCACCGGCGCCATCGCCGCCCGCGCCGCGTCCTCGCCTTCACGCCGTCCGCGTTCCAGCGCCGCCTTCTCAGAGGCCGCCGCGTCCGCCTCCAGCCGCCGGATTTTCTCCATCAAATACGTTTCATCCGGCGCCGGATGCCGCACGGGCGCGGCTGCTCCCGAGGTATCCGCAAAACCCATCGGCTGCGCCCGCAGCGCCTCCACGCCCTTCAGGACTTTAGACAACATACTGTTCCGTCGCCCCGCCCTTCAGCGAAATCACGCCTTCCGATTCCAGCTGCCGTACCGTCGCAATAATCTGCTGCTGCGCGCCCTCCACGTCCTTGATCTTGGCCGGCCCCATCGACTCGATATCGTCCTTCAGCATCTCCACCCCACGCGCCGACATCGTTGAGTAAAAATGCTCCCGCAGCTTCACGCTCGTTCCCTTCAGCGCCAGCGTCAACACCTTGCGATCCACCCGCGCCAGAATCTCCTTCAACTGATTCGTATCGATCGACAGCATATCCTCGAACACAAACATCAGTTGCCGGATCGTCTCCACCAGGTTCGGATTCTGCGCCTCAATCGCGTTCAGAATTTCGTCGCTCGTCGCGCTGTCGAGCTGATTGAAAAGTTCCGCAATCGCCCGCGCGCCGCCATACGACTCGCGGCTGAACTGCCCCACCGCCTGCAGCTTGTCCCCAATCACCTTCGCGATCTTGTTCACGATCTCGGGCGTAATTTCATCCAGGTTCGCCATCCGCAGCGCCACTTCCGGCCGCAATTCCGGCGGCAGCGATGACAACAGCCCCGCGGCCGAGGTCGCATTCAGATGCGACAGCACCAGCGCGATCGTCTGCGGATGCTCATTGTGGATGAACCGCGCCAGTTGCTGCGGATCGGCCTTCTGCAGCACATCCAGGTGCGCATACTCGCCGCCGATCATCATGATCAGCCGGTCCGTAATCTTCTTTCCGTTCTCCGGCCCGAACGCCTTATGCAGCATTTTGCGCGCATAATCGAGACCGCCGCGCTGCGCGAACTCGTGCCCCATCGTCATCTGATAGAACTCTTCGAGCGTCCCCTGCGTCTGCTCCGGCGTGAACGAATCCACGCGCGCGATTTCCCGCGCCACCTGCTGCACTTCCATCTCGCTCAGCTCGCGCAAAATCCCGGCGCTGTTCTCCTCGCCCAGCAGGATGAGAAGAATCGCCGCCTTGCGAATCCCGCTGACTTCCGTCGCCACCGCGGTCATGTCGCTTTCCCCCGGCCCTCAGCGATCCATCCCTTCAGCACATTCGCGGCAATCGCCGGATCCTTCCCGGATTTCTCCCGCACGTGCCGGATCAGCACTTCCGTCGCGCGGCTCGGCGCCGGAATCTTCAGGCGATTCAGGATTTCCGCTTCGAGCTGCGCGGGATCGAGATTTGCTTCGTCCAAAGCCTTGAGCGCGGGTATATCCGCGGCCGGCAACTCGTCCCCGGCATCCGCCACCACCGGGGTCTCCACCGCCGGCGTCTTTTTCTTTCTCATCAAAAACAGCGCGCCCACAATCGCGAGCAAGACTGCCGCGCCTGCAATCCCGAATACGATCGTCTGCTGCCGGTTTATCCCCGGCTTCGTCTGCTGCGTACCGGGCGCGGCCGCCGGCGGCGGCCCAATATCCACCGCCGTCTCGAACGGCAGCGATTCCACCGTGATCTGATCGCCGCGCTGCTCGTTAAAAGCCACCACGCCCGCCACCACTTCCCGCACGGCTTTCAGGACCTCCGCGCTGGGCGGCGTCACCACGCGCTTCGCCTTCGCCCCCGCGCCTTCCCAGTGCGCCGAATGGTCCACCAGCACGACGGTTGAAATTTTCCGGATCGTTCCCTTCGGCGATACCGTGTGGCGCACCGTGCGGCTCGGCTGATAAGCAACGTTCTCCGTTCGCCGCACCGTTCCGGACGTCCCGGCCGTCGCCTTCGGCGGCGGTCCAGGCAGATTCGACGCCGTTCCCGGCGTCCCGCCCGCCAGCGCGGCATTGTTCGATTCCTCCGTGGTCTGCGTCGACGTCGTCGCCGCCTGCGACGAATCGTAGATTTCGTCGCTCTGGTCCACGCTCGTGAAATCGCAGTCGATATTCACGCCTGTCCGAAACTTGCCCGGTCCAAGCAGCGGTTCGAGCGCCGCGCTCAGCTTCGCCTGCATCTCCGATTCGAGCTGCTGCCGATAGTCGAGATTCACTTCCCCATCGCCCGTCCGCGGACGATTCAGCAGGCGTCCACTGTCATCGATGATCGAAACCGCATCGGGCGCGAGGCCCTCCACCGCGCTCGCCACCAGATTCGCAATCGCAGTCACGCTCGATGGACGAATCCGCATCGGCTGCTTCAGCCGCAGCACCACCGTCGCCTTGCCTGGCTCCCGCGAATCGAGAAACACCGAGTCTTTCCCCGCGGTAATGTGGATGCGCGCCTGCGCCACTTCATCGAGCGTCGCGACCGTGCGCTCCAGTTCACCCTCCAGCGCCCGCTGATAGTTCACCTGCTCCGTGAAATCGCTGGCGGCGGGATTTGTCCGGTCGAACAACTCAAACCCGATCCGCCCCGAACGCGGCATCCCCGCGCCCGCCAGCGCGAGCCGCGCTTCCGCGAGACGGTCCTCCGGCACTGACACGGCCGAACCGGTATCGTCGAGCCGGTATTCAATGCCCGCCTCGCGGATTTTTTGCGTGACCGCCGCTGCGTCCTCCGGGGCGAGCGACGAATAGAGAGTGCGAAACGCGGCGTCATGCCGCCAGCGAATCACGCCGGCCGCGATAGCCGCCACCAGCAGCGGCGCGATCACGAGCGACACGCGCTGCGCCAGACTAAGTGAATTCCAGATCCGAATGAGTTGCGCCATGGGTTCTTCGCCACCCACTCCCTACATCGGCATTTTCATGATTTCCTGATAGGCCGAAACAAACTTGTTCCGCACCTGCTGGAACAACTCGAGCGACAACTCCGCACTCTGCGCCGCCAGCGCTACGGTATGAACGTCGCCCCGCCCATTCACCAGCAAATCCGCCGCGGCCGACTGCGCCCCGGCCTGCGCGCTATCCACACGTTCAATCGCATCCTGAATCGCCGAAGCAAAACCGCCGCCCGAAGTCCGCGCGGAATCCGCCACGGGAGGAACAACCGAAAATGAATCCCCAATCCGCATAGCCGCCTACTTAAACAGATCGAGCGCCCGCCCCATCATGTCCTTCACCGTCGCAATCGCCGCCACATTCGCCTCATACCCACGCGACGCCCCCATCAAATCCACCATCTCCTCCGGCGGATGAATTTTCGGAAACGCCACGTACCCGTCCTTGTCCGCATCCGGATGCCCCGGCAAATACCGCCGCTCCGGATCGCTGGTGTCCACCGAAATCGAAGCCACCCGCACACCGGCCGCGGCGAGGCTGTCTTCAAACGAACCCTCCACCGGCGCGGACGTAAATACCGCATCCCGCCGCCGGTACGGGCCGCCATCCGGCGTCCGCGTCGTATCCGCATTCGCCAGATTCCCGGCAATCAGCTCCGCCCGAACCCTCTGCGCCTCCATCCCCGACGCGCTCACCGATATCGCGCTGAACAGGCTCACGAATCTCTCCCTTCCTCGATCGCCATCTTGTAAGTCCGAATCTCTCCCCGCAGAAGCTGAGTCGCCAGATTGAACCGGATATCGTTCTCCGCCAGCAGCCTCGATTCCCGATCAATGCTCACGTTGTTGCCATCGTTGCGCGAGACAAGCCCCGGAGTTTCCTCGGGCATGGCAGTGAACTGCGCGAAGGCTGATGAGAAATCGCCCGGCACCGACACATCCCGCGTCTTGTACCCCGGCGTATCGGCGTTCGCGATATTCGACGCGACTACCTCCTGCCGCCGCGTCAGATAAGAAAGGTAAGCGACCAGATCGACGTGCATGCCGCGGTCGAAAAAGGCAATTGAAGGCCCGCGGACAACTGATTGAAAAATCGCAGGGAAGGGAAGAGGAGGGGCGTCAGAATCCTGGCGAAACGCCAAAACCCTGGCGGGTGAAGCTGTTCGCGGCTCGCGCGCGCGCCAGCGCGGCGCCCAACTCGCGCCGTCGCTCGCGCGCTGTTTCGAGAATGGCGTCGAGCTCGCGCCGGTATTCGTCGAGCGATATCCCGGGACCCGGAGCAACAGCCGCCAGCCGTGCCGCACAATCCCAATCGCCCGCCGCCACAGAGGCCCGCAACTTAGTTAGAAGCTCAGGTAGTACTGCCATTCGGATTATTATTGTTCCCCGTGATCGAATAAAACAGCCCGTTCACGTACGAAAGCTGGCTTTCGAGCGCCGATATCGCCGCGTCCGCCTTCACAATCTGCGCTGTCAGATTCGATTGCAGCAGCGCAATCTTCGCCTGCTCATCGGCAATCTTCGAGTTCTGCGCCGTGATCTGATCCTGGGCCGTATTCTCTTCCACGTGGATCGACCCCGTCGTCAGACCGTTCACGCTGTTCAGCGCATTCGTCGCCGCCTGCAGAAATCCGCCGCTCGAGCTCCCGCCGAGTGTCGATGCCAGCCCCGCGAAGTTCGCGTTCGCCGCGGCCGTGAATGCCGACGTATCCACCGAAAGCTGTCCATTCGTATTCACCGAAATCCCGAAATTCGCGAGCGACGTCTCCGGCGTTCCGTTGCTGTATCCCGCAAGCTGTTGCAGCACGCCGTTCAGCGTTCGGATCAGGCTGTCGCCTTCGAGCGCGCCCCCGCTCTGGCCGTGATTCTGCGCCAGATCGCCCGCCGCCCGGTTATACGCCTGCGCAAACACGCTGAACGCCGAAGCGAGCGACGACGCGTCGTTCCGCACCGTCACCGTGGTGAAATCGCTCGACGAACTCGCGCCCAGCAGATCCACCGTCAGCCCCGGCGCGAGCGTAATCGTCCGCGAGTCGCTCGAAAGCTGCGTCGCGCTGCCCTGCACTTCATACGTCGCCGCCGACCCGGCATGCGACTCCGCAATCAGACTCCCGCTCGAATCCGAGAGATCGATCGCCACCGGTCCCAGCTTCGCGGCCGTCAGCGAAAGCCGGTAATCCGGCGCTCC
>CAZWTH010000300.1:0-8498 GCA_964636715.1 uncultured Solibacteraceae bacterium | reverse complement strand
CGACGTGCTCGAAACGGCCCGCCGCGAACAGCCCAATAACGCCGACGTTCTCTACAGCCTCGCATTTGCCGAAAGCGCCCTGCACCAGCCGGAAGAAGCCATTCGTTGGCTCGCGCAGGCTGGCGAAATCGCGCCGCAGCGCTCCGATATCCAGCGCCTGCTCGCCGTCACCGCGAACGACCTGAACGCTTTCGAAGACTCCGCCGCGGCGTGGGACCGCTACAGCAAGCTCGCGCCCAACGACGATGAAGCCCGCCGCGAGCGCGGCTTCGCGAAGATCCACATCGGCAAATTCGATGAAGGCATCGCGGATATCGAGTGGTTCGTCAACCGCCATCCGGATGATGCGATGGGTCACTATGAGCTCGGCGTGGCCCAGAGTTCCGCCGACCCGACGCAGGGCATCGCGAACATCGATAAAGCGCTCGCGCTCAAGCCGGACTTCCCCGCCGCGCGCGCGGTACGCGGATCGCTTTACTACCAGCAGGGCAAGCCGGAGCTGGCCCTCCCGGATCTCGAAGCGGTCGCTGCTGGAACCCGCGATTCCGCTGTGCTCGACCGCCTGGGCCAGACCTACGTGGCGCTCAATCGCATCCCGGACGCCATCCGCGTTTTGCGCCGCGCCGCCGATTTGCCCGGCGCGGCGCCGACCGTTCTGCTCCATTTGGCGAATTCACTGGCCGAAGCCGGACAGACGGAAGAGTCGGAAGCTCTGCTCGCGAAGTACAAGCAGGCCCGGCCCACGCAGGGTCCCGTTGACCTGATGCACTTCCTCACGCTCTCGCCCGCCGAGCAGCGCGCCGATTATCGCGCGCGCGTCGAGAAGGCAATCCACGACAATCCGCGCGACGCCGTGGCTCAATCGCGTTATCTCAAAATCCTGCTGGAAGAAAATCAGATGGCGCAGGCGGCTACGGTCGCGCACACCATCGCCGGTCTGAAACCGCCCGCCGGCGTTTTGGCCGATGCCGGTCGCGCGCTGCTCGAAGCGAAGCAATACGGCCCCGCGAAAAATCTTCTGGCAGCCGCAGGCAACGCCGACGTCGATCTGGCGATCGCCACGTTCCACGCCGCGGGTGGAACGGCCGCCGCGTCCGTCGATGGATTGCGACAGCTCGATCGGGCGCCGGAGCCTGCTCGAAACGCACGGTATTATCTGGCTCGCGCACAGATGCTGAATGCCGACGGCAGGCTGAACGAGGCCGTTGCCGAACTGAACCGCGCGATCGGAATCGATCCTTCGAACCCCGAGCTCTACTGGCAGACCGCCATCCTGCTCACCCAGCACCAGCGCGCCCCCGAAGCCCTGCGCCTGCTCGACGACGCCGCGAAAAAACTGCCGCAGGATCCCTCCATCCCGCTCACACGCATCGCCGTCCTCGAAATTTCCGGCAGACCCGACGAAGCCCTGAGGCTGGCCGACGACCTTCAGCGCCAGGCCCCCGAGATCGCGGGCGTTTGGGTCGCAAAGGCAATGATCCTCGCGGCCCGCAAGCGTTTCGAGGAAGCCCGCCGAGCGCTGGACACGGCGGTCACCCACGGGGCCCGCAGCCCGGAAGCCAACGCCCCCGGCGACCCGGCGAACCCACTCCAGCTCTTCGAAACGCGCCCGCCCCACGAGTGGTGAGGCCGCAAGCGGGCCCGCCGCCGGACTTGCCATTGGGTTTCCCTTATGACAGAATCGTGTCGAATATGGAACCGGTTACGGAAATTGGCCCATGTCGGCTAAAATCCTTTGTTTACACCGGATTGGCGCTGATTTTCACCGCGGGCGCTTTGCTCGCCCAGCAGGCGCTTCCGCTCCAGGGCGATGTCAGCCCCATCCACGATCCCACCATCGCCCGTGAAGGATCGAACTACTACGTTTTCTCCACCAACCGTTACCGGCAGAAGGACCTTCCGGAGTTCTGTTCCCCCGACCTGCGCACCTTCACCTTCTGCGGCAGCATTTTTGACGACGTCCCCGAATGGGCCCTCAAGGAGATACCTGGCGCGAAGGATATCTGGGCGCCCGACGTGAAATATGTCGCCGGCGTTTACCGCGTCTATTACGCCGTATCGACCTTCGGCAGCAACATATCCGATATCGGCCTGGTTACCAATAAAACGCTCGACCCCAAAAGCCCGGACTACCGCTGGGAGGATCAGGGCAAAATTTTCGGCTCCGTAAAATCAGACGACTTCAACGCCATTGACCCGAACCTGGCGATCGACGCCGATGGCGGCCAGTGGCTCGCGTTCGGCAGCTTCTGGAGCGGCATCAAAATGCGCCGCGTCGATCCCGCGTCCGGCAGGCTTTCAAGCAAAGACAAGAAGCTCTATTCCCTCGCCAGCCGTCCGCGCGGCCCCGGACAGCCGGGCGCGATCGAAGCCCCGTACATCGTCCGCCACGGCCGCTATTACTACCTGTTCGTGTCGTTCGACCAATGCTGCAAAGGCGCTCAGAGCACCTACCGGACCATGGTGGGCCGGGCCGAGAAGATCACGGGCCCGTACAAAGACCAGAAGGGCAAGAGCATGATGGAGGGCAATGCGACCGAGTTGCTGGCGGGCAACGACCGCTGGAAGGGCCCCGGCGGCGCGTCGGTCCTGCAGGATGGCGACCGCGATCTGCTGGTCTTTCACGCCTACGACGCAAAGGATGGCCGGCGCACTCTGCAGATTTCCACCCTCACCTGGGAGAACGACTGGCCACACGCGGCCCTCGAAAAATGAAGCCCTTGCATATCATGGATAACGAAACCAGATGACGAGACTTCTGGCTGTTTTCTTCTGGGTTCTCGCGATCGGCACTGCGATCTCGTTCATCATCCACCCCGTCTGGCTCCCGGAGCTCGTTTCCGCGCAGGGCGTCGAGGTCGATGACCAGCTCATCTTCACGCTCGAGATCGCGGGCGTCGCCTTCGTCGTTGCCCATCTGCTGCTCGGCGCGTTCCTCTGGCGCTGGGGCGGTCGCCGTCCCGGCCCCGCGCTCTACTGGCACGAGGACAGCCGCTTCGAAATCACGTGGACGGTGGTGACGGCCATCGTGTTCGTCGGTCTGGGTCTGCAGGGCAGCCGCATCTGGGCGCGCGAATATCTGACGGACGCGCCCGCCAACGCTCTCACCATCGAAGTCATGGGCCAGCAGTTCGCGTGGAATTTTCGCTATCCCGGCCCGGACGGTAAGTTCGGCCGCACGCGCCCCGATAAAGTCAGCGACGCTGACGGTAATTTCATCGGGCTCGATGACGCCGATCCCGCCGGTAATGACGACATCATGACGCAGAACATCATCGCGGTGCCGGTAAACCGGCCGGTCAAGCTGATCGTCCGCTCGCGCGATGTGCTGCACAGCTTTTTCGTTCCCGTGCTGCGCTTCAAGCAGGATGCGGTGCCTGGCATGGGCATCCCGGTTCACTTCACGGCAACGAAGATCGGCGAATACGAGGTCGCTTGCGCCGAGCTTTGCGGCATGCAGCATTTCAAGATGCGCGCGCGGTTCCTCGTGCTGTCGGACGCCGATTTCGCCGCGTGGCTGAAAGCAAGGAGCGCTCAGTAAATGCAGCAGACCGCCGTTCACGCCGCGCCCACCAGCTTCATCCGGAAGTACATTTTCAGCACGGACCACAAGGTCATCGGCATCCAGTACATCCTGCTCGGCCTGTTCTCCGCCATCCTCGGCACCACCCTTTCGATGATGATGCGGATGCGTCTGGCGTGGCCGAATTCGCCCACGCCGTTCCTGGCCCATCTTTTCCCAGCGGGCTTTCCTGGCGGCGTGATGTCGCCCGAGTTTTATCTTTCGCTGCTCACGCTGCACGGCACGATCATGGTCTTTTTCCTGCTGACCACGGTGCCGCTGTCCGGGTTCGGGAATTACATTCTGCCGATTCAACTGGGCGCGCGCGACATGGCGTTCCCCGTCCTGAACATGCTTTCGTTCTGGCTCACATTCGCTGGCCTGATAGTGCTCCTTTCGACGCTGTTCGTCCAGGGCGGCCCGCCGATTTCCGGGTGGACGGCTTATCCGCCGCTCAGCGCGCTCGGTGAGATCGCGGGCCCCGGTCTTGGAAAGGGGCAGACCACCTGGATCGTCAGTATCGCGATCTTCTGCATTGCCTCGCTGCTCACCGCGCTCAACTTCATCACAACCACGCTGAATATGCGGACACGCGGCATGAGCCTGATGCGGATGCCGCTCACGGTGTGGGCGTGGTTCACCGCGGCCACTGTCGCGCTGCTCGCCTTCCCTGTGCTTTTCGGCGGCGCGATTCTTCTGCTGCTCGACCGGCTCGCGGGCACCAGCTTTTTCCTCGCCGCCGGTATGGTGGTGAGCGGCAAGCTCATTCCGAACAGCGGCGGCTCACCGATTCTCTGGCAGCACCTGTTCTGGTTTTTCGGCCATCCCGAGGTCTACATCATCATCCTGCCGGGCATGGGAATCACGTCGCATATCATCTCGACGTTCTCCCGGAAGCCGATCTTCGCGTACCGCGCGATGGTTATCGCAACGTTCTCGATCGGCTTCATCGGCTTCATCGTGTGGGGGCATCACATGTTCGCGAGCGGCATGAGCCCGCTTGCAGGCATGGTGTTTTCCGTTCTGACGCTGACGGTCGGTGTTCCCTCCGCGATCAAAGTCTTCAACTGGCTGGCAACGCTCTGGGGCGGACAAATTCGCTGTACCGCGGCCATGATGTATGCGCTGGGCTTCGTTTCGTTCTTCGTTTCGGGCGGCGTCACGGGTCTGCTGCTGGCGCAGCCCGCGATCGATGTCTACTTCCATGACACCTATTTCGTGGTCGCGCACTTCCACATGATCATGGGCCTGGCCGCTGTCTTCGGCATGTTCGCGGCGCTTCAGTTCTGGTTCCCGAAAATGTTCGGGCGCTACATGAGCGAGCCTCTGGGGAAGCTGCATTTCTGGATCACCATCATCGGCGTGTATTCGATCTTCATTCCGATGCACTTCCTCGGCATGGCCGGCGCGCCGCGGCGCTATGCGCAGTTCACCGAGTTCACGTATCTCGCGAAGCTGCAGCCGCTCGCGATCCACATCACCTGGGCCGCCTTCGTGACTGGGGCGGCGCAGATTATTCTGCTCTTCAACATTTTCTGGAGCATGAAATTCGGCAAGAAGGCGCCGGCTAATCCGTGGCAGGCGACCACGCTCGAATGGGTGATTTCCTCCCCTCCGCCGCACGATAATTTTGGAGATGTTGAGCCTGTGGTTTATCGCGGACCGTACGAGTTCAGCGTGCCGGGCGCGCCGGAAGATTTCACGCTTCAGACTGAACCCGTAATCGGAGGCGCCGAGTGACGGAGAGATTTGTGGGGCAGGGCTTCGGCCCTGCGGCGGGCCTTCCGGCCCGCCCGGAGCTCCCGCAACATTTCGGGCCGCATGGGCCGAGCAGAAGCTCTGCCGCAGGGCCGAAGCCCTGCCCCACGATGGCCCCGCACAGCGCGAACCGCACCGGCCTCATTCTCGGCCTGGCCGCTATTTCGATGATGTTTATCGGGCTTACCAGCGCCTACGTCGTAAGCCAGGGCTTAAACCCACTCTGGCAGGAAATCCACATGCGCCCGCTGATCTGGATCGACACCGCGATCCTTCTTTTCAGCAGCTATACCATGGAGCGGGCTCGCCGCGATATTTCTTCTCGCTGGCTGATAGCGACGCTGCTGCTCGGAATCACCTTCCTCGCCGGACAGATCGGCGTCTTCGCACAGCTTGCGCAGGAAGGCCTCTATCTAAACACCGGACGCCAGGCATCCTTCTATTACGTGCTCACCGGCCTGCATGGCCTCCATATCGTGGGCGGCGTTTTCGCGCTTACCTGGGCGGCCCTCCGGCTGCGGCGCTCCACACTCGATCTCACCGCCATCTACTGGCACTTCATGGACGCCCTCTGGCTCTATCTCCTGGTGGTGATCTTCGTATGACGGGCCAGATAGAAGCCACATCGCCCTACGGCATCGGCCACAAGAAACTCGGGATGTGGCTGTTCCTCGTCTCGGACTCGATCACGTTCGGCTCCCTGCTCATTTCCTGCATGTACGCGCGCACAGCCAGCCACAACTGGCCGGCGCCGTTCCCCATGTGGCCTTCGATCGCGTTCGCCACGTTCATGACGTTCTGCCTGCTGACTTCGAGCCTCACGATGGCTTTCGCCGTCGACGCTTCGAAGCGCGGCGATCGCGCCGGCGTGGTCCGCAACATTCTGTTCACCATGCTGGGCGGCATCGCATTCATCGTGCTGCACGCGCGCGAATGGCTGCATCTGATTGACGAAGGCGTGCGCCCCTGGCACAACCCGTGGGGCGCGCCGCTGTTCGGCGCTTCCTTCTTCGGGCTGACCGGACTCCACATGTTCCACGTGTTCAGCGGCGTGATCTATCTGGGAATCGTCGCACTCGGGGCCCGCTCCGGACGCCGGACTCACGAAGACATTGAAATCTGCGGCCTCTATTGGCACTTCGTCGATCTGGTCTGGATGTTTATCTTCCCGCTGATCTATCTCCTATCGGTGGCCCCCCAATGACAGGCAGTAATACGCGCACCTATTCCTGGATCTGGTTCTACCTGCTCGGTATCACGTGCATCGAGCTGGTTCTGGCCTATCGGCACGTCTTTTCGCCGAGCGGCATGATGCTGGTGCTGATGCTGCTCTCGGTCGCCAAAGCCGCCATGATCATGAACTGGTTCATGCATCTGGGCAGCGAACGCCTCAGCCTGGTGCTTTCACTTGTGCCGCCCCTCATACTGGTGCTCGCATTGCTCTTTGCCTTCTTCCCGGATGCGTTCCGGCTGTTCGAACTGGGGATTCGCCCATGAAACGCGGGCTCGCCACATTCCTGCTGGTCAACGCGCCCGCGTGGGCGCAATGCTCTCTCTGTAAACTCGCCGTCGAGCAGGACCCCTCGCTCGGCACTGCCTTCAACAAGGCCATCCTGCTGATGATGATCCCCGCGCTGGCTGTTTTCGCCGGGGTTTTTCTCTTCGCCACCCGTTCGGCGCCGGGCAAGAAGCGTGACAAACGTCAGGAAAAAAGTGCGCTAGACTGATTCACAAATAAGGAGTCCATGTATGAAGATCATCGGAATTCTCCTCGCCGCCGTCACCGCCGCCAGCGTCTTTGCGCAGCCGGCGCCGCTTCCCGGCAAACCGATCCGCGTGCTCCTTCTGGGCCACAGCTCCGAGCACCACAACAGCATCCAGCTTTATCCGCTGATGGCGGAACCCATGGCCCGGCAGAACATTCTGGTCAGCCTGGTGCTCACGCCGGACGAAGCGTTGCGCCCGGAAATCCTGAAGGATTACGACGCCATCGCGATGTACGCGAACCACACCACCATCACCCCGGATCAGGAGAAGGCGCTGCTCGATTTCGTGGAGGGCGTCTAGGGACTGGTCGCGATTCACTGCGCGTCGGCCATGTTCGGGAACTCCCCAAAATTCATCTCGCTTGTGGGCGGCGAGTTCCTCCGCCACGGCACCGGCGACTTCACCACGGAAATTGTGAAGCCGGATCATCCCATCATGCAGGGCATCAAACCCTTTATCACGTGGGATGAGACTTACGTCCACGACAAACACAATCCGGAAAACCGAACCGTGCTGATGGAGCGGGTGGATTCCGAGGGCCGCGAACCCTACACATGGGTACGCACGCAGGGAAAGGGGCGCGTCTTCTATACCGCGTATGGACATGATGAGCGCACCTGGAGCAAGCCGGAATTTCAGTTGATGCTGCAGAATGCTGTGAAGTGGGTGGTGGACGATACAACGCGGGACAATTACGAGAAGTATCAGGCGGGGATCAAAGCGCAGGCCGCTGCTCGCGCGGCGCGGGCGGCTTCCGGCCGCGGTGGCCGTAGCCCGGCGGTGCCTGCAGCCCAGCCTGAGCATTAAAAACGATACATCGATCAAAGGAAAACTTCGGCGTGGCGCGCCGGCTGTAACAGCCCTGCGCGCCGCAGCGTCGAATCAGACAGGAATGAATATAGTTACTCTTCGTAAACGTCTTACTCTGGCCATTGGCGCGGCCCTGATGACCACCCTCTCCTTCGCCCAGGCTCCGATTGAAATGAAAGCCGTCACGAACGACGACGGCACCATGTCCTATGACAAAAAGGAACTCACGGTAAAGGCCGGCGAGACCGTAACCATCAAATTCACGAACCCCGATACCGCGCAGCATAATTTTCTGCTGGCGCAGCCCGGCTCGATGAAGATTATTGGCGCGGCCGCCGATAAGTTCGTCCGCGACGACACGGGCGACGACGTGAACTACGTCCCGAAGCTCCCGCAGATTATCTACGCCGCGCCGGTGCTCGAGCCGAAGAAGACGACCACGTTTTCGTTCAAGGCCCCCGCGACGCCCGCCCAGTACGTCATCATCTGCACCTTCCCCGGACACTGGAAAACGATGAACGCCGTACTGAACGTAGTGGCCGCGAAGTAGCAGCCGTGCGCACGGCATATGCTTGTGTGACATGGCTGCACGGGTAATCGT
>CAZWTH010000299.1:0-16062 GCA_964636715.1 uncultured Solibacteraceae bacterium | reverse complement strand
CAGAAACGGCTGGCGGAGATTGAGGACATCGTGCGGAAGAACCGGCTGGTGACGCTGCCGTCGCGGCCGGCGATTATCCGGCTGGCTTCGGCTGCGGAAACCGCGCGGCAGCCCGCGCCGCACATGCTGCCGCCACCGCTGCTGAATAATCACGGCGAGCGCGGGCAGTTCGTGCTGCCGATGGGGACTTCGGGCGCGGGCGGCGAGGCGCTGAAGTATGACGATTTCACGTTCGAAGCGGCCTCGTGGACGCTGATCGCGCATGAAGCGCGGCCGGGGCACGAGTTGCAGTTCGATTCGATGGTGGAGCGCGGCGTATCGCTGGCACGCGCGCTTTACGCGTTCAACAGCACCAATGTGGAAGGCTGGGGACTGTATTCGGAGTGGTTCATGCTGCCGTATATGCCCGATGAAGGCAAGCTGATTTCATTGCAACTGCGCATGCTGCGGGCGGCGCGCGCGTTCCTCGATCCGGAACTGCAGGAAGGCAAGGTGACGCCCGCCGATGCGATGCGCGTTCTGCAGGATGATGTGGTTTTGTCGAAAGCTTTTGCGACAGAGGAAGTGGACCGTTACACCTTCCGCAGTCCGGGTCAGGCGGTTTCCTATTACGACGGCTACACGCGGCTGGTGGATATCCGGAAAGAAGCCGAAAAGGCGCTGGGGCCAAAATTCGACGTGATGAAATTCCACGATTTCATCCTGTCGCAGGGCCTGCTGCCGCCGGATTTACTGCGGAAAGCGGTGATGGAGGAGTTCGTGGCGGCTGCGAAGTAGGAGCTACCAGACGACTTCGACGTCGTAACGCGAAAATTGCTCGTCGGCGGTGATGATGCGGAGCCCTTCAGCTCGGGCCTGGGCGATCAGCATTCGATCGAATGGATCTGTGTGATCGCGGAATCGATCGATTTCATTGAGTGCGTGAATATGATCGAACTCAAGCGGGAGAATCCTCCATATTTGCTGCGAGCGAATCGTTTCCACAATGCTGTCCGGATCTTCCTCGACCATGAGCTTACCGGCGTGACGCTTCAGGAGGACTTCCCAAATGCTGACGATGCTGACGTGCAGTCCGGGCTCTGCCTCTTTCACGATTCGCAGCGCTCGTTTTGAAATCTTCTCCTCGTTGTTCAGGAGTATCCAGAGAAGAACGTTTGTATCGAGAAGAAATCCGCCGGAGCTTCTCAGACGTAGTCCTTCATGCACTCGAGCGGAGCATCAAAATCATCCGCCATCTTGCCGTGGAGAGCGCCCCAGGGCAGTTTTGGTTTGGATGCTTTCAGGCGCGTGATTCGCGCAACCGGAACGCCGTTCCTGGCGATGAGAATATCCTCACCGCGCTCGGCGCGCTTCACCAGTTGCGAGAGACTGGATTTCGCCTCGTGCATATTGACAGCGGTCGCCATGACCTTAGTCTACCAGATTAGCTAAGTCAGTTCGTCAGATACCAGAATCGCACGATAAACAGCGCCGTCAGTACGTAGACCGGCCAGCTCACTTCCCTGAACCTGCCACTCAGAATTTTCAGCAGCGTCCAGGCGACAAAGCCGAACGCCAGGCCGTTGGCGATGCTGAATGTCAGCGGGATCGCCAGCATCGTCAGAAACGCCGGAATCGCGACGCCCGGGTCGTTCCATTCGATCTCGACCGCGGTCGTCATCATCATGCTTCCGACAACAATCAGAGCCGGCGCGGTCGCGGATTCGGGGATCGCCCCTGCAAGCGGGGCAACGAACAAGGCGACAAGAAACAGCAATCCGGTAACAATCGCCGTAACTCCCGACCGTCCGCCCGCCGCCACGCCGGCCGAGCTTTCGATGTAGCTGACGACCGTCGAGGTCCCCGAAAGCGCGCCCGTCATAGTTGCGATGGCGTCGCTGTAGAGAATCCGGTTCACGCGCGGGATGCGATGAGTGGCGTCGAACAGCCCCGCCTTCTTTCCCACCGCGACCAGCGTGCCGACGTTATCGAATAAATCCACAAACAGAAAAACGAAAATGATTTCGAGCAGGCCTTGTCCGAGCGCGCCGCTTACATCGAGCTGGAATGCGGTCGAGGTGATGCTGGCGACGCTGTACGGCTCCGGATGCCAGTGGATCGTGCCGGTGATCGCCGCCAGTATCCAGGTGGCAACCACGCCGATCAGAATCGCTGCATTCACGCGCGCGCAAAGCAGCGCGCCGGTGAGCACGAGTCCGAACAACGCCAGCAGCGTCGCAGGGGATTTGAGATTGCCCAGGCCGACCAGCGTAGCGCTATCCGCCACAACAATTCCCGCGTTGCGCAGGCCGATAAACGCGATGAAAATTCCCACGCCCGCCGCCACCGCGGAATACAACTCCGCCGGAATCGCATGGACGATCATTTGCCGGATTCCGGCGGCGGTCAGCAGAAAAAATACAAGTCCGGAGATCAGGACAGCGCCCAGCGCGACATGCCAGTCGATGCCGAGCTTCTTCACCACCACGTACGCGAAGTACGCGTTCAGTCCCATGCCCGGCGCGAGGGCGATCGGATACCGCGCGAGCCCGCCCATCAGCAGCGAGCCGATGGCGGCGGCCAGGCACGTGGCCGCGGTCACCCCCGCAAGCGGCATCCCGGCATCATGCAGGATCGACGGGTTCACGAAAATGATGTACGCCATCGTCATGAATGTCGTCACGCCCGCGAGAAATTCCGTTCGCCAGGACGTGCCCAGCGCGGCAAATTCGAAATAGCGTTCGGCGCGTGCAATCCATCTACCCATAAAAGTCTTTGTAAATTATTACAATCGAATCGAGTTGCCGGAAATATAATCTGGCTGGTGGTGGATATGAAGAGATGGATGGTTCTGTTCTGCTGTGTCGCGTTGAGCGCGGGCACGGGTGTCGCTCAGACGGTGAATGGCCCCGGTGACGATGTGCTTTGCAGCAGCTACACGCCGCGTCACCTGCTGACGGTAGAACAATGGCTCAAACGCTCGGATCAGAAACTTCCCTACCCACCGCCTTTGCCGTCACCCTCGCATCAACCACCGTATTCATACCGCAGCGTCAGCCAGCAACTCAACGTTCTCGCGGACGGAACACGGATCTGCAAACCGCCATCGGTGGGCATGATTTATGAGGATTCCTCGGGAAGAAGACGCGTTGAGAGCGGCTTCTCCGTGATGGGTCTGGACGGCAAGCCGGTTCCCACGTCGGTAATGATTATGGACCCGGTGGCCGGAACGATGTACTATCTCGACTTGGTGAAGCGGCAGGCGTACCGGGTGCATCCGGCGCCATTTACCCCGACTCCTCCGGCGGACCGACCCATTCCGGAACCTGAAGATCCCGCGTTTACCCGGCAAAAGCAAAGCCTTGGCGCGCACCTGTTCGAAAATCTGCCCGTTGAAGGAACTCTGACCACGACGAGCGGCATGCCTCCAGGCGCGAGCCAGCCTTTCACCAGCACCACGGAGACATGGGTATTCCGGTTCGAAAACGGCGAATTCCCGATGAGTCTGCTGACGAAGAATTCGAATCCCGCAGGGCAGCAGACGGCCGCGCTGCTCCACTTCAGTACGGCTGAACCGGATCCCGCGCTCTTCCGCGTTCCCGACGGCTGGAAGGTAGTCGAGGGTGACGTAAGGGAGCGCAACCTGACCTCCGGAGGCACCCCTCACACCGCTGCCGGATTTCATTACTACATGACTGCCGGCGCACGGACGGCTTACGATTACGTTGTTCAGGAAGCTCCCTACTCGGCTGAACGGATCACCGAGAGGACGAACGTCATTTTGGCAACCCATAACGAGGAAGCGCCAGTGAGGCTTTATCGCGATTCGGCGGGCAGAACCCGCGTGGACAGGCTGCTCTTTCCGCAGTACGGCGATAAGGTATCGCCGCCTGAGTTCTCTGAAATCACCGACCCCGTCGATGGTGTCCTGATCGTTCTCGACCCGGCCCATCGAATCGCCCACCGGTTTGCTCTCGGACACATGGAGCAGAGTCCCAGACTGAACTTTTTCAGCGCTTCCAGCCCGCGTGGCACACTTTATTCCGAACAAGATCTCGGCGAGGACAATATGGACGGCATCCCGGTTTCAGGCCAGTTGCGCACCTGGCGCACGCCCGCCGGCGTCGAGGGCAACGATCGCGAATACACGCAGACGTCGGAAACCTGGTATTCCACGAAGCTGAAACTCATCGTGAGCGAGAAGACGCATTCCACAACGGACGATACGGTGATCCGGCTGACGCACTTCAGCCAGGACGAACCGGATCATTCGCTGTTCGAGATTCCAGCAGGCTATACAGTCGTTGAAGAAAAGGCGCCCGTGGGTATCACCTTCGTTCAACCGTAGAGCTCAGCCCTGAGCCGCGAGGTACTCCAGCATTTCGCGTACCGCATTCCCGCGGTGGCTGACGCTGAATTTCCTCTCGTCATCCACTTCGCCGAACGAGCACCCGAAAGGCGGATAGAAGAACAGCGGATCGTAGCCAAATCCGCCGGGGCCGCGGGCTTCCTGAAGCATCTGGCCCTCCACTTCGCCTCGGAACGTCTTCACAATCTCGCCATCCTTCGCCAGCGCGATCACGCAGACGAAGCGCGCCGCGCGATTCGGATTGTCGCCGAGCCGTTCGAGCACCAGGCGGTTATTGTCCGCATCCGTCGCGTGCTCTCCCGCATAGCGGGCGGAGTAAACGCCAGGCTCGCCGCCGAGCGCGTCCACAGCCAGTCCGGAATCGTCCGCGAACAAAAGCCCCGGCGCGGAGCGGCTGTAATACGCGGCCTTCAGACAAGCGTTCTCCTCGAACGTGGCGCCGGTTTCCTCGGGCGCAATGATGGATTTCAGTCCCGGCAGCGGCTCCACGTCCACCTGGAGCAATTGCCCCGCGAGCCGGAACTCGCGCAGTTTGCCCGCGTTGCCGCTCGCGCACCAGATCTTCATGCGCTCTCGATCACGCTCTTCTGAATGGCAATGAGTTGCTGAATGCCCGCCCGCGCGAGGCCGCGCATCTCGTCCATCTGGGCGTCGTCGAAACTGCGATTCTCCGCGGTGGCCTGGAACTCGACGAAGCGGCCGCTGTCCGTCATGACGACGTTCGCATCCACCTCAGCCTGCGAGTCTTCTTCGTAATTGAGATCGAGAATCGCTTCGCCCCGCTGAATGCCGACGCTGATCGCCGCCACCATACCGATCAGCGGCGACTTCGACACCATTTTGAACGCCACCATCTTCTTCACCGCGAGCGCCAGCGCCACGTACGCGCCCGTGATCGACGCCACGCGCGTTCCGCCGTCAGCCTGCAGCACGTCGCAGTCGATGAAGATCGAACGTTCACCGAGGGCGCCGAGATCGATTGTGGCCCGCAGTGATCTTCCGATCAGCCTCTGGATCTCGTGCGTGCGTCCGCTCTGCCGGCCCTTCGTCACCTCGCGAGGCGAGCGCGTGCCGGTGGCGCGCGGCAGCATCGCGTATTCCGCCGTGACCCAGCCTTTGCCGGAATTGCGCAGGAACGACGGAACCGAAGTCTCCACGCTCGCGGCGCAAAGCACCTGCGTATCGCCCACGCTGATGAGCGCCGAGCCTTCGGCGGTCTTCAGGTAGTTGGGCACAATTTTGACAGCTCGAAGCTGGTTGTTTTGTCTGGAATCAGCCCGCATTTTTCATCGCAAAGTACATCGTAAGAACCAGAATGATAATCGCCACCACGATCAGCACGAGGCACGGCGCGCCTGGGCGTACCTGCGGTGGAAGGTCCTGCTTCTTTCTGGCGGCTTTGTATTTGGCCATTCGATTTCTGTTCTGCCTCGGCGGCGCACGCGCACACCGGCTGTTACGCTGTTGAACGTGATCCGGAGAGGGAGAACTTCCAGTCTACTATTTGCGATTGCTCTGGCGGGCTTGTGCGCCGCGTGCGGGCCAGGAGAAGCGAAGAAGCCGGATTTACCGGCATCCGTCTCTCCGGGCTGGAAGCAAACGAAGATGGAAGCAGGCGGCGCGCCCGAGCGTTTGCCGCAGACGTCACCCGCGCCTGCTTGCTGGCATGCCGAGTATGCGGGCGAAGGTCCGGTAACCGTGTGGGCCTGCGGATACGGCACACAGGAAAGCGCTTTCGAAGCCGTGCAGAAGATGACGCCAGCCGCGCAGGAAGTGAAGTTCCACAAGGGGCGGTATCTGATCGTGGTCGACTGGAAGAACGTTTCGCAGGAGGGAATCACCACGCTCGTCCGTGCGATCCAGCGCAGTCTGCCCGAGTGAGTTCCCGCTCTTTGGTGGGATGATCCCCGCGGGTGGGAAGATGAAAGCGTGAGCCTCCCGCCCTTCCGCAACGAGCCCTATACCGATTTTGCGAAGCCGGAAAATGCGGCGAATATGCGCGCGGCGCTCGAGCGTGTTCGCGCGCAGTTGGGGCGTGAATACAGCCTCATCATCGCGGGCGAGCGTGTCGCGGCAGCGGATAAGCTGACTTCCGTCAATCCGGCGCGACCCGCGGAGATTGTCGGGGTGCATTCGAAAGCCACGGCGGAGCTGGCGGCGCGCGCCGTCGAAACAGCGCATGCGAATTTCCCGCGCTGGAGCCGCACCCCTGCGAAAAAACGCATTGAGATGCTGGTCCGCACGGCGGCTCTGATTCGCGAGCGCAAACTCGACTTCAACGCCTGGCTGATTTTCGAAGCCGGTAAAACATGGATCGAGGCGGAAGCCGAAACCGCCGAGGCCATCGACTTCTGCGAATACTACGCACGCGAAATGCTTCGCCTCAGTACGCCGCCGGAAATGGTACAGATGCCTGGCGAGCGAGATGATTTCCGCTACCTCGCGCTCGGCGCGGGCGTCATCATCCCGCCATGGAATTTCTCGCTCGCCATTCTCTGCGGCATGTCGGTCGCGGCGCTGGTGACCGGCAACACCATCGTGATCAAACCTTCAAGCGAGACGCCGACTGTCGCCGCCATCTTCGCCCAAACTCTCCTCGAAGCCGGATTCCCGCCGGACGCATTTTCCTTCCTCCCCGGCAGCGGCAGCGCGGTGGGCGACGTCCTTGTGCAGCATCCGAAGACGCGGTTCGTTTCATTCACCGGCTCGCGTGACGTGGGGCTTCGCATCAACGAACTCGCCGCGCGTCCGCAGAAAGGTCAGATCTGGATTAAGCGCATCGTGGCCGAAATGGGCGGCAAGGACGCCATCGTCGTGGATGACGATTGCGATCTCGACGCCGCCGTGGAAGGCGTCGCCGTTTCCGCATTCGGCTACCAGGGGCAGAAATGCTCTGCCTGT
Source organism: uncultured Solibacteraceae bacterium (assembly GCA_964636715.1). Lineage (GTDB taxonomy): Bacteria > Acidobacteriota > Terriglobia > Bryobacterales > Bryobacteraceae > BOG-234. The sequence continues at coordinate 8,813 of CAZWTH010000299.1, read as the reverse complement.
TCGCGAGCCATCGTGCATGAGCGCGTCTACGACTCGTTTCTGGAAAAACTCAAGGCGCGCGCCGCAAAAATCAAAACGGGCTCGCCGGAATATCCGCAATACTATATGGGCCCGGTGATCAGCGCGGGCGCGAAGAAATCGATCCTGGGTTACATCGACGTCGGCAAGACGGAAGGCGATCTTCTGGTCGGCGGCGGCGACGTTCCAGCGGAAGGCCACTACATTCCGCCAACGATCATCGCCAATGTCGATTCCAGATCGCGCGTTTTTCAGGAAGAGATCTTCGGGCCGGTGCTCGCCGTCGCCAAAGCCCGCGATTTCGAGCACGCGCTTGCCATGGCCAATGACTCACCCTACGGCCTCACCGGCGCCATCTACTCGCGCAACGTTGAGCATCTGGAACGCGCGCGCGAAGAATTCTTTGTCGGCAACATGTATATCAACCGGAAGTGTACAGGCGCGATGGTGGGATCGCATCCGTTCGGCGGGTTCAATATGTCGGGCACGGATTCCAAAGCCGGCGGCCCCGATTATCTGTTGCTGTTTCTGCAGGGAAAGTCGATTGCAGAGAGGCTGGTAAACTGAAATTACCCCGATGCGAAGGGGACCAGGAAATTTCAATTACAGGTTCAAATCTGATCGACATGGCGACCGGGACCTTCGGGTCCCGGTTTCTTTTTGATCAGATCGTGGGGCAGAGCTTCGCGGCTCTGCACGCCGAGCTTCCGCTCGGCGCAAGCTATCCGAAACATTCCAGCCGTCAGTGCTTCGCCGGACCCACAATGCTCGTCTGGCTCGGCGGCATCAGTTCCAGATCCAGCTCAATCGAAACCTGATCGGAAACGATAATCCCGCCGGCCTCCACGGCGCCATCCAGCGCGGCGCCAACGACGCCGAAATCCTTCCGGCTGATTTTTGTCGTCGCTGAAATCCCGATCTTCGAGCGGCCCTGCGCGTCCTTCACGGGCTGAGACGGCGGGTCGCAATCGAGCACCACCTGCTTCGTCGTCCCCTTGATCGTGAGATTGCCGGTCACCGTCAAGCCGCCGTCGGATGCCGCTTTCACATTCGTCGACTTAAACGTGATCGTGGGGTACTTCGCCACCTCGAAGTAGTCGGTCTTGACTTGTTCATCCCGCTTATCGACGCCGCTGTTAAACGTCTTGACGTCCAAAGTGGCCTCCACCGAGTCTTTCGATGGGTCTTTCGGATCGTAGATTACAGTCCCCTTCATGCCGCCGATTTTTCCGGAAGCCTTGCTGATGACCAGGTGCCTGACGGAAAAGTTGGCGAAGCTGTCAAACGGCGAAATGGCCCATTTGTTGTCCTGGGCGAACAGTCCCGGGACGAGCAACAGAAGAGCGCCCGCGGCGCCTGCAAGATGTTTCAGCATTTAGTTCTTCAAGACCTGGATTCCCCAGGGTCCTCCGGTACATTTGACTTTCTTTGTGACCGTATTGGTTGCAGTATCGATGATGGAAACGTCCTGACTCGGACCATTCGCCGTGAAAAGCGTCTTGCCGTCCGGCGAAAGCGCGATTCCCCACGGCCGTTGACCAACCTCAAACGATGTCAGAACCTTGTTGGTCGCGGTATCGATCACGAACACGCTCTTACCTTTGCCGGTCGAGACATAGAGCCTCGAACCGTCCGGTGACAAAACTTCACCCATCGGCTTGACTTCGCCGGGCTTACCCAGCGGAATCGTCCCGGTCATCACGTTCTTTGTCGTGTCGATGATTCCGACTGTACCGTCATTTTCCGCATTCACGTAAGCGCGCTTGCCATCGGGCATGAAAACAACATTGCGGGGACGCCGTCCGACCTTAAACGTTTTGAGCTTCTTTTTCGTCGCCACGTCAATCACCGAAACGGTGCCGTCCGCCTCGGCGGTAGAGTAGATCAGCTTTCCATCCGGCGTCAGCGAAACGCCTTCCGGTTCCTCCCCCGTCTTGATCGTCGGCGGCACGAGCTTGCCCTGGGTCAGATCGATGAAGCTCACGCCCTCATCGTCTTCGTTCGAAACATAAATCCACTTACCGTCGGCGCTCACCGCGAAGTTCTCGGGGTCCGAACCGCCCTCGATCACCTTGACCAGCTTGTTCTGCGCGACATCGAAAACGCCGATACCGTCCGCGCTCTTATCGGGCGGCGGCAACTTGCTTTCATCCACATTCGGGCCGCCGATCGGCGATCCGCTCAGCGCAACATAGATGAACTTTCCATCCGGACTGGCGTGAATTCCGCGCGGGCGCTTGCCGAGGTGAACGTTCTCCACCACCTCGAAGTTCGACGAATCGATCACCGTCATATCGCCCGAAGTTTCATTCGAGACATAGAGGCGATATTCGCCCTTCGGCGCCGGCGCGGCGGCCTTCTCTTCGGATTTCTGCGGCTGCGAGCACCCTGCCATCATGAGCGCTATGCAGGCCGGGAACAACAGACTCTTCACTGGTTTCATCGACTTCACTCTCCCTTAAACGCAAATTCGGTGGTGGCTTTTCCCGACGAGGCCAGCGTCACCTGTTGTTCCTGTGTGCCTAATTCTTCCTGCCAGGCTTCCACCGTATAAGTTCCCGGCGGGACATTCTTCAACTCGAAATTTCCATCAGATTTTGTCACGGCGAAGTAGGGGTTGTCCACCACACCGATCCACGCTTTCATCCACGCGTGAATATTGCACTTCACCCGGATCATCACTTCCGGATCGTTGAAGAACTTGCGGAAAATCGGCGGAGAGCCGGCCGGCTGATTCTGATTCCATTCGCGATTGATCTTCGAACGCGGATGAATATTGTGGGTCACCGGATCGGAATTCGTCACCTCGAGCGACTGGCCGGCCTGCATCCCGATAATTCGCGGCAGGAACCAGCAGCCGTGCTGATCCACGACGACGGGATCAGACGGCGTCTCAAACTTTTTCCCCTCAAGACCCTTCTTGATGTAGACGAAAACGTTCCCGAGCCCGTGCTTCGGACCGACTTCCACGGACTCATCCCAGATGTATCCGCCCTTATGCTCTTTGGCGCATTGCGGATCTTCATCCATATCGATCTTCTTGCGAGCAGGCGCCTTCCCGCTGAATGAAATTTTGCCCGTCACCACGCCGGCGGTGGCTGGATCGACATGGAAATATGCCACCGGCTTTGCTGGCGCGGATTCCATTTTGCTCTTGTCGGCGGGCGGCGAAGACTTCGAACACCCCGCGGCGAACAGCGCGATGCCGAGGAAACAACCAAATGAAACGATCCGGAGAGTATCAGTCATTGTGTGTTATTTCGTTGGCGGACCGGAGTTCGGCGGCATATCTCCGGTGAGCGATTCCAGAAACGCCACCAGGTCCGCCCGCTCGGTTCCGTCGAGCTTCAGTTCTTTAATGTCTTTATCGAGATGCGGATTCGAACTGCCGCCGCCGACGTAGAAATCCACCACGTCCTTCAGCGTTTTCAGGCTGCCGTCAAACATGTAGGGCGCGGTCTTTGCGACGTTGCGCAAAGTCGGCGTACGGAACGCGCCACGATCGGCGTCGAGGTGCGTCTCGTTATAACGTCCCAAATCTTTTAGATTCCCGTCGGCGTCCAGGCCGGTACCGAGGTTATGGAATTTTCCGTCCATAAACAAGGCAAACTTCTCTTCAATCGTGTGGCAAGTCACGCAATTGCCCTTGTTTTTGTCTTTGAACAGGGCCAGACCGCGAATGGCGGAGGGCGACATTGCGGTTTTGTCGCCTCCGTACTGGTAGCGATCGAACGGTGAATTACCGCTCAGCAAAGTACGTTCGAAGCTCGCGATCGCCATCTCGACTTTCTGAATCGTGATGGGGCCGTTGCCAAACGCTTTATCGAAAGCTCCCTGGTAATTGGTGATCCTGCTGATCTTGGTCTCCATCTGATCGTGAGGCAAATTCATCTCGACCGGATTCTGAATCGGTCCGCCGGCCTGATCTTCGAGGCTGGTGGCGCGGCCGTCCCAGAACTGGACGGGATTGAACGCCGCGTTCAGGACCGTGGGCGCGTTGCGCGAGCCCATCTTGCCGGTTACGCCCTGCGAGACCGGCCGGCCGTCCGTGAAGTAAAGATTCGGGTTGTGGCAGTTAGCGCAGGCGATCTTGTCGGTCGCCGAAAGATGGTCATCGTAATAAAGCATCCGCCCGAGTGCAATGGTATCCGCGGTCGGAGGATTATTCGCGGGAATAGGTACGGGCGGGAGCCCCAGCGGCGATTGGATGCTGACCGGAGTTCCGATCGGCCTGGCTTGTTCTTCTATTTTTTTCTGACCACACGCCACCAACAGCGCCATGGATGTGGCGGCGAGTGCGTACGTTCTCCACACGCCAACCATCATATCCCCGGGTGTTCTGTAAGTTGTTAGCATGAGGGCATGTGGCGGGCTTTGCCTCTCCTGTTCCTGTGCGGCGCGCCGCTTCTCCGGGCTGCCTGTCCCTGCATGATTCGCTTTGGCGTTTGTGACGAGGCCCGCCAATCCGAAGCGGTTTTTATCGGAACCGTGGAGTCGGTCGCGCCGCCGCTGCTCGATCCCTATACGCGCGCAAAGATCAGCGCGACTCTGGCCACTCCGGACGCCATTCGATTGCAGGCCGATTCGTCACCGGAAGCGCTCGCAAAACTGAAGCAACTCTATCTGAATGCGCTGACCGGAATTCCGGATCGTTCCCGCCAGATCGTCTCCGAAGCCCGCACTCAGGTGGAACTGGAAAAGGCGTTCGAAGAGGCGCAGGCGCAGGGCCGCATGGCGCATTTCAGCGTGAAAACCCTGTTCCGCCTGCAGGATGACGACGACGCGAAACCGGCATCGAAAGACGATGACGAAGACGCGCCCAAAACGCTCGACATCTGGACATCCTCCGGCGATTGCGGCGTGGATTTTCAGGTTGGTGAAACCTATGTGGTGTACGCGCTCGAAGATGAGGACTCTGGCAAGCTCGAAACCAGCATCTGCATGAGAACGAGGCGTCTTTCGGAAGAAAACGGCGATCTCGCGTTTCTCTATTTCATGAAAAACGGCGGCGCGGCTTCCACGCGTCTGGAAGGATTCGTCAGCGCCAGCTTTTCCGACCAGAATCTGCCGCGCTATGAGAATCAGGTGTCGTCGCCTTCACCAGGCGGGCTCATCGAACTGGATGATGGCGCAACACGGCGCTACACGCAGTCAGAAAGCGATGGCCGTTTTATTTTCGATGGGCTAAAAGAAGGCGACTATCGGTTGTCACTGCTCGCGCCCGGCTATCCGCAGGCGCCTCGAACCGTGATTCTGTCGCGCTCATTTCATGCAGCGCCGAATGCCTGCGTGAGACAAATCTTCGTGAACCCAGCCCGATCTTCCGCCCCATAGTGGGGCAGGGCTTCGGCCCAGCGCGGCGAGCTTCCGCTCGCCGCCTGTGACCAGAAGCGCCGTACTTTAAATCTTCGTTCCCTTAAGCGCGGCGCTCACAGCCGAATTCATCATCTGTTCGGCCAGTCCGCGAGTGATTTCATTGAGGCGCTCTACCGCAGTCTGCAGCGTCTGGCGACTCGAACCGTCGCGGGCAGACTGCACCTTTTCGATTGCCGCGATAATGTCCGCTTTTTCGCCAGTACTCAGATCTTTCCAGGCGTCGCTCTTTTGGGCCTTCTCGACCGCCGCAAGAATCGTATCCGCATCGATCCGCGCTCCGGCCATCTGCGCCGCTTCAAAATCCTCCTCCGCATGATCGATGGAAGCCTCAATCATCGCCTCCACCTGCTCATCCGTCAGCCCATACGAAGGCTTCACGTCCACCGATTGCTCCTGCCCGGTTCGCGCATCGCGCGCCGTCACGTTCAGAATGCCATTGGCGTCAATCAGAAACCGGACTTCCACCCGCGCCATACCGGCCGGCATCGGCGCAATACCCTTCAGATCGAACCGCGCAAGACTGCGATTATCCTTCGCCAGTTCACGCTCGCCCTGCACCACGTGGATCAGAACATTCGTCTGGCCGTCGATCCCGGTCGTAAACGTTTCCCCGGCGCTCGCCGGAATGGTGGAATTGCGGTGGATGATCTTCGAAACCACTCCGCCGTAAGTTTCGATCCCGAGCGAGAGCGGCGTGACATCAAGCAGTAGCTGGTCTTCTACTTTGCCGGCGAGAATGCCAGCTTGTACGGCCGCGCCCAGCGCCACCACTTCATCCGGATTGAGCTCGGTATGCGGACGCGCGCGGAAAAGCACCTCGACCGCGCTCCGCACCAGCGGAATGCGAGTCGATCCGCCCACCATCACGACCTCGTCGATATCTTCCGGCTGAACATTCGCGTCGCGCAGACAATCGCGACAGGGGCCAAGCGTGCGATCCACGATATCGCGAATCAGATTTTCGAAAAGCTCACGCCTGATTTCGCGCTGATACGTCTTTCCTTCCCACGCAAACTCGATCTTCGCGTTGGTGGCAAACGAAAGTTCCTCTTTCGCGCGAATCACAGCCGCCCGCAGGGTCTGAACAGCGGAGCCAGTATGCGAGACATCCCTGCCCCATTCCGACTGAATATCTTCGAGCGCAATCCGCAACAGCAGGTTGTCGATATCATCGCCACCCAGATGCGTGTCGCCGTTCGTGGCAAGCACTTCGAAAATGCCCTCATGCAGCTTGAGGATTGAAATATCGAACGTGCCGCCACCGAGATCGTAAACCGCGATCAATCCCTCTTTGCGTTTATCGAGACCGTAAGCCAGTGCGGCCGCCGTCGGCTCATTCACGAGGCGCAATACTTCGAGGCCGGCGATGCGGCCGGCATCGCGCGTGGCCTGCCTTTGCGCGTCATTGAAATACGCGGGAACCGTGATCACCGCGCGCGTCACCGGCGTACCGAGCGCGGCCTCCGCATTCTTTTTCAACTGCCGCAGAATCAGCGCCGAAATTTCGGGTGGCGTCAGCGTTTTCTCGCCAAGCGAAAGCCGGATGACCGACTCGCTGCCCTCCGCGATCTGAAACGGGAACAGCTTCAGTTCTTCCTGAACGTCGGCGATTCCCCGCCCCATCAAACGCTTGACCGAATAGACGCTGCGCTCCGGATGATCAATCAGTTCCGCGCGCGCCGCATTGCCCACGATCACTTCGCCATCCGGCCGCAGCGAAACCACGCTCGGCACAATGCGGCTCCCGTCCTCACCCGGAATAATTTCGGGCCTCGTCAGATTCATCCACGCGACCAGGCTGTTCGTGGTGCCAAGGTCGATTCCGACGACCGTGTCCTGATTGTCGAATTCAATCTGAAACATGGGCTTTGTCCGTTCTCGCAATCAGATTCGTGATGTACTTCCGGCGATTCAGTTGACCGCGAATTGAGTCCAGCACGCTGCGCTCATGGGCGCGATCCCATTCCGCAAATTGGCCCTGCATCGCGGAGTCGATCTCGTCCCGCATTCCTTCGAACCGCGCGCGCGCCGCCAGCACCTCGTCTTTCGCGTCCTCGTCTTCGAGCGCCATATTCAGCTCGAAAACTTCTTCCAGCAGTTCCGGCGGAACGTCCTTCGAACCCTGTTCCCCGATATCGAGCCCTTCCTGCTTCAGGACGTACAGCGCGCGCGCGATCGGGTCGCGCAGCACGCGGTAACCATCGTTGAGCACGGCCGAGGCGTCGAGCGCATCCGCCTGTTCCTTCGCGCTCTTGCGCGCAAAAAGATCCGGATGTAGCTTCCGGCTCAGCGCATAGAACTTTTTTTCGAGGTCTTTGTTGTCGATTTCGAGCTGCCGTGGCATCCCGAAGGCTTCAAAATAATCGGGCACGAGCCTTACGCCGTGAAGGAAGTCCCGCAGCCGCAGCTCTTCTTCGCATTCGGGTTCTCAAAAACGAACCCGGACTGCATCAGCGTTTCCTTGTAATCGAGCGTGAGGCCGTGGAGATAGAGAATACTCTTCGGATCGATGAAGATCTGAACGCCGTCGAAATCGAACACCTTGTCCTTCGGCCGCGGCTGCGCGTCGAACTTGAACTGATAGCTCAGTCCCGAGCATCCGCCGCCGAGAACGCCCAGACGCAGCCCGCCCTTCGCCCCCATCTTTTCAAACGTGGAGCGAATTTTCGCGAGAGCCTTCGGGGTCACCGTGACGCCGGAGGCGGACGCTTCGGCGGACGCCGGCGGAGCCGCGGCTCCGGGCTGTTGTTCGATCTGAATCATCGTTACGCCACCGTCTGAGCGGCCGGAGTCTGCTTCGCCTGCTTGGTGCGATAGTCGCTGATCGCCGCCTTGATCGCGTCTTCCGCCAGCACCGAGCAATGGATCTTCACGGGCGGCAACGAAAGCTCGTTCACGATGTCCGTGTTCTTGATTTCCAGCGCCTGGTCGACCGTCTTGCCCTTCAGCCATTCGGTAGCGAGCGAGGAACTGGCGATCGCGCTGCCGCAGCCGAACGTCTTGAACTTCGCTTCTTCGATGATGCCGCTTTCGTCATTCACGCGGATCTGCAGCTTCATCACGTCGCCGCACTCCGGCGCGCCCACCATACCAGTGCCGACGTTGGCCGCGCTCTTATCCAGCGAGCCCACGTTGCGCGGATTGTTGTAGTGATCGAGAACCTTGTCGGAATATGCCATCTGAATCTCTCCTTAACGAAACTCTTTTTAGTCGTGCGCCCACTGCACTGTGCTGAGATCGATGCCTTCCTTCGCCATCTCATACAACGGCGAAAGTTCCCGCAGTTTCTTCACCACATCGATCAGCTTGTCGGCCACGTAATCAATCTCTTCCTGCGTATTAAACCGCCCGATGCCGAAGCGGATGGAGGAGTGCGCCACATCATCGCCCACGCCCAGCGCCTTCAGCACATAGCTCGG
>CAZWTH010000298.1:0-4552 GCA_964636715.1 uncultured Solibacteraceae bacterium | reverse complement strand
GCAGTACACAGACATCCGGGCGCAGTCGGGATAAATCCGATAGAGCGAATTCGAGGCTGTGAAACAGGGCAACGCTCTTATCGGCCAGATATTGATGCAGGACGACGAGGATGTTCTGAACGATCAACTGATGATGCGGCGTGGGACTGGAAACCTCAATGGGTTGTCCTTCAAGAAGTTCCCAGCGCCTCCCTTCTTCATAGGGAAGGGAGTCGAACTGCTGACCGGTCATATTGCGTTGCCGGATCAGATGAACACCGCGGCGGACACGTTGAACCGCTCTGCCAGCCGTTTGGCCGGTTCCTTACTGATGCCGCGGCAGCCAGAGAGAACGTCAGAAACTCGCCCCCGGCCCCCGAAGATCGGGGAGAGTTCAGCCGCTTTCAGCCCATTTGCCTCCATCAGGTGTTGCAGGGCTCCGAGGGGTGTTCCCTCGGGCAGATCGTACGCCGATTTTTCGAATTGCTCCACCAAGCCGATAAGCGATTCCAGGATATCCTCCTCTTCGGGGTTCCGTCCGTCATCGCCTTTTCTCAGGAGCGATTCGATCACCGCAAGCGCAGTTTCGTTATCGGCTTCGGTCTCGATCATTATCCCCTCCAATCCTGTTCCAGCATGCTGAAGACGCGGAGGTCGACCCAGTGGTCGTGGAGCCATTCGGCTTCGCGGAGGATGGCTTCTTCCAGGAATTCGAGTTTGCGGGGGATGGAACTGCTGCGGTGGTTCCACGTCGCGCAGCGGATTTCGATGCGGTGGAGGCCGAAATCGCGGAAGCCGGCGGTGATCATGGCGCGGCAGGCGGCGGTGGTGATCCCTTTGCCCTCGTGCGCTTCGTCGATCCAGTAGCCGATGCTGGTGTTGCGGTGGAGGCGGTCAATGCGATGCAGGCCGATGCAGCCGCAGATGGCGCCTTGATGACGGATGACGGTCGTGAACGTGGAACCTTCCGCGTTCTCCTTTACGTGAAGCGCGAGGAAATGCCGGACGTCGAGCAACGAATACGATGGCGTGGCCCACGGCAGCCAGCGCATCAGGCGGGCGCGATTGCGATCGACCACGGCATAGAGTTCTTCGGCATCCTCCAGGCTCACGGGCCGAAGGTCGGTTTCGCTGCTCAGGATAATTACGTTTTCCGCCGGACGGGCAGTGCTTCGCTCCTTAATCCGCTTCCCAGACGTAAACGAACTTCTTTGCCCTCTTCGATGGGGGCTTCGAGAAGCAGATTCGCCTGCCAGACTCCCTCCCTGAGAGAGCTGATTGTATGAGATTGCACGATTTCGCCGGAGACGTCAATACTTACATCGGTGGCGCCCAAAGTTTCCACCGCGGAACGGAACCAGCAGACGAGCGAACCGCCGCGGCCGATGGCGATCCGGCTATCGCCGGGCGGTGAGAATTCGACGCTGCATAATTCCGGAGCGGCATCGGGCAGACTGGCGGAAGGCGCAGCCGCCGTTTTTCCGGCTTCGTCCATCATTTCGAATTCGACGATGTTGCTCAGAGCGCTGTTTTTCGTGCGCAGGCGGACGCGATGCCGTCCCGCCGGAAGACCTGGAGGACGGAGACAGTTCGCCTGCCAGGCGCCTTCGCCGTTGGCTGCGACGATCAGGGTCTGGGTTCCGAAACCATCGACTTCGACGAAAAGGTCATCCGCTGTCAGACACGTTTCGGCCGATTGGAAGTAACAGCAGAGGTATTCGTCTTTCCGCGGGTGAAAGCTTGCGATCTGGGTGCGGTTGTTGACGGCGGCGTTCAGATGAGGCGCGGGCAGCGAACCTGTGGGCGCGGGCCATTTGCGGCGGCAGACGACCGATGCCCGCTGGTTGGTGATATCGCGCAGTTCCGCCTGCGCGAAGCCCGCTGAGCGGCACATGGCGAGGAGGCCTTCGGGAGACGGTCCGCACCAGTTATCGATCTGGCCGCCGAGCTCGGTGCGTTCGTAGAACTCCATCACGGCGGGGATGGTGCGCGATTCGGAGCTGATGACGAAAGACTCGATGAGCGCTGTATCGGTGCAGAGTTCGACGACCTTTTCGAGGCCGAGCAGCGGGTGGCGCAGGTGATAGAGAACGCCGAAGAAGAGCACGATATCGAACGTGCCCAGGCGGGCGGCGGAAAGCTCATCGACGTCGAGCGTCAGATATTCCACGCGCGAGCCCAGCAACTCTTTCGCTTCGATGAACGTGTTCAGGGCGACGCAATCGACGGCGACGACTTCCGCGCCGCGGCGCTCGCATTCGAAGCTGAACCAGCCGTCCCAGGCGCCGATATCGAGCACGCGTTTGCCGCGCAGATCTTCGGGCAGCGGAAAGAGGCTGAGCCGCCAGCGCATGTGTTCGGGAGTCTGCAGACCCGGCAGCGCGCTGCCATCCGGCAGTTCGATGGTGTGATAGCGGAAGCGCGACTGAACGCGCTGCGCCATCTCCTGAATGCGGTCTTCGAAATTCTGGTTGCCCGCCGCGATGCGAAGTTCCGCCATGAGGCCCAGTTTACCGGCTGTAGCCGGATTCGCCGAGAAGACGATAGACGAGAGCCACGGGCAGGCCGACCACATTGGAATACGAGCCATCAATACGGGAGATCCAGCGCGAAGCGGTTCCCTGAATCGCGTATGCGCCCGCTTTATCCATCGGCTCGCCGGAGGCGGCGTATTCGGCGATTTCGTCATCGGTCATGGGGTCAAACCAGACGGCTGTGGATGCTGCCGCGAGCGCGAGGCGTTGCCCGCCGCGCATCAGGCAGACTCCTGTGATGACGTCGTGGCGGTTGCCGGAGAGCCCGGAAAGTGTTCGGGCGGCGTCGGCGGCGTCCATCGGTTTGCCGAGGATGCGGCCGTCGAGGACGACCGTGGTGTCCGCGGTGAGAACGAATTCGTGGGGGGCCGCCGGAATCGCACGGCCTTTCTCTTCGGCGAGACGAAGGACATATTCGCGGGGCGATTCATCCGGACGCGGCGTCTCGTCAATATCGGCCACGCGCACAACGAATGGAATGCCCGCCGCGGTGAGCAACTCCGCGCGGCGCGGCGAGCGCGAACCTAAAACCAGAGGACTAGCGGCCACCGGAACCCGGATGATTGCCGTATTTTTTCTCGCCCGCTTCAATGGCGACGGTCAGGGTGTTCTGCCTGGGCGGTAGCGGACACGTCGCGAAGGCGATGAAGGCGCAGGGCGGATTGTAGGCCTGATTGAAATCGAGCGTCACGTAGCCGTTTTTTGGCAGGCCGGTATCGAGGAAACGTCCCTGGGCGTAAGTCGTGTTGCCGCTGGTGGCGTCTTTGAACATGAAGGAAAGCTCGCCGGGGTCTTCCACTACGGGTTCCAGCCGTACGGTGCGGCCATTGACCGCGAATTCCGCGTAGCCGGGGGAGGGCTCATCATCTGTCATGCCGAGGATGTTGGTGATGCGAATCGTTTTCGGCGTGGGATAAGCCACCCACCTTGCCCGGATGCGCCATTTTTCCGAGGCCGGGAACCACTTGCAGCCGGTGAAATTCCGGCGCGTGGCGGCGTTGGGATCGCGCATGCGGATGCCGGTGCGGTCCATCCGTTTAATCACGGTGAGCAGGAGGCTGCCGACGTGGACGGCATCGGGATGTTCGTCGGTATCCGGCCGGATCACGGCGGTGTGGCCGTCTCGCTCGAGTGTGACCACGCCCTTCTGCATGCGGAGCGTGCCGAGCCGCTTCGGGGAGCCGGGCGGGAGAACGACGTCTGACTGTGGATCGGAACCGATCGACATCACGCCATCATGCAGCCAGAAGAGGCCGGCGACCGCGAGCCAGCCATCGGGCTTCGTCAGATTGTGCTCCCGTGTGGCGCGCCACTCGTCTTCCATTTTCAGGAAATCGCGCGCGGGGGGAACCGCGGCGGAGACGAGCAGCGCAGCCAGGGGAACGATTGCGAGATGTGCCGGCGGCAGACGGAACATACTTACTTCGTCGCTCTTACTTCAACATCGAATAGTCGGTGGGGTTCATGTAGGTATCGTCGACGTGATCCACCAGCTTGCCGTTTACCTCGGACGCGGCTTTCACTTTCACCCATTCGGGATCGGCATTGAAGGCGGCCCAATCTTTTGTGGCGGCTTCGCGGCTGGGATGCTCCAGGATGTAGATCAGCAGATTGTCCTTGTTGTCCTGCGGCGTCCAGTAGCCGACGCTCTTCATATTGTGCTTGTTGAAGATTCGGATGGTGTTGTCACGGAAGCGCTGGTTGAGAGCGTCCAGCTTGCCGGGATTGGCATGGTACATCCGCAACTCATAAACATGATTGGGGGCCTGGGCTTCGGAACGGGTGACGCCGGCGACGAGCAGCATGAGCACCGCTCCGCCAAGGAAGGAAATCAGGTGAGAGATTTTCATATGGGAGCAGCATACAACATAAAGGTCAGACCGGAACGGCGACCTTCGTCAGAGCCCCCACAAGTTCCTCCGCTTCGGGATCGGGCAGCTTGGCGCCGGCGCGGGTGACGTAGAAAACGTCGATGGCTTTTTTCGCCTCGGTATCGACCAGTACGACCTCGATGTTCGCCCCGCTGTTTGAAATCACAG
>CAZWTH010000297.1:0-2560 GCA_964636715.1 uncultured Solibacteraceae bacterium | reverse complement strand
CGGCGGCGGCTTTCAGGTTGAGCCCGACAACATCTTCCACGAAAGTGAAATCGCGCGAAGTTTCTCCGTCGCCGAAAATGGTCGGCGTGCGCCGCTCCAGAATCGACGTAATGAAAATCGAAAGCACCCCGGAATACTGGCTCGTGGGGTCCTGGCGCGGGCCGAAAACGTTGAAGTACCGCAGGCTGATGGTTTCGAGTCCAAAGCACGAAGCCCAGACGGAAAGATAGTATTCGCCCATCAGCTTCTGCGCCGCATACGGCGACTTCGGCAATGGCCGCATCGATTCCACTTTCGGCAGCACCAGCGTGTCGCCATATGCCGAGGATGACGCCGCATAAATCACCCGCCGCACGCCCGCATCCTTCGCCGCGCGCAGCACGTTGAACGTGCCGTTGATATTGACATCGTGCGAGGGAATCGGATCCTTGATGGAACGCGGAACGGAAGGAATCGCGGCCTCGTGGAACACAACCTCCACGCCGTCCATCGTCTTCCGCAGCGCATCGTAGTCACGGATATCCACATTGCGAAAATCGACCGCTCCGCGAACTTCTTCAATATTGCGCTCGTAGCCCGTCAACAGGTTGTCCACAATCGTGACGCGGCTCGCACCGTTTGCCAGAAGACCCCGGACCAGCGCGGAACCGATAAATCCCGCTCCGCCGGTCACCAGAAAATTGCTCATGCTTTGTAGCTTCCCTCCGCTGCTTTCCTCATAGTCTCGATCGAGCGTTGCGCAATCGCGTCCGCGCCAATCGAAAAATCAAATGCTTCCACCGATACCCAGCGCCGGTAGTTCAGTTTTTTGAGCATAGCGAACAACGGCGCAAAATCGTACGTCCCCGCGCCCGGATGACTGCCGTCCATTTCATTCACGTGGACGTGGCGGATCAGGTCGTAATACTTCTCGACGAGTTGGTCATGCGGCTCAGTCTCATCCTCGGCGTTGTGGGTATCGAACATAGTTGCGACACCGGGGCTGTCAATCTCGCGCACCACCGCCACCGCTTCGGCCAGCGTGTGGATCACGTCGCTCTGCGAGAGTGGCAGCGCTTCCACGAGAATCGTCACGCCGCGGTCGGCCGCATGATCCGCAATGCTGGCAAGCCCGGCAACATAGTTCCGGACGGCTTCGGCGGCCGTAATGCCGCCGGTGGAAGAACGCTGCTTCGGCGAGCCGAACACCATGACGCCGTGCTCGTCGGCATCGTCCGGCGAAAGATCGGCGCAGAGATCAATCAGACCGTTCACGTATTGCCAGCTGCGCTCGCGAAGCGCGAGATCGGGCGTGGTGACATGCACCGGAAACGGTACAACCAGCAACCAATGCAGTCCGACGAATTGCAGACCTTCACCCGCCATGATGTCGCGCAGTTCGCGCCGCTGGGCCGCCCGCAGCGCCAGCGGATCTTCCCCCAGCGTGAACGGCGCCAGTTCAATCCCCGCATAGCCGGCCTCGCGCAGAACGCGGCACTGCTCCGCAAATGGGCGCTTGTCGAACGCCTCATTGCACATGGCATAGCGAAAGGAATCGGGCATTGGTCCTATTATGGCCGTGCGATCCAGGCGGCGGCGGCGTCAATCGCGGCGTCGGGACCGGCCCCGGGTTCCACCTCGACGTCAGGCATGACGCCGTTTCCTTCCAGCACGTGTCCGCCTGTCGAGGTGAAGCTTGCCGTCGGATACTGAAAGCCGTCGCCATTGGGCAGGCGGATGATGTCAGACGGCAACGCCGCTCCCGCGCTGCGCGTTCCGAAGATGCGGGCGCGCTTGAGGTCCTGCAACCCCTGCGCCAGAATCTCCGTGGTGGAAGCGGATCCCCCGTCCAGCAGAATGGCGAGCTTGCCGCGATACACATCGGGCCGCGGGAAGATCGTGAACTTCAGTGAGCTATCGCGCATTTTCATGATGCCCAGTTGCTGGCCGCTCTCGCTGATGAAGAATCCCGCGATCCCCATCGCCATGATTCCGATCCCGCCGGGATTGGCGCGCAGGTCAAGAATCACGCCCGGCGCTTTCGCGAATTCCTTCATGGCGGCTTCGAATTTGGGCATCAGAGTCACCGGATCGAGGAATTCGTTGAACCGGATGTAGCCTGCGCCACCGCCGAGCATACGCGATTCGAAAATGAGCCTGGATTCCGGCAGGTTGCCGAACTGCACGGCTGTGCCTTCGGAACCGGCCGGCGGAGCAGCTTTGTATCGGTCATCGGACACGATCGCGTAGTGCGATATCCCGAGCTTGCCCACCATCTCACGCATCACGCCCCGCGCCTCGGCAACGGACTTCGCGGCTTCCACCTTCGCGCGGTACGAATCGTGAACCGCCTGCCAATCGAGGCCGTGAAATTGGGGATCGGGATTGTGATCGCGCACCGTGCTCCAGACGAGTTCGAATGAGGAGAGCTCGGTTTCCCGCTCCTTCGGCGTCATCTCAGCCGGGGCGGAAATCGTAAAGAGCAGCACCAGGCTGAGGGACAGTCGGAATGGGCGCGTTTGGAACACTTCTTGCGATACTACAGCCATTATGGCCGACCTCATGTGGGATCAGATCGAAG
>CAZWTH010000296.1:0-4056 GCA_964636715.1 uncultured Solibacteraceae bacterium | reverse complement strand
CACCAGCCGTACCGCTTCCTGCTTAAATTCGAGCGTGTACTTCGCCCGCTTTGCTTTTTCCATTTTTCTCCCTTTGCTGATTCTCAGCTAAGGGATACGTTTTTCGCGGGCAAGGTCAGCCCCAACTTCTACCTCGATTTGGCGCACAGATGGGGGATGAGTTGCGACGGGCGCCTCAAAGTGCAGTTCAAGCGCCTCACGAAGATTCGCCAGGGCCTCCTCTTCGGTGCTGCCCTGGCTGGCAATATCGACATCCAGGCATTGCGAAACAAACCAGTCGCCTTCGCGCCAGACTGTGGCAGAAAATGGGCGTTTCATATAACGATTCTGCCATACTCCGCAAACGATAGTGATGGCCGATTCACAAAGTGGATCTCTTCGAAAAAGAAGATCGCCTTCTTAATCGTCGAATTCGACGCGTCCATGTACGGGTAATAGAAGACGCCGACCTTGTCTCTCATTGCGCTGTATCGCGACGCTTAGTTAAGTCCCCTTTTGTGTAATACCATTGGTATTACCGGCGTTATGGCAACGCGAACAGTGCGGTTCGACAGGGACGATGAGGTAGTGCTTCGACGGATTCGCGATGTTACCGGCCTGCCGATCTCCCAGATCCTGAAACGCGGCATACGTTCATTTCAGGGGGAAGTCCGCGAGGAAAAGGCGCGTACGCCGTACGAGGTTTTTCGCTCTCTGGATCTCGGCCCCGGCGGTTACGCCGTGGCGCCATCCACGCAGACAAGCCGCGCTGTTCGGGACGCGATCCGGAAAAAACTCGGCCGATGATCCTTGTCGATACCGGTCCGCTGGTCGCACTTTTGACCCGAAAGACCGTGAGCACCGCCGTTCGGTCGAAATACTCCGCCGCATTCGCGAGTCGCTGCTGACCACCGTTGCCGTTCTGACCGAGGCGTTCCACATGCTGAGTCCGGCCAGCATCGGCTCTGACCGGCTGCGTGATTTTGCCGAGCACGGTGGTCTCTCCGTCTGGTTGTTCGACAGACCGTCGTTGACGCGCGCGTTTGAGTTGATGGAAATCTATGCGAACCACTCCATGGATCTCGCGGACGCGTCTTTGATTGTGGCGGCTGAAGCACTCGGGACGTGAAAGATCTTCACCATTGACCGCAGGGACTTCGAGACTTATCGGATTCGCCGTGGCCACCGGGGGTATCCGGTCGAGATTGTCCGCTATTAGTGCAGCCTTTCAGGTTGCGGACTCGCTTTCCGGCGAGTCCAGCCGGCTGGAAAGCCGGCTCGCAGGCCAGAAGGCCCGCCCCACGTCTTCCTGTCAGGAGTTAACGGAGACAGGAGACTGGGGAACCAAATAAGGTGTATGATTATCGTCCTGCGGGAAGGCCCGTCAAAAAAAGGAATTGGCGATGACCTCACGAACTTATTTCAGACTCGCTGGAGTTGCCGCTCTTATCGTTCTGCCTGCCGCTCTTGCACCATTCGGCTTTCAAGCTCTTGCGCAAGGCAGAGGCGCGGCCGCGCAAGCGGCGGCTGATGCGCCGATGGCGAGCGTTAACGATCCGGCCGGATTGCCGCCCGATCCGACACACATCAAAGTCCTGCTGCCCGATCAGATCAAATGGACGGGCAACGAAGCGCTCCTCTACGGTACGCCCAGCAAGCCAGGCGATCCCTACGGTCTCCTTGTCAAATTGCGCCCCGGACAATTTTCCGCTCCGCACACCCTCGCTAAAGACCGATGGGTACTTGTCGTTTCCGGAACGTTGTGGGTGAGCTCCGGCGCCAGATTCGACGCGAAATCGACCTATCCGGTCCCGGCCAACAGCTTCGTCACGAATCTCGCCAAAACCGTGTTTTGGGACGGCAATCGCGCAGGGGCGACGGAGCCCACCACGCTGTTCATCAGCGGTATCGGATCGGCTGACAACCATATCATGGGCGAGTATTCGCGAAATGCCACCGTCAGCGTCAACGATCCGGCGGGTCTGGCGCCCGACCAGTCTCACATCACAATCACCGCAGTCCCGGCGACAGGGAATCCGGCGCTCTATGGCAGCGTTCAGGCCGGCACTCCGGACGGCTTGCCTTACGGAGTGATCCAGCCATGGCCGCCTGGGCGCAGTTCGACTCCTCATTATCATGACAACCCCCGCTATATTTACGTTCTGCAAGGTCCGTGGTGGGTCAGCTCGAGCACGATCCATGATCTGAGGCTGACCTGGCCGGTCCCGACCGGGAGCTTCGTCGAGGATCTTTCGCATGGAGTGCATTGGGACGGAAACCGCGCCGATGCGGGCTATACGACGCGGTTGTATATCACCGGGGTCACACCTGCGAACAACCACGGTGTGGATGTGTATGGCAATGAGTTGATGCCGGCCGGTGGCAGGAAATAATTCCGATCGCCTGCTGTGCGGCTCCCTGGGTGGAGCCGGGGCGACGGCTGGATAGGAAATGTGTGTAACGCTTATTCCCGGCTACGGTTCCTATCCTTATGAGCTTATTTAAAGCGGCGGTGGTGAGCATGGCTGCATTTCTTGCCTGCTCAGCGGCGCTCGATGCGCAATCGTTTGAAGTTGCCTCGATACGGCGCAATCTGAGCGATGGGGAGGACAGGGGAATCCAGCTTCTGCCGGGTGGGAGAATCAGCGTCGCGCATACGACGTTGAAGACGATGATCCGGAATGCGTATGGGATTTTCAGTTTTCAGCTTGCGGGGGAGGCCGGCTGGATGGACAGCGAGTACTACGATATCGAGGCGAAGACGGAAAGCGGCGAGGATATCTCGCCGGATCAACTGAAGCCATACCTGCAGAGATTGCTGGCAGATCGATTTCGTTTGTCCGTTCATTGGGAGAAGCGCCAGGGCGACGTTTATGCGCTCGAAGTGGAGAAGGGGGGACCCAGGATGGTCCGGAATCGCGAGGGCAAAGAGCCGAGCATGAATGTGGAGAAAAACAACGGGCGCGTGCAAATGAAGGGCGCCGGGGCGCCTATAGCGATGCTTGCTTCCAGTCTGGAGAATCAGCTCGGCCGAATCGTGGTGGATGAGACAGGACTGGACGGCGCGTGGGATTTTCAGGGCGCCTGGACGATCGCTCCGCCTCCGGATTCGACGGACCCTTCGATATTCACGGGTGTTAAGGAACAACTGGGATTGCGGCTGGTGGCGAAGAAGGGAAGTATCGAGACGCTGGTTGTGGATCATGCGGAGAGGGCTTCGGAAAACTGAATTCAGCGAGAATGGCTGGCGTTATCGCCGGGCCGATTTTCCGTGTTAGGATTCAACGCGTGACACCTGACAGGATTTCTATTCCGCCCACGCCGGATTCCATTACTCCGGAGTGGTTGACGGGCGCCATGCGCCGCTTTGGCGCGCTGGAGTCTGCGAACGTCGTTTCCATCGCGGTAAAGCGTGTCGCCGCCGGCAGCGGGTTTGTCGGACAGTCGGCCCGGCTTCAGATCGAATACGACCGGAAGGAGCCAGGCGCTCCCTCTCGCGTCTTCGCAAAGCTTTCCTCGGCGGATGCCGCGGTGCGGGAGCAATTCCGGACGGTCGGCCTTTATGAAACGGAAGCAGGGTTTTATCGGGACCTGGCGACGGCAACGCTGCCTCTGCGAACGCCGCGCCCCTACGTCAGTCTCTACGACGAGGCGACGAGCGCCAGCATCCTGCTCATCGAAGATCTGAGCGACGCGCGCTTCGGCGATAACGCGGCCGGGCTTTCCGCGGCCGATGCGCGGGTCGCCGTCCGGAGGCTCGCGCTTCTGCACGCTCATTTCTGGGAATCTCCGTTGCTCGGCAAGTTGCCGTGGTTGCGCTCCACCAGCGACACCGGCGCCCGCGCGATCGCGATGACGCGGGCCGCATTGCCGCGGTTCGAAGAGCATTGCGGGGAATTCCTGAGTCCCGGTCTGTTGCGCGCCGCCAGAGCGTTCGCCGAGAGACTGCCGGCCTACATCGATCAATATTCCGATGGTCCTCACACGCTCACACACGGCGATTTCCGCGCCGACAATTTTGCATTTGCGAGCGGGGCTGAGGAAGAAGACTTCGTTCTTTTCGACTGGCAGGTTGCG
>CAZWTH010000295.1:0-7344 GCA_964636715.1 uncultured Solibacteraceae bacterium | reverse complement strand
CCGCGCCCGCCCTGCGCGCCCTGGCAAAGAAAGATCTCGCATTTCCCGGAGCAGACGCCGCCGAATGTGGGTGGCGTGCCCCAATCCCATCCCTTTTTCCATCCCAGTTTTTCGAACCAGGCGAAGCTTTCCTGGATGTTGGAAACGTTCAGAATCGGCGTCAGTCCTTGGGCAACCATGGGAGAACTATAGCAGCAAAGCCTGATATCCTCGGAGACGGAGTTTTTCTTATGGCAACCATCAAATTCACCCTGAATGGCAAGCCCCAGACGGTGGACGTCAATCCGCAGATGCCGCTGCTCTGGGTGCTGCGCGACACGCTGGGTCTGACGGGTACGAAGTTCGGCTGCGGGATGGCGCTCTGCGGCGCCTGCACCGTTCACATCGAAGGAATTGCGATGCGCTCGTGCGCCATGCAGGCTTCGGGCGTTGCCGGGAAGCATGTGACCACAATTGAAGGCCTTTCGGGCGACGGATCGCATCCTGTGCAGAGAGCATGGGTGGATCTCGATGTGCCGCAATGCGGGTATTGCCAGTCGGGCCAGATCATGGGTGTTGCCGCGATGCTGGCGAAAAATCCGAAGCCGTCCGATACCGATATCGACGAAGTGATGCGCTTCCACATCTGCCGCTGCGGGACCTATCAGGATATTCGCGCCGCCATTCATCGCGCCGTTGAAATTCAGGCGAACGGAGGCCGCGCATGAGCACCACCGCTCTTGCTCCTTCCCGACGCGGTTTTCTCAAGACCGCCGCCGCGGGTCTCGTGATTGGCTTCTGCCTGCCGGATCGAAAGCTGACGGCTCAATCCGCGGCGGGTTCACCGGCGAAAGTGAACACGTGGGTTCGCATCGGCACGGACGATTCCATCACGCTCGAGATCCACAAATCCGAGATGGGGCAGGGAACGGTCACGTCGCTTTCGCAATTGCTCGCGGAAGAACTCGAATGCGACTGGAAGAAGATTCGCACGGAATTCCCGGGGGTCGATCCCGCATTCGGATTGCAGGGCGTGTTCGGCAGCCAGAGCATACGAAGTGGCTGGGCCCCGCTCCGAACCGCGGGCGCGCAGGCGCGCGAGATGCTTGCGCAGGCTGCGGCGCAACGCTGGAATATCGACCGGTCTCAGTGCCGCGTTTCGGATGGTGTCATCACGAACCCCGCGACGAACGCGAAGCTCAGCTTCGGACAGGTGGCGGAAGCGGCGTCCAGACTCACCCCGCCCACCGGCATCCGGCTGAAGACGCCGGATCAGTTCCGCTTCATCGGCAAACCGATGAAGCGCCTCGATACGCCGGATAAGGTGACCGGTCGCGCGAAGTATGGAATCGACGCGCGCGTTCCAGGTATGGTTTACGCCGCCATCGCGCGCTGCCCCGTATTCGGCGGCAAAGTGGTGAGCTTTGACGCGACGAAGGCGAAGGCCATTCCGGGCGTCAAAGACGCCGTGAAGATTTCGAACGGCGTCGCAGTGATCGCCGATAACACGTGGACTGCTTTTGCGGGCGCGAAGGCGCTCGATATCAGGTGGGATGAAGGTCCGAACGCCGCATTCAGCAGCCCGTCGACCAGCAGGATGTTCGCGGAGCAGACTTTGCAGCCCGGCTCCTCGGCGCGCCACGAAGGCGAAGGCGCAGCTGCGCTGGCTGGCGCTTCGAAGAAAGTCGAAGCCGTCTATGAAGCGCCCTTTCTCGCCCACGCGCCGATGGAGCCGCTGAACTGCGTGGCGCATGTTCAGCCGGATCGTTGCGAGGTCTGGGCCTCGACGCAGTTGCAGACAGGCATCGCGGGCGTGGCCGGCCAGATCACCGGCCTGAAGCCCAATCAGATTGAGGTCCATACGCTTTACATGGGCGGAGGCTTCGGCCGCCGCGCCGGCACCGATTTCGCCGCTGAAGCGATCGAAGTCGCAAAGGCGATCGGCGTACCGGTGAAAGTGACCTGGTCGCGTGAAAACGATATTCAGAATGGAAACTACCGTCCTGCATCAGTAACGCGCTTCGCTGGCGGACTTGACGCCGAGGGCTGGCCGTCCGTGCTGACTGCGAACATTGCGTGTCCGCCGATGGGTGGCGGCGGCGCATTTGGCGGGGGCCGCGGCGGCCGTGGCGTCGATTCCACGAGCGTCGAAGGAATCGCCGATCTGCATTATGCAATCCCGCATATGCAGGTCGATTATCACAGCGTCACGGGCGGTGTTCCGACCACATACTGGCGCGCAGTCGGCTATACCCAGAACACGTTTTTCGCGGAGTCGTTCCTCGATGAACTCGCCGAGGCCGGCGGAAAAGATCCTGTCGAACTGCGCCGGCGCTTTCTTGCAAACACGCCGCGTCTGCTGGGCGTCCTGAATCTGGCGGCGGAGAAAGCCGGCTGGGGCAAGCCTCTGCCCGCTGGACATTTTCACGGGGTGGCTGTCGTGAATAATGTCGGCAGCTTCACCGCGCAGGTCGCGGAAGTTTCGGTGAAAGAGGGGAAAGTGAAGGTCCACAAAGTGGTCTGCGCCACTGATTGCGGTCAGACCGTCAATCCCGCCATCATCCAGCAGCAGATCCGCAGCGCGATTATTTTCGGACTCAGCGCGGCGCTCAAGGGCGAGATCACGATCGAGAAAGGCCGGGTCCAGCAGTCGAATTTCGATCGTTACGACGTGGTTCGCATGGACGAAGCGCCCGTTGTCGATGTCCACATCGTGCCGAGTACGGAAGCGCCCGGCGGCATGGGCGAAGCCGGTGTCCCGTGCATCGCGCCCGCGGTCAGCAACGCGATCTTCCGCGCGACCGGCAAGCGCATTCGCCGTCTGCCCATCGCGAATCAGCTGGCGTGATCAGTTTTCACCCGGTTTTTTGACGCTGTCGATCACCAGAACCTGCTGGGGGCCTTTGGCGCTTTCGAGCCGAAGGCCGAGCTTTTCCTGGAGCGCCGTGAACAGCGACGGACCTTCCGCCGGCGGCGAACACGGCGCGTCGTCGGTTGTCCATTCGAATTCGAAAGTGTATTTGCCGTTCAGGCCAGAGTCATCTTCCACGGGGCGATGGAGTTGTCTGGATAAGTAAATCACCAGGTTCGCCATCGTGGTATTTGTGCCGACCATTCGACCGCAACCGCTCTGAATCCCAGCGGGCCGCGAATCAGTCTCGCCCGCGCTCTCGATCTTCGGCCCGCTCTTCGCCGTAACAAGCCGGTACAGGGGTAATTCTCGCGTCTCGGTGTGTACGTGGAGTTCGAATCTCTCGCGAAGGAGCGTCTGCAACTTCTTTCGAACTTCGGGAATCCCATCCGTCGCCCCGCGCGATTCTCCGGTGGCGGAAATGTCATATCGTTCCGAGTTCAGCCACGATGGACCTCCGACGATCTGGAAATCGCGGAATTCGTACCACGCGGTTTCAATAATCTGCCGTAGCGTGCCGTTGGAAATCCTCAGCCTGCCTCCGGCGGGAAACTGGAACGTCGATCCCGCCGCTGCCGGGTCCGCGGGTTTCACCGACGCCGCATCGAACGATTGCGCGAAGCCCGAGGTGGCGATCAGGATCAGGCCCATGAGGAACATATCACGGTAAACGCGCGACTGACGGTCCCGTTAGTTGAAAACCCGAGAAGCCCTCCCACGTTACATGCATCTATGTCTGCTATGCTTGCTATTCTATGCTAATCTTTGACTATGGGAGCTATTTCCGACGCGGATAGGGTTCGCCAGTATTCGGTAAGCCACTATATCCAACCGGCCCGAGCGCGGGGCGAATCGAGCGTACGAATCGTTGCCGGGGATGTCCATAAAGCCATCCATTTGAGCAATCGCGTGCCGCTGGTTTGCCAGGCTCTCAAATCCCGCAAGTTCCTGGAAGAGAACGAAATGGTGCTGGAGAAATTCGAAGGGCCTCCCTCCGGTCTGGGCACCACCGCCACTTTCATATACCGCTTCGCCAATCCAGGCGGAGCGCAAAGCGCAAAAGAGGACTGGCCATTTTCCCATTTGCGTGGAATCGCAAGAGACCTTTTCGGCCCGGAGGGCGGCGAGGAATTCCTTCGAAGAGAGCGAGAACAGTTCTACGGCTCATCCGCAGAGCCGGGAGGTAAAGCCTGAGCCGCATCTACTGGGATTCCATGCTGTTCGTTTACTGGCTGGAAGACAATCCGGCATATGCACACCGGATCGCACAGATCAGCGCACGAATGCAGGAACGGGGCGACACGCTGTGTACCAGTGTTTTCACGGTTGGCGAAGTGCTCACTGGACCCTATCGAAATGGAAGCGAGGAGCAAGCTATCCGGATTCGCGCGGCCTTCGAGTCGCCGCGAATTGAATTGATTCCGTTCAGTGTCGAGATGATGGACCGGTACGCCCGCATTCGCGGGACGCATCGGGTCGCGCCCGCGGACGCCATTCATCTGGCGAGCGCTGCGGACGCGAGGGCAGACTTATTTCTGACAAATGATCATGCGCTGCATCGCCTGATCGTTCCCGGCATTCATTTTATTGCCGGTCTGGATGTGAACTTGTTCTGATGCGTCTACGAGCGGTTCGTCGGAGCGGCGCCTTTCGCGTTTTGATTCCCTTCAACACCGTCGCCGAACTCTATGGCGCGGAACGCTCCATCATCGAAATCTTCGATCTTCTGCGCCCGGAGGTCGAGCCCGTGTTCGTCGTCACGCGACGCGCGGAATTGCGGCGTCTGCCTGTTTTTCTGGAACTCGTTCGCCGCGGCATGACTGTGGTTCATTTCAGCGACTCCAGAGACTGGCCCCGTCTGCAGCGTCCACGGTCCTGGCGCGAGGCTTTCGCCATGATGGCGGCATTGCTTCGGGGAAACCGGGACATCCTGCGCCACGCCCGGCATTGCGATGCCATCTATCTGCCCGGGGCGAACTATGGGTATTTCGCACTGGCGTCCATGGCGCTTTATCGCCTGCGGCGAAAGCCGGTGCTCCACCAGTTCCATGCATTCGGATCGCGGCGAGTGTGGCAGGTGGATCTTGTCAACCGGTTCGTCAGCGCCCACATTCATCTGACGCAATCCGGGCTTCACGCGATTTCACTTCTTCATCCCGGAGTTCTCCACCGGCGAAATGAAGTGATTCCACTCGTGGTCGAACTCCCCGATTGCGCCGATTCACCGGAAATGCTCAAAGCATTCGGCGGCCATCGAAACCTGGTTTATGCGGGACAGATTTCCCGAACGAAGGGCGTCGATATTCTGCTGAACGCGTTCGATCTCCTCGCGCCTGCCTGGCCCGATCTCCGCCTTCACCTCCTGGGAACGGCGGCGCCGGAAGAAGCGCCGCTTCTCGACGCCCGGATTGCGGCCACGGGAGAGCGCGTCATCCACTGGGGTTTCCGCGAAGATGTCCCGGCATTCTTTCGCAACGCGTATCTGGCCATCCAGGCCACACCTCCCTCGCGATGCAGCGAGTCCTTCGGCCGCACCGCGATGGAGGCCGGGCTCTGCGGCGCGCCCGTCGTTTGTCTGGGCAGCGGGGCACTCCGTGAACTGGTGCTCGACGGCGAAACAGGAACAATTTGTGAGGACGAGACGCCGGCGTCGCTCGCGAGCGCTATTGCGCGCTACCTGGATGATCCGGACATGCGTGACCGGCATTCCGCCTGCGCGCGGCGGCACAGCGCCACGCGTTTCTCGCGTGACGCCGTCCGTAATGCCTGGCTGCTTCTTCTAAGCTAGATCGAATTTCGTCTGGTGCAGCAGCGGATCGCTCTTCACCATGACTGTCTTGCCGAGGATCTCTTCCACTTCCTGCAGGTAGGAATTGTGGTTGCTCTTGAGCATCTTCGCCACTTCGGGATTCACGCGGAGCACCACATTGCCTTTCTCTCCCGCCAGCGCCTTGTGCATGCGCTGCGCTTCGGAGAGGATCTCCGTAATCACCGTCTGCGGACTCTTGATGTAACCCGCGCCTTCGCAGTAGGAACACGGCGCGCAGAGCGTCCGTTCGAGCGACTGCTTCACGCGCTTACGCGTGATCGCCACCAGTCCGAAATCGTTGAACTGCAGAATCTTGTAAGGCGCGCGGTCTACCCGCATCGCATCTTCGAGCGCCCCCATCACCTTCTGGCGATTCTTGCGCTCGTCCATGTCGATGAAATCCACCACGATGATTCCGCCCAGATCGCGCAGCCGGATCTGCCGCACAATCTCCTTGATGGCGTCCGTATTGATCTTGACGATCGTGTCTTCGAGGCGATTCGACTTCCCGACGTACTTGCCGGTGTTGATATCGATCGCCACCAGCGCTTCGGTCTGATTGATGACGATATAGCCGCCGGACTTCAACCACACCTTCGGCCGCAGAGCCTTCTCCAGTTCCGCCGTGATTCCGAATTCGTCGAAGATCGGATTGTCGCGCGTATACAGCTTCACGCGGCCCACCAGCGCGGGCTGGAACCGTTCCACAAACCGCAGGATGCTTTCGTAGTGTTCTTCGTTATCCACCCAGATTGTCTTGAACGACGTGGTGAGCTGATCGCGAAGAATGCGCTGCACGAGATCGAGATCGTGGTGCAAAAGCACCGGCGCGGGCTTCTTCTCGGCCTTCGAGCGCATGTCGAGCCAGAGATTGTAGAGGAAGTGCATGTCGCTGCGAAGCTCTTCCTCGCTCTTGCCTTCCGCCGCCGTGCGGCAGATATATCCGCCGGGAATGCCCTGACGATGCGTCTGCAGAACTTTCTTCAGCCGGTGGCGTTCTTCTTCCGATGGAATTTTGCGAGAAACACCGGCGTGGTCAACGGTCGGCATGTAGACAACAAACCGGCCTGGCAGCGCGATGTGCGACGTAATGCGCGCGCCCTTCTGCCCCAGCGGCTCCTTCGAAATCTGAACGATGATCTCCTGGCCTTCCTTCAGCAGATCGGAAATCGACGGCAGCACCGGACGCTCCCGGTCCGCTTCACGATCCTTTCCCTCGCGCTTGCCTTCACGGCCACGTCCGCGCTCGCGTCCGCCGCGCTCGCGGTCCCCACGGCGTTCTTCGCGCTTTTCGTCGCGGCGCTCTTCGCGCCGGTCTTCACGCAAACCCGGAGCTTTCTCTTCCACCACTACGGACTGGCCGTTTTCCGGCGCAGCCAGCGCCGCATCGATGGCCGCTTCATCCGCATCGGCCGCGCCTTCCGTGACAACAGGCGCGCCTTCAGCCGCATTCTGCGGGCCCCCATTCTGGCGTGGTCCACGGTCTTCGCCGCCGCGATTTCTTCCGCCGCGGCGCCGCGAACGGCGCGACACGCGATGCGGATAACGATGGCCCTGTTCGCGCAGCGTTGCGGTGAGACTCACCGGCGTACGAGCCGGTTCAGGCAATTCTTCGCCGTCAGCGGCCGCAACCGGCGATTCCGCA
>CAZWTH010000294.1:0-6071 GCA_964636715.1 uncultured Solibacteraceae bacterium | reverse complement strand
GGTGGGCCGTCACCCGGGGCGCGTTTATCTTATCTTGGGGCCGGTTCTACTTCCGGTGCTCGTGGTCCTGGGGGGGGGGGGGGGGGAAAGCCGGTCGCAATCACGGTCACACGGACTTCATCGCCGAGGCCGGGCTTTTCGATCACGCCAAAACTCACGTGAGTATCGTCCGAACCGCAGGCTTCGCGGATCAGCGAGCACGCTTCATTCATTTCATGAAGGCCGATTTCGCGTGAAGCCGTGATGTTCAGCAGCACCTGGCGCGCGCCGCGGATTTTGGTTTCTTCGAGCAGAGGCGAATTGATGGCTTTGCGGGCGGCGTCAATGGCTCCGTCTTCACCGGTGGCGGAGGCGTTGCCGATCAGGGCATGACCCATGCCGAGGATGGCGGCGCGGATATCGGAGAAATCGAGATTGATGAGGCCGGGCGTCAGAATGATTTCGCTGATGCCTTCGACGGCCTGCCGGAGGACTTCATCGGCGAGGCGGAAGGCCTGCTTCATGCCGGTACCGCGCGGGGCGAGGCTGAGCAGGCGGTCATTCGGAATAGTGGTGAGGATGTCGACGGACTCGGCGAGGTCGTTCACGCTGGATTCGGCCTGGCGCATGCGCTTGGCGCCTTCGAAGCCGAAGGGCTTGGTCACGATGGCGATGGTGAGGGCGTCGAGGGACTTTGCGAGAGAGGCGACCACCGGGGCAGCGCCCGCGCCTGTGCCGCCGCCAAGACCGGCGGTGACGAAGACGAGGTCGGCGCCTTCGAGGATGCTGAGGATGCGCTCGGTGTCTTCGAGGGCCGCGCGGCGGCCGACTTCGGGGTCGGAACCCGCGCCGAGGCCGTGCGTGATCTTCGAGCCGATCTGAATCTTGTTCGGGACGTTCGAATTTTCGAGAGCCTGGGAGTCCGTGTTCATCACGTAAAACTCCACGCCCTCGAGTCCTGACTCGAACATGCGCCCGACCGCGTTCGACCCGCCGCCTCCCACGCCGATGACCTTGATGCGCGCGCCGCGCCGGGTCTCTTCCTGAATTTCGAATTTGAAGTCCATTTAGTCCGCCTCTTTTTATCTGAAAATTTTGCCCAGCAATCCTGACTGCCGCCGTTCGAGATCCACCTGACTGCGGAGCCGAGCCGCATACATGGAGAGTCCGGCTGCGGTGGTCCAGGCCGGGTCCTTGAGTTCTACTGGAAGATCGCGATATCCCTGCGTGAGGCCGATGCGGGCGGGCCGGTCAAGCTCGCGCTCGGCGATATCGCAGATGCCGGGCAGCAGCGCGCCCGCGCCGGTGAGAACCACGCCGTTCGCGAGAGCCGGATAGAGGCTGGCGGCGGTCAATTCTTCCTTCACCATGGCGAAGAGTTCCTGGGTACGCGATTCGAGTATGCGGTTGACGAGCAGGCGCGGCACTTCGCGCGATTCGCGGCCGGTATCGTCGCGGAACGGCAGTTCGACCACGCTGTTTTCCGCGGTGCCCGTGGCGACCGCGCTGCCGAATTCCTCTTTGACGAGGGCGCCGTCTTCGAGCGGGACATGGAGCGCGAAAGCGATATCGCGCGAGAAATGATCGCCGCAGATGCGGATGGTGGCGGCGAGCTGCACGGCTTCGCCGAAGTAGCAGACCATTTCCGTGGAGTGCGAGCCGATATCGACGACGACAATACCGCCCTGACGCTCTTCCGGCAGCACGCTGGCGTAACCGGAGGCGATGGGCTCGTAGACCGTCTCATCGACGGCGAGATGGGCGAGATTGATGGCGCCGGTGACGGTGTTGTGCTCGTGCGCCGACATGGTGACCAGATGGGCGTTGGCAACCAAACGGTTGGCGGCCATCATCTGACGGGGGTCTTCGCAGTCTTCGTTATCGTCGACGACGAAGGCCTGGGGGAGCACGTGCAGGAGCATGCGATCTTCCTGCAACTGGACCTTCATGGCGCGCTGCATGGCGCGGTTGACGTCGCGCTGTTCGATTTCGCGGGGGCGGGTGAGCTCGATGTGGCCTTTGTTGCTTGCGCCGCGCACGGACAGGCCGCCAACGCCGACGACAGCGGTTTCGACGTGCACTCCAGCCATGGCCTCCGCCTGCTCAACGGCGGCGAGGATGCAGCGGGACGCGGCCTGCTGATCGGCAATGCGGCTCTTGGCCCAGCCGGTAGAAGCCGCGCAGCCGCAGCCGAGGAAGCGGAGGCGGTTTTCTTCCACCAGGCCGATGATGACCCTTGTGTAGCTGCTGCCCGCGTCAATGCCGGTTGCGAGTATGGGTTTGGGTGTCATGCAGTGTCCTTAGCGCACCAGAATCCTGTCGTCCAGCCGCAGATCGAAGATGGACGCCTGCGCGGAGTCTTCGTGGATCTGCCGGTAATGGCTGATGAAGTTGAGATAGCGGGAGCGGTAGTGCTGATCGCCCAGCCAGAGTTCGACGGCGTGGCCGTCCGCGGTGGTGATGACGCGCAGGTCTTCGAGCGAGGAGGCGTTGATTTCGGAAATTTCTTTGGCCTGCGGGCCGAGGTCGGCCAGGAGGTGCTGCATGGCGTCGACGCGCTTCTGACGGGCGGCTTCGGGCTGATCTTCGGTGATGCCGCTGAGAACGGGAAGCACGAAGCGTTTGCGGGGCGGAATGGAGAGCAGAACGCCCTGATCGTCAATCAGCGCCAGCCAGTGGCGCGGGGAGCGGGCGATGGGCAGGCTGGCGAAGGCGATCGGGGTGCGTTCCTGAATGGTGATGCGGATTTTATCGGGCCATACGCGCGCGACGGTGGCGTCGCGAACCCAGTCAATGGCGAGGAGGTGGCGGCGGCGCTCGTCGAGCGGAATATCGAAAATGCTTTTGCCGCTATCCTGCGCGAAGACGGCGTGGATGCGGGCAGGGCTCGAGTAGACGGCGCCCTGGACTTCGACGCCTTTGCAGCCGGCGGCGCAATCGAAGCTGAAATGCGCATCGCTCAGCATGAAGGAACGCACCTGCATGCCCGCATAGGCGGCGGTTCCGAAAACGCCGGCCCAGATGGAAATGCGCAGCGCCATGCGCCAGTTGATTCTGGGTTTCTTCGGTTCAGGCGGCTTGGGCATTGGTTTTCAGAACCTCCAGAATTTTTTCCCCGAGCGACGAGACGCTGCCCGCCCCGAGAGTGATGATGAGATCGCCGGGCTGCGCGCCAGCTGCCACGGCTGCGATGCCTTCCTCGTTCGAGGCGGCGTATTCGACATCGCGATGGCCGAACTCGCGCATGCGCGCGGCGAGCGCCTGGGCGGTGATGCCTTCAATGGGCTGCTCGGACGCGGCGTAGATATCGAGGACGACGACGCGGTCTGCCGAGTGGAAGGCGCGGGCGAATTCGTCCATGAGGTGCATGGTGCGGGTGTAGCGGTGCGGCTGGAACAGCACGCGAACGCGTCCGCTCCCGGTGCAGGAGCGCGCGGCGGCGAGGGTGGCGAGAATTTCGGTGGGGTGGTGGCCGTAATCATCGACGACGCGAATGCCGTTGAGTTCTCCTTTGATTTCGAAGCGGCGGCCCACGCCGGTGAATTTCGCAATGCCTTCGCGCGCGACTTCGAGCTTGACGCCCATTTCGAGGGCGACGGCGATGGCGGCGGTGGCGTTGAGAACGTTGTGAGCGCCGGGGCTATTCACGCGGAACATGCCGAGATCGGCGGTGCGGGTGCGCAACTGGAAATCGCTATGCATGCCTTCACAGTTGGTTTCGCCAGGCTGGTAATCGGCCTGCGAGCTGCGGCCGTAGGTGATGCGGCGGCGGCGGATTTCGGGCAGGATGGCCTGGACGTTTTCGTCATCGAGGCAGACGATGGCGGCGCCGTAGAACGGGACCTTATTGACGAATTCGGTGAAGGCGGCGCGGATGGTCTGGATGTCGGCGTAGTGGTCCAGGTGTTCGCGGTCGATGTTGGTGACGACGGCGAGAATAGGGGAGAGCTTGAGGAACGAGCCGTCGCTTTCGTCGGACTCGACGACGAGGAAATCGCTCTGGCCGACGCGGGCGTTGGAGCCGCCCATGGCCGCCGCTTTGCCGCCGACGACGACGGTGGGGTCCATGCCAGCGTGGCTGAGGATGGCGGCGACCATCGAGGTGGTGGTTGTCTTGCCGTGGCTGCCGGCGATCGCGATGCCGTACTTGAGACGCATCAGCTCGGCGAGGAGTTCGCCGCGCGGGATGACCGGGATGCCGAGGCGGCGGGCTTCCTGGACTTCGGGATTCGATTCGTTGACGGCGGAACTGACGACGAGGGCGCGGGCGCCGGCGAGGTTTTTCGCGTTATGGCCTTCGTAAACTGTGGCGCCTAACTTAGACAGTTTTTCGGTGGTGGGGGAGAGTTTCAGATCCGAACCGGAGATGGTGTAGCCGAGGTTCAGCAGCACTTCGGCGATGCCGCTCATGCCGATGCCGCCGATGCCCGCGAAATGCAGATGCTGCTTAGAAAAAAACATTTTGAATCACTATTGTTTCGATGTTCCTGCCATGCTGTCAATGCTTTTCGACGCTTCGGCGAGAAGGATTTCGGCGGCGCGGCGCGCGGAGTTCGGATGAGCGAGGCTGCGTGCGGCTTCGGACATGGCGCGCAGGCGTTGCGGCGTGGCGGCGAGGTCGCGGATGGCTTCGAAAAACTTCGGTCCGGTCCACTCTTTGTCGGTGGAGCGAATTGCGGCGCCGGCGCGTTCCAGCACTTTGGCGTTGCTTGTCTGGTGATCGTCGGCGGCGAAGGGGAAGGGGATCAGGATCGATGGCTTTCCCGCCGCTGCGAGTTCGGAGACGGCCCCGGCGCCGGAGCGGCAGACGATGAGATCGGCCTGGGCGAAGGCGCCGGGCATGTCGTTAATGAAGGGAACAACTTCGCCCTGGAGGCCGGAGGCGGCGAAGTCTTTCGCGAGCTCGGCGTGCTGCGGGGCGCCGGTCTGGTGGATGAAGCGCACGTTCAATCCGGAGGCGAGAAAGAGAGGCCAGGAGTCGCGGGCGGCGTTGTTCAGGGTGCGCGAGCCCTGGCTGCCGCCGGTGATCAGGATGGTGAATTCGGCTGAGGGAGCTCTCGCCGGGATGTTGAAGAATTCTTCGCGGACGGGGAGGCCGGTGAGTTCAGTGCGCCCTTCGGGGAAGTAGCGGCGGGTTTCTTCGAAGTTGATGAGGGCGCGGCGGACCCAGCGGGCGATCCACTTATTGGTGGCCCCGGGGATGGCGTTCGGCTCCATCACGACCACGGGAACGCCGCGGATGAGGGCGGCGAGAACGGGCGGTCCGGCGACATAGCCGCCCATGCTGAACACGGCGGCGGGCTGCCAGGCGCGGAAATCGGAGAGCTGGCCGAAGAACTCGGCGATGAGGCGGAAGATGCTGGCGACTCGCGTGAGCACGCCAAGGTTTTTGATGCCGCCGACGCGGATGATCTTCAGGGGGAAGCCGGCGGCGGGAACGAGGCGGGCTTCCACGCCGCGCTCGGTGCCGACGAATTGCGGGGTGTGGCCGGCGCGCGCGAGTTCTTTCGCGACGGCGATGGCCGGGATCACATGTCCGCCTGTTCCTCCTCCTGCCATGACAAAAATCACCCGGCGTGCTCCGAGACGTTCATCAGAACGCCCAGCAGGGCGAGCGTGACAAGGAGTGAACTGCCGCCGTAGCTGATCATGGGCAGCGGGAAACCTTTGGTGGGGAAGATGCCGAGCACCACGCTGATGTTGAAGAAGGCCTGAACCAGCAGGAGCGTGGTGATGCCGAGCGCGAGATAGCGGCCGAATTCGTCATGGACGAGAACGGTGGCGCGCAGACCTCTCCACAGCACGATGAGGAAGCCGATCAGGACGCCCATGGTTCCGAAGAGCCCCCACTCTTCGCCGATGACGGCGTAGATGGTATCGGTATGGGCTTCCGGGAGGTAGAAGAGTTTCTGCTTGCCTTCCATGAGACCGACGCCGGTGGGTCCGCCGGAGCCGACCGCGATTTTCGCCTGCGTGGCCTGGTAGTTGGTGTCCTGCGTGACCGCGGTGTTTTTCATCTGGCTGCGAATCCAGCCGTGAGTGTCAATTTTGTCGACGTAATGGAATGTGGGGTCGATGAAGCGAACGATACG
>CAZWTH010000293.1:0-7498 GCA_964636715.1 uncultured Solibacteraceae bacterium | reverse complement strand
CGGAGAGACATATCGCAATTTCATATTGAATCAACCGGTTCGCAGGGTAAATATAACCGAGGGAAAGGGTGTACCAGGGACGTTATCGCGGGATGAAGCGCGGGTTCCATACCTCCGGTTAGCGCGAAGTTAGCGGAGCAGGCGTATCCCCTGGAACAAGGGCGGGCCGTTTGCACGTGTGCAGGCGAGGTATCGGGATGCGAAAGCGGACGCGGAAGAAAGTCTGGAGCACCGTCGCGGGAGCGGCTGGAGGGGTTGTGGCGGCGTTCGCCATGAATCAGTTTCAGGCGCTTTGGAAAGATGGCGGTGATGAAGGGGGCGACGACGCGACCATTCGGGCGGCGGCTGGCATTTCGAAAACGGTCTTCCATCATGAGCTAACGGCGGCGGAGAAGAAATGGGCCGGGCCTGCTGTGCACTATGCGTTCGGAGGACTGTTGGGCGCGGCGTATGGGGCGATGGCGGGTTCGAACCGGCTGGCCGCTGTGGGTGGAGGTACAGGTTACGGCAGCGCAGTGTGGCTGCTGGCGGATGAGATCGGCGTGCCGGCGGCGGGGCTTTCCGATTCGACGGCGAAGACGCCGCCGATGAAGCATGTGCAGGCGTGGACCTCGCACCTGGTGTACGGGCTGGTGACCGAGGGTACGCGGCGGGCGATCTTGAGAGTATTGCGCGTGCGGTGGTGATTGACCGGCGGTTGCCAGTTTGCACGGGATTTCACGCTATGTTTGGAGCGCCCATTTTCCGTGATCGCATCGAGGCCGGCCGGCTTCTTGCGGCGAAAGTCCGGGAAGAACGCGGACTAGCGCATCCCCTGGTTCTCGCGTTGCCTCGCGGCGGAGTTCCGGTCGCCTTTGAAGTCGCGAACGCCCTGCGCGGCGATCTCGATATTTTCCTGGTGCGAAAAATCGGCGTACCCGGTGAGGAGGAACTCGCGCTGGGCGCCATTGCGAGCGGCGGCGTTCGCGTCGTCAATGAACCTTTGGTGGAGCAACTGAAAATTTCGGCCACCACGATGGACATGCTCACGGTGCGCGAGCAGCGCGAGATTGAGTATCGCGAACGCCTCTATCGTGAAGGCCGCGAGCCGAGGCCGATCGCGAATCGCACCGTGATTCTCTCGGATGACGGTCTTGCAACAGGCGCCACCATGCTCGCCGCCGTGCGCGCCGTGAAGCGGCAGAATCCGAAGCGCATTGTGGTGGCCGTGCCCGTCGCCTCGACCGCGGCGCGCAGGGAACTCGGTCATCATGTTGACGAGATCGTTTGTTTGAGCACGCCCGAGCCGTTCTATGCGGTGGGCGCGTGGTATCAGGACTTCTCTCAAACCACGGATGAGGAAGTGCGCGATCTGCTGGACCGCGCAGCCCGTGCGAAGGTGGCCGGATGACCCGCGCGATCGCCATTCCGCCCGGTCTTGCGGGCGACCTGACGATTCCAGCGGAAGCCAAAGGCATCGTTCTCTTCGCGCACGGCAGCGGCAGCAGCCGGCTGAGTCCGCGCAATCGCTACGTCGCCCATGTGCTCCACAGCGCCGGTCTTGCGACGCTTCTGATCGATCTGCTCACGCCGGAAGAAGAACGCCTGGATCAGGCCACCGGGCATCTGCGCTTCGACATTGGTCTTCTGGCGGAACGCCTGCTCAACGCGACGGACTGGCTTCAATCCGAGCCCGAAACCCGCGGTCTGCGAATCGGCTACTTCGGCGCGAGCAGCGGCGCCGGAGCTGCGCTTGTCGCCGCCGCATCGCGCGCCGAGCTGATCGGCGCCGTGGTCTCGCGGGGAGGCCGCCCGGATCTCGCCGGCGATGCGCTGGCGCACGTGAAGGCCCCGGTCCTTCTGATAGCCGGCGCTAAGGACGACGCCATTGTCGAGATCAACCGGCGCGCGCTGGCTCAGCTGAGCGGCGAGAAAAAACTCGAAATCGTACCCGGCGCCAGCCATCTCTTCGAAGAACCGGGTACGCTGGAGCAGGTAGCGGATCTTGCGGCGGACTGGTTTAAATCGCATCCCGGGTAGCACAGCGGGCATCGCGTTTCTGGCCTTCGCCGCTTTTGCCGCGCCGGACGACCCTGCCCCGCCCGGCGCGCTCGTCGACGCCGGCGGCTATCGCGTTCATCTCTACTGCACTGGCGGCGGTAGTCCCACGGTAGTTGTGGCAGGCGCTGGATTCTCATTCGACTGGGGACTGGTACAACCGAAGATCTCGACTCTGACTCGCATTTGCACGTACGATCCCTCCGGTACAGCATGGAGCGATCCTCCGGCTGAACAGATGCCGGCATGCGCCGGTCGAGTCGCCGAATTACACGAAGTGCTGCATCGGGCGGCGGTTTCGACGCCGGTTATTCTCGTTGGCTATTCCATCGGTGGCCTGTATGCGCGGCTGTACGCCGCGCGTTATCCAGAAGACGTCGCAGGCATGGTGATTGTGGATCATGCTTTCATCGAAGCGCCGCACTCGCCTCCGCCTGCCGCGGAATCGCACGCGCCGCCGAAAGACGGCGTCTATTCGGTTGAGGACATCGACACTCCACCGGCTCTGATTTCTCAAACTCCGATAGCGCTGGGAATCGAAGACGATCGCAACTTCCAGCGCCTGCCGAAGCTCAACCGGGATCTGCATGCCTGGGCCATGTCCAGAAATCCCCTCCGGCCGACTCCGGAAAATGCGGCCGAGTGCGCGGCGGAAGTCGACAAAGAAACCAGAGGCCAGACGAACCCTCTCGGCGCAAGACCACTGGTCGTGATCAGTACGAATTACGATTCTCCGGGCTACCGCCAGCTACAGGCGCAATTGCTGGGGCTCTCGCGCAACGCGAAACAGATCATGGCCGAACGCAGTACCCACATGGTCATCGTCGATCAGCCGGAGACGATTGTTGCCGCGATCGAAGACGTCCTGCAATCGATCCGCAGTCGCACGCCACTGAAGTAGAGGGCGCCTGGCGCGGCGCTTATAAGGGGTGCGGGCGGCAAGCTCCTTCATGGCGATTCGTGGGATCCGGTCAGTTGTGCTTACCCCCGCCCAGATTCGCCCAGGACAAACGTCTCGGCTCCGCCCCGGCCTGATATGCTAGCCGGGTAGGCTGGCATTCCATGCTCTTTTTTCAACACCGCCGCGGCCTGAAAACCGTGGGAATTCTGGCGCTTGCGGCCGCCTCCCTCCTTTTCTGGAGCACGCGCTCGGGCTCCCTTGAAGCCGCTCCGACTCCCGGCGCCGACACCGCTACTTTTGACCATTTCGTCAAGCCTCTGTTCGAGCGCAATTGCATGATGTGCCACGATACGGACACCGCCACGGCCGGTATCCGCGTCGACCAGCTCAACGCCTCTTTCGAGGACCGCCAGATCCGTTTCTGGGAAGCGATTCGCACGAAAATCGGCGACGGCACTATGCCGCCCCCCGGACTTCCCGCGCCCACGGACGAAGAGCGCAAACAGATGGTCGCCTGGATCACGCAGAACATCGAAGCCGCGCGCGTCCGGCAGGCGCCGAAGAACGGCATGTCGCGCCGTCTCACCGTCGCGCAGTACCGCAACACTCTTCAGCAACTTCTGCTGCTCGATGACGACCTCACCACCGGCGTCCCGCCCGACGCCATCTCGCGCGATGGTTTCGTCAATAACGAAGAAACGCTTCATCTTTCCACGCAGCTTCTCGAGAACTATCTCGAAATCGCGGACACCGCGCTGAGCCGCGTCATGATCGATCCGAAGACCAGGCCCTGGATTCAGGATTTCCGCATGGACTTCGGCACGTCCATCAATCCCCAGCCTTTCGTCGGACAGCTCGTGCTCGGCGCTGGCAGCGCGCTTCTCAATAACAAAGACTTCATGGTCACGGAGCCGCCGCTCACCAAGCCTTTCGCGTTCGAGCGGCGCGCCATGCGCACGAAGTACCGCTACATCGAGGGCTATCAGGGGAACGACACCGTCCGCGGGTGGCGCGATTTCGATTCCATTTATCATGCGGTGTTCGCCGATACGCGCGGCAGTGGCGGCTATCCGAAAGGCGCGCCGTACAGCCTTGTTCCGGAAGGTCTGCTGCTTCGGCCTGCCATCCCGAACGACGAAATGTTCAGCACGGATGGGACGTACGGGCCGAAAGCGAATTTCAAAATTTCGGTCCGTGAACTGCCGGATGACGGCCGCTTCCGCATCACGGTTCTGGCCGCGAAATATGACGACGGTCTCCTGCTGGATGCGGATGCAAAGCCGGCCGCCGCGCCCAGCGCGATTCAGGTGAAGAACCCGGCGACGCCTCAATCGGTCACGATCCCGCAGGCCGGCATCTATGAGGTAGACCTCCACGTCCCCGCGGGCGCTGCCCAGCCTGTGGCGCCTGATGCTTCGCATCTCACAGAAGGCCTTTCCGGTGGATGGACGCTCGACGGCACCGGTCCGAACCCGGGAACTCTCGCCGGCAAGGCCGAGTATGAAGACTCACCGCTCGGTAAGGCGGTCGCGTTCGATAGCGAGCCCGATTCGCTTTCCATCCCGCGCCCGGATTCCATGAATGTGGGAACGGGCGATTTCACCGCCTCGCTCTGGGTGCGGCCCAGCGTTCTGCGCGAAGGTGGACTGATCGCCCTCGCCCCCGCCACCAAAGACGCCGGCACCGAATCGACGCAATACTCGCCCTTCTCCCATGGCTGGTATCTCGAAATCGACAATCGCGGCGGCGTTCGACTGCAGACCGCGGGCGAAGATACGCGGACGGCGGGCTCTCTCGCGGCTGCGGGGGCCAATGCGCTGCGGGCGAACACCTGGCAGCATGTCGCTGTTGTGGTGCATCGCGGCGGCATCGACAGCACGAAGATTTATGTGAACGGCAACCTGGCCGCGAAGGGCGATATCGCCGCCGTAAATCTCGACAACCCCAAAGCCGATCTCGTCTTCGGACGCACTCCGCAGGGCAAACAGTTTCGCGGCATGCTTCACGATTTCCGTCTTTATAAGAGGGCGCTGGGCGCCGCTGAAATACAGGCGCTCGTCGAACCCAATCGCGCGTTCATGACGGCGCCGGCGCCCGGAAGGGGAGGCAGGGGCGGGGAAGCGCCCGCGACGCCGCGACGTCCTCAGACGCCCCAGATCACGCTCTCGCTCGGCAGCCGCGAATTCAGCGGTTCACAGCAGGAAGCATTTCTGGTGGTCCGGCTTCCCGCAGGTCCTCTGAAACTCAACGCCCAGACGACTTCCATGCGCGAGCTCGAAGGACTCACTCTCACTCCACTTGCCGCCGAAAGCGATCTCGCGAAGCGCTTCGCCGCTTTCGAGAAGCGTTCACCGCAACTTGGCGTTCGCCTCGGTTTCCGCCGCGATTGCGGCAGCACGTTCAATCAGGTGGGCGAGCCGCAGCCCGTCACCGGCACGAAACTCGCGCGCTATGTTTTCGAAGGCGCGATGAAGAACTATCCTAATCCGGAAGTTGAAAAAGATAATGTGAATTATCTTGCGGGGGTCCGCGAAATCGCTGTTCACAGCGAATACACGGATGGTCGCGACATGCCCCGTCTGCTTGTCCGCTCGGTCGAATTCGAAGGCCCTTACTACGATTCCTGGCCGACCAAAGAGTACAAAAATATTTTCGTCGCTTCCACCCATAAGAACGACCCGAACGCGTACGCGCAGGACATCATCCGGTCCTTCGCCAATCGCGCGTATCGCCGTCCCGCGACGAACGCTGAAGTCGAGGCGTTGATGGCCGTCTACCGGCAATCGTCGGCGTCCGGGAGCAATTTCAACGACAGCGTGAAGGACGCGCTCTCCGTCGCTCTCACCTCGCCGCAGTTTCTCTTCCTCACTGAAAACAGCCATTCGCCGGTGCCCGAGCCGCTCGATGAATACGAACTCGCCTCCAAGCTTTCCTACTTCCTCTGGAACAGCCCGCCCGATCAGACTACTCTGAATCTCGCCGCGCACGGCCTGCTCCACAAGCAGCTCGACGCCGAAATCACCCGCATGACGGCGGATCCGAAATTCTCACGCTTCGTCCGCGAATTTACATCGCAGTGGCTTCAGCTGGATAAGTTCACCGTCCTTGAGCCAGATCGTAAGCTGTTCCCGCTGCTCACGCACGATACTCGCGTGCAGTTGCATGACGAGCCTATCG
This sequence comes from uncultured Solibacteraceae bacterium, assembly GCA_964636715.1. Classification (GTDB taxonomy): domain Bacteria; phylum Acidobacteriota; class Terriglobia; order Bryobacterales; family Bryobacteraceae; genus BOG-234. Next base: position 1,383 of record CAZWTH010000293.1, on the reverse strand, counting down.
CCTATGTGGAATACCTGATGCGTCACAACATGCCGGTCGCGAATCTCGTGCGCTCGGACTTCATCATGGCGAACGAAACCGTGGCCGGTTATTACGGCCTCGGCGACAAAGTCGAAAGCGGCTTTAAGTTCGAACCTGTCAAGCCCGGCCGCGCCGATCTCGGCGGTGTCCTCACGGAAGCCGCCATCATGGCCGGTCTTTCCGACGGCCGCGAATCGAACCCGGTGAAGCGCGGCGCATGGCTTGCCCGCAAGATCATTTCCGAGCCGCCCGCCGACCCGCCGCCGAACGTTCCGGCTCTCAAAGCGGACAACGCTCACACGTTGCGCGAGCGCATCGAACAGCATCGCAACCAGCCCGGTTGCCGCCAGTGCCACTCGAAGATCGATCCCTGGGGCATCGCGATGGAAGAATATGACGCCGGCGGCCGGCTCAAGACCAAACCGGCTGACGCCCATTCCACGCTGCCCGACAAGACTGAAGTCTCGGGCGCGAATGAGCTGAAGCGCTATCTCGCCGAAGACCGCGTGGATCAGGTGGCCTACAGCGTGCTGCGGCATCTCGCGACTTACGGGACGGGCCGGACATTGACTTACAACGAGCAGTGCGTTTTGCGCGACGACGAAGCCAGATTGAAGGCCAATGGCTACCGGATGGGCGACATGGTCCGGTTCGTGGCGACCAGTAAGATGTTTCTGGAAAAGTAGTAGAATCAACAAAGAACGGAGTGACTGTATGAGCCTGAAACTCGATCGGCGTGCCTTTCTGAAAGGAACCGGTGGCGCCCTGCTCGCCCTGCCTGTGCTCGATGCCATGGGCGCTGAGGTGACGAACGAGATTCCGAAGCGCTTCTGCGCCATTTACACGGCAAATGGCATGTCGCTCCCGAAGGCCGAGCACAATATTCCGGAATGGAGCTGGTTCCCTACGGCCACGGACGCGAATGGCGACTTCGTTTTCGGCAAGTCCACCGAACCATACGCGCCCTTCCGGAAGCAGATCAGCTTCATGGGTAATCTGTATCACCCGAGCGGCCCGAAGTCCGATCCGCATACCTGTTCGGACATGTGGCTGACTGGCGCGCCGCTCTACAATCCGAAGCCAGGCACGTACAACACCGTCGGTCTGGATCAGGTGATTGCGGAGCACACGAAGCAGTACACGCGCCGCCCTTCGGTTGTGCTCTCGATTGATTCCGGCACCGGCTATCTCTCGCGCACCGGCACTATTTCTTATGGTCTCGACGGACGCCCGATTCCGGCCGAAAGCCATCCGCGCCTGATTTTCAACCGCCTGTTCCGCGGCGATACTGCTTCCTCGAGCCAGGAACACGCGAACCTGCAGCGCCGCGTGAAGCTCGTCGATGCCGTCACCGCCAACGCC
>CAZWTH010000292.1:0-7527 GCA_964636715.1 uncultured Solibacteraceae bacterium | reverse complement strand
GAACGCGCCGCCCAGGCGCTCGAACAGAACGATCTCCATACTCTCGGAACCCTGATGGGCGAATCGCACCGCAGTCTGCGCGACGACTTCGAAGTGAGCTGCCCCGAGCTGGATCTCATGGTGGATCTCGCGCTTGCCTCTCCGGGTATTCGCGGCGCCAGAATGACAGGCGGCGGTTTTGGCGGCTGCGCCATTGCTCTCGTCGAGCAGGACCGCGTGGATGACTTCGTGAAACAGGTGGGCGAAGGCTATCGAAAAGCCACCGGCACAACACCGGAGTTATATGTGACAAGCGCCGCCAATGGAGCGGGCGAGGTATTTCCGGCCGCATGATGGACCTCCGAAGCCGTCCCCACCGCCGCTACAATCCGCTCACCCGCGAGTGGGTGCTGGTTTCCCCGCACCGCAGCCAGCGTCCCTGGCTCGGGCAAACGGAAAAACTGATTGAACCGGTGCGCGCCAGCTACGATCCTTCATGCTATCTGTGTCCCGGAAACGCCCGCGCCGGCGGCGCCCGCAATCCGGAATACACGGCCACGTACGTGTTCGACAATGATTTTGCAACTCTGCTGCCGGATACGCCCCCCGGCCGTTTCGAGGAGTCCGGATTGCTGCTGGCCGAAAGCGAGCGAGGACTCTGCCGCGTGATCTGTTTTTCTCCCGATCACAGTCTGACTCTTGCGCGGATGACGCCCGAGCAGATTCGTCCTGTTGTCGATCTCTGGGCCGCTCAGTCGCGTGAGCTGATGGCGAGCCCCGTCGGCGGCTATGTGCAGATTTTCGAGAACCGCGGAGAGATGATGGGCTGCAGCAATCCACATCCGCATTGCCAGATCTGGACCAGCGAATCGATTCCGAATGAGGTCGTCACCGAAGGCGCCTCGCTCCACGATTACCAGGCGGCGCACGGCTCCTGCCTGTTATGCGATTACAGGGCGCTCGAAGCGAGACTGGCGGAGCGCGTCATTCTGGAGAACGACTCATTCATCGTGGTGGCACCGTTTTGGGCGGTCTGGCCATTCGAAACCATGCTGCTCTCGAAGAGGCATGTCCCCCTGATTGACGGCTTCGATGACGCCGAACGCAACGACCTTGCCAGCATCCTCCAGCGCCTCACGGCCTGTTACGACAATCTGTTCGCGACGTCCTTTCCATACTCGATGGGCTTCCATCAGGCTCACAGGGGAGCGAACCCCGGAGCCTGGCACTTCCACGGGCACTTCTACCCGCCCCTGCTGCGATCGGCTACAGTCCGAAAATTCCTGGTCGGCTACGAAATGCTCGCCACACCCCAGCGCGATATCACGATCGAAGACGCAGCGGCACGCCTCCGCGCCGCTGCCTGTCCACATAAACAATACCGAAGTCAGGAAACCAGGTTCCCGGAATTCCATCCAGCGCCGCGGACGACGGTAGACTGTCTTCCCAGCGAGTATCCATCCAGGGTAGAATGTCTTCCATGGCCATAGCCCGAGTTATGTGGCCGGAGAAGGGGAGTTAACATGCCCTGGCCGTTCCCCAACAGGAAAAATCGCAACGCGGACCTCGACCGTGAATTGCGTTCCCATCTTGACCTCGAAGCCGCCGAATTCGAGGAGAACGGCCTTTCCCCGCAAGCAGCCCAATACGCGGCGCAGCGATCCTTCGGTAACGCAGCTCTGGTCCGCGAGGATGTTCGCCGCGCGTGGGGCGGAATCTGGCTCGAAGACTTTCTCAAAGACGTCCGCCATACACTGCGCTCTCTGCGCAATTCGCCGGGGTTCACCGCAACAGCCGTATTGAGTCTCGCCGTCGGAATCGGCGCCAATGCCGCGATCTTCACCATCATGAACGGCGTCCTTCTCAAATCATTGCCCGTTCGCAATCCACAGGAACTCCTCGTTCTCGGTCCCGCGACCAGTTCCGGCAGCGGAAGCGGAATTCCCGGGGACGATTCGGCATCCGCGGCTCCCGTGGCCGTCGTCAGTTACCGCTATTGGCAATACGCGCTGGGGGCCAGCGCTTCCGCGATCGGTTCTGTCATCTACGTCGCTAATAGCTCATTCACCATCGTCGGAGTCGCTCCCCCGGATTTCTACGGCGAAACTCTCCGGCCCGATCCGCCGGATATCTGGTTGCCGCTCTCCGCCGATCGCCAGTTGAATGGAGAACTCGCTCTCGTCGACAAACCCGGTGAGCATTGGCTCTATCTCATCGGGCGCTTATCGCCCGGAATCGCCACCGCGCACGCGGAGGCGCAACTGACAGGCGCCCTGCGGAACTGGCTGCTGGCTCGCGCCGGATCGGAGGTTTCATCCGATGACCGCGCGGAAATCATGCGCGCGCGCGTCAAACTGACTCCAGGCGGCAACGGCATCGCGCACATGCAGCGCGACTACGCGCGCTCACTGCGTCTGTTGCTGGGCATCTCATTAGTGGTTCTGCTGATCACGTGCGGCAACATCGCGAATCTGCTGCTCGCCCGTGGAACGGCGCGGACGCACGAAACCACCGTACGGATGGCTCTGGGAGCGAGCCGCTCACGCCTGGTGCGCCAGTCCCTGACCGAAAGTCTGATGCTGGCTCTTACAGGCGGCGCGCTGGGGCTCGGAGTCGCTGCGCTCGCGACGCGCGTTCTGATCGCGCTCTTCTTCCGGGGTTCGAACTATCTGCCGATTGAAACGGGACCCGATTGGCGCATTCTCGCGTTTACCGCAGGGCTTTCCTGCGCCGCGGCGTTCATCTTCGGGCTGCTGCCGGCCGCGCGCACCACTGTAAAACTGGCTCCGAAACTGAGAGGTGGCGGCCTTTCTTCCCGCGCATTCGGGACCGGCGCCGTGCTCATCGTCGCCGAAGTGGCGCTCGCGCTCGTAGTCTTGTCGGGCGCGGGCATGTTCGCGCGGAGCCTGGCAAAGCTGGGTGGCCAGCGGTTCGGCTTCAATCCTGAACACGTCCTTGTCGTGAACGTCGATGCGCTTCATTCCGGCTACGACTACACTCGTCTCCCCGCGTTCTATGGGGCGCTGGAGGCGCGTCTCCATTCATTGCCCGGCATAACGGCCGCGAGCCTTTCCTACTACAGCCCATTCGACAAGTGCTGTTGGGCTTTCTCCACCTCCGTTCAGGGTCATGCGCCGAAAACAAATGAACGAACGCACGCGATGCTGAACCGTGTCTCGCCCGGCTACTTCCAGACGGTGGGTACGAAACTCGTTCTCGGCCGCGCGTTCAATGAACGGGATTCTCCGGAGGCCCCGCCTGTGGCGATTGTCACGAATGAGTTTGTCCGCCGCTTCCTGCCGGGGAAGAATCCGATCGGAGCGCGATTTGGCATCGGCGGCGATCGCCATGCGAGCGATTTTACGATCGTCGGCGTCGTTGAGGACGCAAAATACGATACGCCCCGCGACGACTCTGAGCCGATGGCGTTTTTCCCTCTGCTCCAGCGAATCCCCGGCACTCCACCCGCTTCGGACGAATCGAATTTCATCCGGACCATTGAAGCGCAATATGTCGGATCTCCGTCCTCGGCCGCCGGAGAGGTTCGCCGCGCCATTGCGGATGCGGCCCCCGGTCTCGGTATCCTGCAAATCAACACTCTTTCAGAGGACGTGGATCTGATGTTGAACCGGGAGAACAGCGTCGCCGTGCTCGCGATGATTTTCGCGGGCGTGGCGCTTGTGCTGAGTTGCCTCGGACTCTACGGTTTACTGGCCTACACCGTGCAGCGCCGCACCAGCGAATTCGGTGTCCGCACCGCTTTGGGAGCGCCTCGCGCCTCGCTCCTCGGAATGATTATCCGCGAAGCGCTCGCGCAAGGTCTCATCGGTCTCGCCATCGGTATCCCGGCCGCTATCGCGACAACTCGTCTGGTCGCCAATCAGCTCTATGGCGTCAGCCCCAACGATCCTGCATATTTCGTTGTGGCCGCCCTGATTCTCTTCGCGTGCATAGTGGCTTCCGCCTGCACGCCGGCGCTGCGCGCCGCGCGGGTCGATCCGCTCACAGCGTTGAGATACGAGTAGTTTCACTCACCGAAGATTTCTCGCAGGTACACCTCCGGCCGCGAGACGAATCGAGCCACCACCTGGTATGCCGCGGTCTCCTGCCATGTCGTTTCATGAATCGCGCCGTCGTCAAACGAAAAGATCTGCGCACCGGGATAGGCGAGCAGAATCGGCGAATGCGTCGCAATCAGAAACTGTATTTCGTCGTTCTGATCGAGCAGATTTCGCAACACGGCGAGCATCGTGAGTTGCCGCTGTGGAGAGAGAGCGGCTTCGGGTTCATCCAGGATGTAAAAGCCAGCGCGGCCAAACCGGTTCTGCAGAAGGGCCATAAAGGATTCTCCGTGCGACTGCTGGTGCAGGCTGATGCCTCCGTACCCCTCTACCACGTCGGAGCCAAGCTGATCCACTTCCGTGGCGATATTGAAAAAACTCTCGGCGCGTAAATAATAGCCCCGGCCGGTTCGCTTACTGAAAGCGAGCCGCAGCGCTCGCGAAAGCGGCGTTACGCTCTGCACGCTCTCCGTTGTCTGGCGGTAAAAGCTACGGCTTCCGCCTTCTCGCCCAAAGCCATAGGAATCCGCGATGGCCTCAAGCAGCGTGGACTTCCCGGATCCATTTTCACCCACAAAAAAACAGATCCGCGACCGGATCTGCAGCGTCTCCAGCGTTCGGATGGCAGGTATGACGAAGGGATAGGCCGACCAGTCGGCCACTTTTTCCCGCAGCAGCGCAACCGATAGAAGCCGCATCATGGGCTTATTCTACCGGGCCTCCGTGACAGCGCTGACCAGACTAACGAATCGAAGATCGCCGCCGATACTGCGCGCCAGCCAGCAATCCAGCACCCGACAGCAACAACGCGACCGTTCCGGGCTCCGGCGTTGGATTCGAGAGCGTCGAAGACGAGAACGTGGCGATGGAGCAGCCGTCCGTGCACCCCGGATCGATTGCGAAAGTCAGAGGATTGCCCGGGACGAACGCATAGCTATAGATCACATTGCCGCTCCCGCCCACAAAAGCGGCGCTGGAAAACCCGATGCTGTCCTGAAAGCTGCCGTCGTTCGCAAAAAGGATACGCGGAATATCGTTCTGATTGGTATCTGTGAATGCAAAATAGAGCGCCGTCGGCGTTGCGGTCAAACCCGAATTCCCCGTCCCGGCGCCGATGGAAAGACCGTAGCCGGGATTGTTGATGCTTTGAATCACAGCCTGGTGATCGTAGAAGAACTGCCACGAAACGAGGTCGCTGGCGTGGACGACGCAGCTATTGCAGTCCGTGGTAATTTCGCCGCTGATCCGGTTATCGTTCTCAAATGAGAACGAGTAGGTAAACGTATCGGCGCTCGCCAGCCCGGCCAGGCCGCAGACCGAAACCAGAAGCAGCAGGCCTCGCGTAAAAGACAATCTCATCGTTTTCCTCCGGGGACTACCGTCGAACTTCCGGTCTTGCCCCTCCACATAGTAGCGTGGCCCTCCGGCGCGCTGAAAACGGCGGATTCGCACGCTGGCGCTTGATGTGCTCTTTCTGACCCTGAGCGACTTCGTGTTCGCGACATCACATAAGGAGATGACTATATGGCAGAGCGGGAAACAGCAGTGCTCGGAATTTTCAACAACCGCGCGCAGGCAGAGATCTGCATCGACGCCTTGTGGAACGCGGGTTTCCGAAGTGACGATATGTCGGTTTTGGCGTCGAATCGCCGCGTCGCCAGGGAACTGACGGCCGAAAAGCACACCAGAACCGAACACCCGGCGGACGATGCCGAGGTCGGCGCGACCGTCGGTATCGAGATTGGCGCCGGGTTAGGACTGCTCGCCGGCTTCGCAGCCTTGGGCATTCCCGGCCTGGGAGCCTTCGTTGCCGCCGGTCCAATATTGGGAACCCTGATGGGCGCCGGCATCGGAGCCGCTGGCGGCGGCCTGATCGGCGCTTTGATCGGCTGGGGAATTTCGGAACACGACGCCCACCGTTACCACGAGCGGGTGAAAGCGGGGGGCATTCTGCTTGCCGTGCACTCCGACAACCCCGAGTGGAGGAATAAGGCGCGGCAAATTCTGGAACGAAGCGGCGCGCAGGATATAACTTTTACGGACGAGGAGGTGCTCGGCATGCACGTCCCCAGGGAACCCGAGCCGGCGTACAGAGGTTGAGGTCTGACGGCGAAAACGGCTACGCCGCGGCTACATCCGCCGCCTTTTCGGCTGCGGTTAAGAGCTTCCCGTTCGTAAGTCCCTTGAAACCAGCGAACCGGCAGCTATGGCAAACGTGCCCTGTAATGGCGTAGCGAAGATCTTCGTCAACGCATTCGTCCAGCAGGATACGCATCTAACGGTGGGCGAGCAAAGACTCTTTCGCTTCTTCAATCGCAAGCGTTGCCATTTCGCGACTGACTGTCGGAAAACCTTTCAAAAAGCGGTCCAGCGTGTGACCGGCCTCCAGATATTCGAAAAGGGTGCGCACAAGGACTCTCGTGCCGCGGAATGTCGGCTCGCCGGACATAATCTCGGGATCGCGCACAATGACGGAGTCCATCTATCTCTATTGTGTCTCAGGCGTGGGCTGTGTTGCCATGCCGTGCCAGTCGCATGCGACGATTGAGGAAATGCCTCAGTTTTCTGTCGCGACGCCGCAGCGCACCTATACCGCGGTGGTCGAGCGGGGCGCGATTGCGCGCCTGCCTGAATTTTTGCCGCCAAAGCATGGCCGCGTCTTCGTGGTCACCGAACGCGCTGTTTGGGATCTCCACGGCGCGCGCGTGATCGCGGCGCTCGGCGCCGTCCCCTTCGACACACTGTTTTTCGCGGGCGGCGAAGCGAATAAGCGCATGTCGCATGTCGAACAACTGGCCGAACAAATGGCCGAACGCGGCGCCGATCGTTCCAGCCTGGTGATCGCATTCGGCGGCGGCATCGTGACGGATCTCGGCGGATTCCTCGCCGCCATCTACATGCGCGGTATCCCGGTCATCCAGATCCCCACCACGCTGCTCGCTCAGGTCGACGCGGCCCTCGGCGGCAAAACCGGCGGCAATCTGACGGCTGGAAAAAATCTGATCGGCAGCTTTCACCAGCCGCTCGCCGTGCTGGTCGATTCCGAAGTCCTCAGCACGCTGCCGCAAAACGAGTATCGCGCCGGGCTCTACGAGGTCATCAAGCACGGCGTGATCAAATCCGAGGCGCTCTTCCGCGCCATGGAAACCCGCCGCGACGCCGTCTTCGCGCAGGAGCCCGCCATCGTGGAATATATGGTCGCGGAATCCGTGCGGATCAAGGCCGAAGTCGTCTCCGCAGATGAACGTGAATCCGGCTTGCGGCGCATCCTGAATTTCGGACACACCTTCGGCCACGCCCTCGAAGCCGAGACGAAATACACGCGCTTCCTGCATGGCGAAGCGGTCTCCTGGGGTATGCGCGCCGCGACCCACCTGGCGTCATCCATCGGCATGATGCCGGCCGATGACGCGCGCGCGATTGTGAGTGCGCTCAATGCTTACGGACCGATTCCTTCCGTCGCGGGCATCGGCGCCGAAGCCCTGCC
>CAZWTH010000291.1:0-23402 GCA_964636715.1 uncultured Solibacteraceae bacterium | reverse complement strand
CGGAATTATTCAATCGGCGATGCGCTGGCGCGTTATATGTGGATGCGCGGTTACAACGTGCTGCATCCGATGGGCTGGGACGCGTTCGGTCTGCCTGCCGAGAATGCGGCCATCAAGAACCATACGCCTCCGCGCGAATGGACGCTCTCCAATATCGAAAAGATGAAGCGGACGCACCGGCGCTTCGCGTTTTCCTATGACTGGGACCGCGAAGTGACGACGTGCGAGCCGGAATATTATCGCTGGAACCAGTGGTTTTTTCTGCGCATGCTGGAACGCGGCCTGGCGTATCGCAAGAAAGCGATGGTGAACTGGTGCCCGGAATGCGCCACGGTGCTGGCGAACGAGCAGGTGGTGGATGGATGCTGCTGGCGGCATGAAAACACGCAGGTGGAACAGCGCGCGCTCGAACAGTGGTTCCTGCGGACGACTGCCTACGCCGACGAACTGCTCGACGCGATTTCGAAGCTGGAAGGCGGATGGCCGGAACGCGTTCTCACGATGCAGCGCAACTGGATCGGGCGGAGCGAAGGCGCTGAGGTCGATTTCACGATCGACGGCTATGGGCCGGTGCGCGTGTTCACCACTCGTATCGATACGATCTATGGCGCGACGTGTCTGATTCTGGCGCCGGAGCATGAGATTGTCCGGACGATGGCATCGGACGAAGTGAAGGCGCGGGCGAAGAAGATGATCGACGCGCGCTCGGGCCAAGGCCCCGGCGATGTGGAGAAGGAAGGCTGCGATACGGGGCTCACGGCGGTGAATCCGTTCAGCGGCGAGCGCGTGCCGGTGTGGGTGGGCAATTTCGTCCTGATGGGCTACGGCACGGGCGCGATTATGGCGGTGCCCGCGCATGACGAGCGCGATTTCGAATTCTGCACGAAGTATGGGCTCGCGGTGCGGCCCGTGATTCGGCCTGTGGATGGCCAGCTGGCGAACCCGGCCACGATGAAAGAGGCTTTCGGGGATTACGGTGTTGTGGAGAATTCCGGCCAGTATTCGGGGCTGCCGAGTGAAGTGGCGCGCCGGGAGATGGCGGCGCGCGCCGAGCGCGAGAATTTCGGTAAGCCCGCGATCACGTTTCGGATCAAGGATTGGGGCGTTTCGCGCCAGCGCTATTGGGGCACGCCGATTCCCGTGATCCACTGCCCAAAATGCGGCGTTGTGCCGGTACCGGACGATCAACTTCCCGTGCTGCTGCCGCTGAAGATTGAAATCACGGGACAGGGGCGTTCGCCGCTCGAAGACGTTCCGGAGTTCGTGAACGTGAAGTGTCCGAAATGCAGTCAGCCGGCGCGCCGCGAGACGGACACGATGGATACGTTCGTCGATTCGAGCTGGTACTTCTATCGCTACTGCGATGCGAAGAATTCGAACGCGCCTTACGATTCGAAGAAGATCGACTACTGGTTTCCGATCGATCAGTACATCGGCGGCGTGGAGCACGCGATCCTGCACCTGATTTATTCGCGTTTCTGGACGAAGATGATGCGCGATATCGGGCTCACGACTTATGATGAGCCGGTGAAGAAACTTTTCACGCAGGGAATGGTGATTCGCAACGGGCAGAAGATGTCGAAGTCCGTTGGGAATGTGGTGCCGGCCGACGATGTGGCTGACAAACATGGCGCGGATTCGGCGCGGCTGTTCGCGCTGTTCGCTGCCCCGCCTGAGAAGGACGTGGACTGGATCGATGCGGGCGTGGATGGCGTGTACCGGTTCCTGGGACGCGTGTATCGATTCGTGACGCGGAATATCGGGGCGGCGGGCGGCGATGGATCGGCCGATGCGGCGGTTCTGCGCAAGCTGCACCAGACGCTCGAACGCGTAACCGAAGATTTCGATACGCGGTGGCACTTCAATACTTCGATTGCGCTGATGATGGAACTGGTCAACGTTCTCTATGAGAAGGAGAAGCAGATTTCGAAGGCGGCGATGGAGCAGTGCCTGCGCATCCTGACGCTGATGCTCTCGCCGTTCGCTCCTTACGTGTCACAGGAGCTCTGGGCGGAAATGGGGAATGACGGCGCGGTCATGAAGCAGAGCTGGCCGGCGTTCGATGCGGAACTCGCGCGGGAGTCCGAGATCGAGGTGCCGGTGCAGGTGAATGGGAAGCTTCGCGCTCGCATTCAGGTGGCGGCGGGGCTGGATAAGGCCGCGCTCGAAGCTGCGGCGCGGGGTGATGATAAGGTTCAGGCGCTGCTGGGTGGGACGACGATTGTTAAGGTGATTGCAGTGCCGGATAAGATGGTGAACTTTGTGGTCAAGGGAAGTTAGGGTGATCGCGGGCGGCGTAGAATATTCCGGTAAGTACGCGCCGGCCGGAAGGCCTGCGGCAGAGCCGAAGCTCCGCCCCACATTTTTGGCAATATTCCTGCTGCTTCTGCTGGCGCTCGGCGCGTTTGCGGCGGAGCCTTTCTTCTTCGTGCAGGCTTCCGATCCGCAGTTCGGCTATTTCGCCGCGAACAAAGACTTCTCCCAGGAGACGGCGAACTGGACGTTCGCGATTGCGAACATTAACCGGCTGCATCCGGCGTTTGTGGTGGTCACGGGGGATCTGGTGAACAAGGGCGGGGATGCGGCGCAGATCGCGGAATACAAGCGCATCAATGCCCTGCTCGATCCTTCGATTCACGTATACAGCGCGCCGGGGAATCACGACGTCGGGAACGAGCCGACGCCGGAATCACTGGCCGCGTACCGGAAGAACATTGGACCGGATTATTACTCGTTTCGCGAAGGTCCGGTTTATGGGATCGTGCTGGATTCGAACCTGCTCAAAGCGCCGGCCAAAGTGATGGACGAAGCCGCGAAGCAGGAGAAGTGGCTGGCGGCGGAACTCGAAAAGGCGAAGGCCTCGGGCGCGATGCCGATCATTTTCCTGCACATTTCGCTGTTTCTCGAAAAGCCCGATGAACCCGAGCAGTATTTCAATCAGCCGGTGGAGACGCGCAGGCGCATTCTGGAACTTTTGCACCGCTACAAGGTGCGCTACGTTTTTGCCGGACATCTCCACAAGAATTCGTACGGCATGGACGACGATATCGAAATGATCACGACGAGCGCGGTGGGTAAGCCGCTGGGCAAGGACCCCTCCGGATTTCGCATCGTCGAAGTGCAGGATGGCATCCTGGACCAGCAATACATCCCGTTCGGCAAACTGCCGAATAAATACCCTGCAAAATGAAGATCCGCCTCGCACTGCTCCTGCTCACGCCGACGCTGGCCTTTGCGGCCGGTCCGCTCTGGTTTATCCAGGCGAGCGACCCTCAGTTCGGCATGTTCACCAACAACGCCGATTTCCGGCAGGAGACGGCGAACTGGGAATTCGCGGTCGCGAATTTCAACCGGCTGCATCCGGCGTTCGTGGTGGTCACCGGCGACCTCACGAATAAAGCCGCGGATCAGGCGCAGATTGCCGAGTTCGCGCGTATTAATCGTGAACTCGATCCCTCCATCCATCTCTACAGAGTGCCGGGCAATCACGATCAGACCAACGATCCAACGCCGGAGACGCTCGCCGCCTACCGTAAAAACTACGGCCCGGATTATTATTCATTTCACGAGCCCGGCCTTTATGGCATCGTTCTGAACTCCACGATTCTGAAATCGCCCGCGCACGTTCCGGACGAGGAGGAGAAGGAGATGCAGTGGCTGGCGGCCGAGCTTCCGAAGGCGGAGGCGAGCGGGGATACCATCGTGGTTTTCATGCATCACCCTCCTTTTGTGAGCAGCGCCGATGAACCGGCGGGCGAGAACCTGCCTCCCGAGATACGCGGACGGCTGCTCGATCTGCTGCACCAGTACGGCGTCGAGTACCTGTTTGCAGGCCATCTGCACAAAAATGCGCATGCTCTCGACGACGATCTGGAGATTTATGTGACCTCCGCCTCGGGGAAACCTTTGGGCGACGATCCCTCCGGTTTTCGTATTGCGGAGCTTTCCGGTGGCGCAATGGTCAATCGCTTCTACGGATTGGGAGAGATCCCCCACGAGTTGCCGGCTTTCATAAAGTGAGCGTCTCATTACGTTCCAGCACTGCAAGGTGGTAAAATTTACAGTCGGGTAAGTGTCCCGTACTGAAGTGCTCGACTTTATATTAGTTCGCGCCATTTTTGTGCTGGTGTTCGGCTTTGCCGCCGCCTATTTCCGGCCCGAGAGCGTGCAGTTCTGGGCGGCCGGTTTCTACGGCGCGGCCGGCGCGGTTCTGGCCATTTTCCTCGAACGCCGTTTCGCGCGGGTGAGCCTCAAGCGGACGATCGGTATCACGATCGGCGTGGTGGCGGGCCTGTTCTGCTCATCGCTCGTGAGCGTCGTCCTGAGCCACATCGGAAGCGAGAACAGCGGGGCGGTTCACTTCATTCAGGTCGTCGCTCTGCTGGTGCTGGTCTACTTCGGCGCGGTGACTGGCGCGGCGAAGGGCGAGCTTCTCAACCTGGGCGCGATGGGGATGTTCGGCAGTGAAGCCGACGCGCAGAGTACGCAGAAGATTCTCGACACCAGCGTGATTATTGACGGCCGGATTGCGGACATTGTCGAGACCGGATTTATTGAAGGCGTGCTGGTGATCCCGCAGTTCGTGCTGCATGAGCTCCAAATGGTGGCCGACTCGCAGGATTCGCAGAAGCGCACGCGCGGGCGCCGGGGGCTGGACGTGCTGCAGCGCATCCAGCAGATGACCAACGTCAAGGTGCGGATTGCCGAAGAGGATTTTCCGCAGGTGCGCGAGGTCGATATGAAGCTCATCGAACTCGCGAAGACGTACAAGTGCAAGATCGTCACCAACGATTTCAATCTGAACAAGGTGGCGCAGGTGCGCGGTGTGGCGGTCCTCAACATCAATGAACTGACCAATGCCCTGAAACCGGTGGTGCTGCCGGGCGAGCTGATGCGCGTATTCATCCTGAAGGAAGGGAAGGAATACAATCAGGGCGTCGCGTATCTGGATGACGGTACGATGGTGGTGGTCGATAACGCCCGGCGGATGATTTCGAAGACCGTCGATATTTCGGTGACCAGCGTGCTGCAGACCACGGCCGGCAAGATGATCTTCGGGAAGTTCGATGAGCGCAACCAGCCGGCATCGGCGCAGGCTGCCGCGGCTTCGGCTTTGTCGGAGCGCACGCCGCACAACGCCGAACGTCCGCCACGGCGCGAGCAGGCGGTCGGAGAGAGCTAAACCGTGAGACTTGCCGTTATTTTGCCGGCTGCGGGGCTTGGTACCCGCATGGGCCGCAGCGCCGCCACCCCCGAAACGACAGGCACCAGCCGCAAGCAGTTCATGCTGCTCGAAGGCGCGCCGATTCTGGTTCACACCGTACGGAAATTCGCGGAATCCCCCGAGGTCACCGATATTGTGGTGGCCGTGCGGGACGCCGATATCGCGGCCACGGACGAAATGCTGCGCTCCGAAGTGCGCGGCCTGGCCGGCAGCCTGAAGGTGGTGGAGGGCGGGAATACGCGCCAGGAATCCGTGGAGAAAGCATTCGCCACGCTCGACCCGGCGGTGGAGCTGGTGGCGGTGCACGATGCTGTGCGGCCGTTCATTGAGCTCGAAACGATCGGCAAAGTGGTGCGCGAAGCGGAAGCGACGGGCGCGGCGATTGTGGGAATTGTTCCGGTCGATACCGTCAAGCAGGTAAGTGGAGCGCAAGCGGGCGGCGTCGCCAAGATCCGCGGCACGATTTCGCGCGAGCGGCTGGTGCTGGCACAGACTCCGCAGGTGTTCCGGCGCGACATTCTGGCGCGCGCGTTTGAATCCGCGCAGGCGGATGGATTTTCGGGGACGGATGAAGCGAGTCTTGTCGAGCGGCTGAACGAAGTGGAGATCAGCGTGGTGCTCGGCAGCGACCGCAACATCAAAATCACCAAAGCCGGCGACATGGATCTGGCGCGGCTGTTTTTCGAGCAGGAAAAGGCTAAGCGTTGAGCGCTGGCCCGCAGTTCCGCATCGGACAGGGCTGGGACGTTCACCGCATTGCCACCGGTCGCAAACTGATTCTGGGCGGTTTGGAAATTCCCTCTGAGTTCGGCCTCGAAGGCCATTCCGACGCGGACGTTCTGGCGCACGCCATTACGGACGCCATTCTGGGCGCCGTGGCGCTCGGCGATATTGGCATGCACTTTCCGGATACGGACCCGCGGTGGAAAGGCGCCGACAGCCTGGTTTTCCTTCGGCATGTTTGCGGGCTTGCGGGCGAGGCCGGCTACCGGATCGTCAACGTGGATTCGACGGTGATTCTGGAGCGGCCGAAGCTAAAAGACTGGCGGCTGCCGATCCGCGAATCGCTGGCGAAGACGATGGAGCTTCCGGTCGAGATGGTTTCGGTGAAGTTCAAGACAGCGGAGAAGGTCGGGCCTGTGGGCGAAGGCCGTTCCGCGGAATCGCAGGCCGTTGTATTGTTGGAAAGAATCTGAGGAGGTCCTCGATGCGCCGCTTCGCTCCGTATCTCTGCGGAACCGTTGCCCTGACTTCGGCCATACTCACGGGCCAGACCCGGTCTGCTCCCGAATATCACATCTATGCGGGGAATTTGCACGCGCATACGGCGTATACGTGGTCGCATGGCGAGCAGATCCAGACTAATGGCTGCGCGGGCATTCTCACTTACACGCAGGATCCGAATTCGCCCGCTGCGCACTGGTCGGAGGGGTATGTAAAGACGGCGGGCGGCGGGTGCCCTGGGATCTATGTAATCAATGGATCGCAGATTCCAGCGCCGGGAACTTCGGTCAAGCCCGATTGGCAGAAAGTGCAGGGGCCGCCCTCGGCGCACTATGCGGCCGCGAAGGCCGCGGATTACGATTTCTACGCTGCGACGGATCATTCGCAGGATGCCGGCTTTCAACCGCCGAGTCCGGAAAACCCGACGTGGCTGAAGGCGAAGAAGGAAGCGGCGGAAGCGACGGATAGCGCGTTTGTGGCGATCTCTGGGTTCGAATATTCGGAGAACGACGGACCGGCGGGCGAAGGCCATCTGAACGTTTACAATACGTCCGGAATACTGAACGCGCTGCTGCCTGGGATCGATCTTCCTTATCTCTACAAATGGCTGGAGACCGCCGCGCCGAACGGCGACGGGCCGGTGGTGGCGAGCTTTAATCATCCGAGCGCCACCCAGTACAACAATTGGGCCTACCGCGATCCGAAAGTGACCGATATCCTCACGATGCTCGAGGTCATCAATTCAAACAACAAGATTCACTACGACGGATTCATTGCGGCGCTGGATCACGGCTGGAAAGTTTCGCCGATTTGCGGGAATGACAATCACGGGATGAGCGCGATCCCGAAGCACACCTCGCGTACGTTCGTGCTGGCGCCGGCGAAGACGAAGGCGGCGATTCTGGATGCGATGAAAAATCGGCGCACGTATGCCTCGCTCGATAAGAATCTGCAGGCGCGCTACACGGTGAATGGCGCGATCATGGGCTCGACGCTGAACAAGCCTTCGAAACTGAAATTCGATATTTCGATTTCGGATCCCGATACTTCCAGCGCAAAGGATGAGATCACGAAGATCGACATCGTGAAGGACGGCGGGGTTGTGGCGCAGACTTATACGCCGCCTGCGCCTGGCTACTCGATGCACTGGACGCCGGAGATTGATGACGCCGGGAGCCACTACTTCTTCGTGCGCGTCTGGACAGCCGGCGGCGGCGATGCGCCCAACCCGAAACCGGAAGAGCCGGTGGCCTGGTTGGCTCCTGTCTGGACTGGCCGATAATCCCGAATGCTGGCGCGCGCGGCATCCAGCCGGATTACGCTTCCGCTGATCTGCCTGGCCGCGTTTCTTCTGCGCGCTGTTTGTGGCCTTTTCGGCCCCGATCATTTCTGGGCTTACAGCGCATATTTTCACGTGGCCGATACGCTTGCGCGCGGCGGCGGGTATTGCTGGGAGCCCGGGCGGCTGTGTGCGTTCTTTCCGCCGGTCTATCCGACTGTGGTGGCGGCGGCGATTCTGGCGGGACACGTGAAAATCGGCGTGATCCTGCTCGGCTCGCTGGCAGGGGCCGGAACTGTGTGGATGACGGCGCGTATCGGGGCGCTGCTTTTTTCGCCGATCGTGGGTGTGGTGGCGGCGGCATACGCCGCTATCTATCCGTATTTCGTCTGGCATGACGGCGTTCTCCAGGAGAATGCCGTTCTGGCGTTCGCCGTCGCGATCTGTGTGTG
Organism: uncultured Solibacteraceae bacterium; assembly: GCA_964636715.1. GTDB lineage: Bacteria > Acidobacteriota > Terriglobia > Bryobacterales > Bryobacteraceae > BOG-234. The sequence continues at coordinate 15,223 of CAZWTH010000291.1, read as the reverse complement.
GCTGCTGTTGCGGGCGGGGCGCTCCAGTTCGCGCGCTCTTTGGTTTGTGGCTGGACTGGCGCTGGCGCTCACGGTATTGACGAAAGCCAATCTCGCGCTCTTCGTCCCTCTTGCGCTTTTCTGGCTGGGGCGGCGGCGATGGCTTTACGCGACGCTTGGCGTCATGGTGTTGATGGGCCCATGGGTTGTCCGGACGTGGCGCATCACGGGCGCGCCGATCCTCTATTCGAACGGCGGATTTTCGTTGTGGACCGCGAATCACCGGCTGACGTTCGACTATTTCCCTGAGCAGTCGATCGACGCCGCGCAGGAACCGGAGTGGCTCGATGTGCCGGTGAGGGATCGGCATGCGTTTTATGAAATTCATGACCCGCAGTTCATCCAGGAGACGGCATGGTTCTGGAAGCGCGGGATGGCATTTATCGAAGAGCATCCGTGGCTGACGGCGGGGCGCGCGATCCGCAAGGTCTGGATCGCTTTCTCGCCGGTGTTCAGTCCGCGGCATGGTGTGGCGTTCGAGGCTGTGTATCTCGTTTCGTACCTGCCGTTGTTTGCGCTGGCGCCCGTTGGGATCTGGCGATCGCGTGACCGGTGGCGGCAGGCGGGGTGTATTTATTTGCTGATCGCTTCGTTTGCGGTGGGGTGTGCGGTGTTCTGGGGGCATACGAGCCATCGGATGTACATAGAGCCGTACCTGATGATTTTCGCGGTGGCAGGCGCCGGGCCGAAGCCCGGCGTGCAGAGCTGTGAAGCTCCGCCCCACTTATACTCGCGGTTGATGCGTGTTATATGGATTGGATTGATCGCGTGCGCGCTGTTTGCACAAAAGCCGCATACTACCTGGAGCGATTTCGGGGGTGGACCCGATCATTCGCAGTATTCCGCGCTGAATCAGATTAACCGGTCGAATGTCTCGCAACTCAAGATTGCGTGGACGTATCCGATCGGCGATGGCAACCCGTATCTGTTCAGTCCTGTGGTCGCGGACGGCGTGATGTACGTGATGGGGAAGAACAACTCCATCGTGGCGCTGGATGCGGCTAGCGGCAAAGAAATCTGGTCGCACGCCAATGCGCGCGGGCCTATCACGACGCGCGGGATCAACTACTGGCAGAGCTCGGATGGCAAAGAGCGGCGGCTGCTCTACGCGAACGCCAATTTTCTGATCGAACTTGACGCGCGCACCGGTTTTCCTGTCCCGGCCTTCGGCAACGATGGCAAACTCGATCTGCGCGAAGGGCTGGGGCGCGAGGTTACCCCGCGGCTCAATGTGCAATCGATGACGCCGGGCCAGGTTTTCGAAAACCTGGTGATCGTCGGTTCTTCCACCAATCAGGAATATGATTCCGCGCCTGGTGATATCCGCGCCTACGACGTCCGCAACGGCAAACTCGTCTGGACCTTCCACACCATCCCGCATGAAGGCGAATTCGGCTACGACACGTGGCCAAGAGACGCGTGGAAAACGGTGGGTGGCGCGAACGCGTGGTCGGAAATGTCGATCGATACGAAGCGCGGTATTCTCTATGTCCCCACCGCGAGCCCGAAATACAATTTCTACGGCGCGGATCGCAAAGGCCAAAATCTCTTCGGCGATTGCCTGCTCGCGCTTGATGTCCATACCGGCAAGCGGCTCTGGCATTACCAGATGGTGCATCACGATATCTGGGATTACGACAATGCGAACGCGCCGAAGCTCCTGACGGTGCGGCATAACGGACAAATGGTGGATGTGGTTGCGGAGGCCGGCAAGACGGGCTTTCTCTACGTGTTCAATCGCGTGACGGGAGAGCCGCTCTGGCCGATCGAAGAGCGTCCTGTCCCGAAGTCAGACATGCCCGGCGAAGAGACCTGGCCCACGCAGCCCTTCCCCACCGCGCCGCCGCCCTTCGCGAGGCAATCGTTTACGGCGGATGACCTTAATCCCTACATCGCGGATGACGCCGAGAAAACGCAGATCCGCGCAGAGATTCTCGCAGCCCGCAACGAAGGTCTGTTCACGCCGCCGGGGCTGAAGAACACAATCGAGATGCCAGGCAACAATGGCGGTTCGAATTTCAGCGGCAGCGCCATCGATCCCGAGCACGGCACGATGTTCGTCGTCTCGAAGGATTTTCCAGCGATGCTGAAGCTGACGCTCTCCGGGCCGGACACCGGCGATCCCACCACGATGCGCTACAAGAGCCCATTCGGATTCATGGTGACGAACAACGGTCTCACGGCGATTAAACCGCCATGGACTACCTTCACCGCCTACGACCTGAACACCGGCAAAATCAAGTGGCAGATCCCGCTGGGTGAGGTTCCGGAGCTGGCCGCAAAAGGCATCACCGATACGGGAGCGCATTTCCCGAAAGTGGGTCCGGTGGTCACCGCAGGCGGATTGATCTTCACCGGCACGCGCGACCGGTATATCCGCGCGCTCGACGAGGATACCGGGAAAGAGCTCTGGAAAACCGAAGTGGACGCGGGCGTGGAGGGAATGCCCGCTGTTTACGAAATCAACGGCCGTGAGTACGTGGTCTATTGCGCAGCGGCGCGCTCCACGACGCACACGCACGCGGTTCCCGGCCATCCCGCGGCGACCGATCCGGTGCCCGGCGCCTACGTGGCCTTTGCTCTGCCCACCGCGAAATAGTTCGTCAGTTGACGCGGGCGCACTTCATCAGCATTTCGAGCGTCACGACTTCCAGCGCGCGCTCGTGCGTGGCTTCGAGCCGCACCGGCGCAATGATGCCCGCTTCGAACGTTTTCTTCCACGGCTCGACGCAGACGCACCAGCTATCGCCCGCTTTCAATCCGGGGAAACCCCATTCGGGATGCGGCGTAATCAGGTCATTGCCGATCGACGCCTGGTGGGCAAGAAACGCATCCGTCACCACGACGCAGACGACGTGGCGGCCGCGATCGTCCAGGCCCGAATTGCATTTGCCGTCACGATAGAAGCCCGTCAGCGGATCGGTGCAGCACGTCTGCAGAACACCTCCGAGTACGTTTTTAACCATAAGCATTTATTAGATCACTCAGGGTATATACTCCAGTCATGAATCGTCGAAATATGCTCACAACGCTGGCCGCAGTGCCCGCCGCTTCATTGCTGCGCGGCCAAACTGCCCCGCCTTCGGCTCCCGTCAGCCATCTGAAGCCAGGCCTTGTGGCGTATTCGTACCGCAGCGCACTCATGGCGAAAAAGATGACCTACGAAGACGTTATCCACATGGCTTCGGACTGGGGACTCGCGGGTGTGGATACGACGGTTTACTGGTTTCCCGATACGACTCCGCACTACCTGGCGAATCTGCGGAAGGTGGCGTTTAAAGCCGGAATTCAGCTCTATAACGTGGGCGCCCGCATTCAGCTGGCGCAGCCGACGAAGGAGAAGCAGGACGCACAGGTGGCGGAAATCAAGAAATGGGTCGATGTGGCGGACGCCATCGGCGCAAGCCACGTGCGCGTGTTCGGGGGGCCGGTTCCAAAGACCGCGACGCAGGAAGAAGCGATCGGCTGGGCCGTGGAAGTGATGAAGCGCGGCGCGGAATACAGCGGCGAAAAGGGCATCACGCTCGGCGTGGAAGATGACGGCGGACTGAGCGCAACGGCGCCTCCGACGATCGCGATCGCTAAGGGAGCGGATTCGCCGTGGGCGGGCATCAATGCCGATTCCGGCAATCTGCCGAAGAACGGCTATGAGGAATTCGGCACGCTGCTGCCGTACGCGACGAGCATCCACTTCAAGACACAAGTTTCCGACCCGGACGGCAAGAAGCTTCCCGCGGATTGGCCGCGGCTGCTTGCGATGATCGCGAAATCCGGTTACCGCGGATTTGTAGGACTGGAATATGAGGGCACTAACCCCGACGAGATACCGGGTCTGTGCGCGAAGCTGCGCGATCTGACCGCAAAGGCCACCGCCTAGACTGGAGGACATCATGACACCACTTTCCAGAAGACAGTTCATTGCGACAGGGGCCGCGACGGTAGGAGCGGCGGCGCTCGCAAAACACGTGCTGGCCAACCCGCTCGGGATGCCGCTGGGCTGCCAGACTTATCCGGTGCGGACGAACCTGGCGGCGGATTTTCCCGGCACCATGAAAATGCTGACCGATGCCGGTTTCCAGCGCATCGAGCTTTGTTCGCCCTGGGGATATCGCGAGTTCAACGGGCTTCAGAAATACAGCGGCGCGGAGCTGAAGAAGACGCTCGCCGATATGGGGCTCGAGTGCCATAGCTGTCATTTCGGCATGCGCGAGATGCGCCAGAATCAGGCGGAGCGCATCGCGTGGGCAAAAGAGGTGGGAATGACGCAGATGGCTGTTGCGAGCCTGGGCGGACCGAAGAATCCCACGATGGACGATGTGAAAAAAGCCGCCGACGAATACAACAAGATCGGCGAAGAAGCGCGCAAAGCCGATATCTGGCAGGCGCTTCACAACGAAAATTTCGAGACAGCGATGGTGGGTGACCGGAAAGTTTACGATGTGCTGTTCGAACTACTGGATCCGAAGCTGGTGAAGTTTCAGTTCCAGGTTTCGACCATCGCGCAGGGCTTCGACGCGGCTGAGTATTTCAACAAGTATCCGGGACGCTTCATTTCGATGCACTGCCAGGGGTGGAACGCGGACGCAAAACAGCAGGTGGCGATTGGCTCCTCGCAGGATTCGCTCGACTGGAAGAAGATTTTCACGGCGGCGAAGACGGGCGGAATCCAGAACTACTTCGTCGAGATGGCGTACGACCTCATGAAGGCGAGTGCGCCGTATCTGAAATCGCTTCAGGCGTAAGCAGCCACCTGCGCGCCACGAGCACCACATCGCAGCAAACCAAGAAATCGAGCAGCGCGTTGAAGAGCGTCAAATGGCGTCCGCCGTCTGCGCCATCCAGCATGCAGATGGAGAATTCCGCGGCCAGCGCCGTCGTGACGATGGCGAGGAGCAGGCGCATTCGTGGATCAGGCGGGGCGAGCATCCACGCAATCACGATCACGGTTAGTATCCAGAGTGCGTAGAGAATCGGACGCGCGCCGAAGACGGCGTTTTTCAGCGTGGGCCAGAGCGTGAAGAAATGGCTGATGGCCTGGGGCGGCTTGCCCTGCGACTCTTCGTAATTGCTCAGCCGATGCGGCACGCCGGCCATGCGGATGCGCACGCGGTCCATGGACGCTTCGTCCAGATTTTCGCGCGCGATGATCCAGGCGGAGGAAGGATGGCGCAGATAGAGGCGTAATAGATCCACCGGCCCGAACCAATCGCCGAATTTTTCTTCGTAATACGGATCTCGCAGCGGCACGTCTTCGGCGAAGGCGACTTCGCCGGAGTATTGCGCCCAGGACGCCGGAATCCTGGTTTCCGCAAGATAAGCATGCGAATTCGAGAGCGTGGGGAGAATTCGATAGAAGAGCGCGTTAAACGTGGCTTCGCCCTGGTAAAAGCGCGGCATGGTGAGGAGCGAGAGACCGGCGCCGGCGATGATGGCCCCACTGCCCAGGATGCGGACGGCAGTCAAATGCCGCGGCCGGACCCAGAGGGCCGGAATACAAAGCAGCGCGAGCGGCGCATGCTGTCCTTTCGAGCCCGCCAGCAGCGCCAGCCAGACCGCCGCCGCGGCAACCCATTGCCAGCGCGGCTCGCGATCGAGCGCCACCACCGCAGCCGCCGCGAGTGCGCCAGTCATCGCAGCCAGCGACAGCGCATCGAAGTACAACGTGTTGAACATTGGCACATAGACGGCGTTGCAGAAAGCCGCAATCCACGCCGTCTGCGCAAGGATCGAGAGCTTCAATGGCACGCGGCGCAGCGCACGCTGCATCGTCACGAATCCCGCAATAAAAATCAGGCCATAGACGATCCCCATGTACCGCAGGTCGAAATCGGTTCGCGAATGGAAAATCCCATTCAGCCACCACCCCACCGCGAATGCGGCTTCATTCGCCGATCGCATCGGCCAATCGATGCAGGAATCCGCATCGTACGCGTAATGCAGTACGACATAATCGAAAAACGGCGTTTTCGCCGTTTCGACCGGCGCGTAACAGATATGCCCCAGAAGTTTTTCGAAATCGTGATCGTTTGCGACGCTGAGAACCGGCGGAATGAAGAGCTGCCAGACCAGCAGCAACAGGACCGCGCCCGCAAGCCCAAAGTCCCAGCGGTTCCGAAGATGCCCCAACACTGTTATATACTTGCACCTGCCTGAAACCGGGCGGAGGGCCCATGAAGATATCACGAAGATGGATCGCGTTTTCGGCCGCTGTGGCCGCGGCGGCAGTGGCCGCAACATTCGCGCCTGCCCAGCAGCCGGCGCCACTTTATAACACCGTGAAAGCCAAGCTGCTCGCCGGCAAACAGGTGTTCAGCTTTACCCAATCCACGCCCGACCCGGCCGGCTACTGCGAAAAAGCGAAGCACTACGATTACACGTGGTTCGAGATGCAGCACTCCACACTCGAATTTCGCGACGTGGAGAAGATGATCGCGGCGTGCCCGCGCGTGGCTGCTACCCCGATGATCCGGCTGCCCGACGCGCAGGAGTGGCACATCCAGCACGCGATGGATATTGGCGCGCTCGGCGTAATCGTTCCGACCGTGGATGACCTCGATCGCGCCCGCGAAGCTGCCCGCTGGGTCCGCTATCCGCCAACAGCCCACCGCAGCGCGGGAGCGGGTCAATACAGAATGATCTGGGGCATCAACGGCATTGACTATCGCCAGACCATCAATGACAATACGCTGCTTGTTGTCATGATCGAATCGCCGGTCGGCGTTGCGAATACTTACGACATCGCGCGCGTGGAGGGCATCGACGTCGTCATCACCGGCAACAACGATCTGAGCTCATTCTCCGGATATCCGCAGACCGACCCGCGCTACCAGGCGCTGGTGAAGCAGGTGCACGACTCCACTATCAAGGCGGGTAAAATCTTCGGACAGGCAGCCGCCGTGTATGCGACCGGCCCCTACAGTTACGACGCGCGGTTCTTCCAGAACGGCCCATCGAACGATGGCTATGTGCCTCCCGCGGAGAATGGACGTCCGGTCAACGTGAGTGCGCCGCCGAAAGGCGAAGAGCAGTAATCCGAAAGGAATCGAATTTATGAAGAAAGTACTCTCGTGGGCCGCCGCCGCGGTCCTGATCACAGCCGCGTTGTTCGCGCAGAAGCCGGGAATTTCGCGGACTATCCTGCAGCGCAAGGATATTTCCATCCCCGGTCATGAAGCCGTTGTGGCCCGCGTCGAAATCGCGCCCAATGCGTTCGCCGGACGCCATACGCATCCAGGCGAAGAGATCAGCTACATTCTCGAAGGCGAAGGGGAGATCCTGATCGAAGGCCAGCCGCCGCTGAAAGTGAAGGCGGGCGATTCATTCATCATTCCCGCCGGAGCGAAGCACGACGCGCACAATACCTCCTCGAAGCCGCTGCGGCTCGTCGGCGTTTACGTCGTCGATAAGAGCAAGCCGATGGCGACTCCGGCGCCGTAATTCGCGCGTGTACCATGAGTTTGGAAAGGCGTACATGCGTACAACACCACTCGGCCAAACCGGACTTTCAGTTCCCGCCATTATGCTCGGCGGCAACGTTTTCGGCTGGACGCTGAATGAGGCGGATTCGTTCCACATCCTTGACGCGGCCTTTGACGCCGGCCTGCATTTCATTGATACCGCCGATATCTACTCCACCTGGGCGCCAGGCAATAAGGGCGGTGAGTCGGAGACGATCATCGGGAAATGGTTCGCGCGCAGCGGCAAGCGCAATCAGGTGACCATCGCGACCAAGGTCGGGATGGACATGGGTGGCGGGAAGAAGGGACTGGCTGCGAAGTATATGGAGCAGGAGGTCGAGGACTCGCTGCGCCGGTTGCAGACCGACCACATCGATCTCTACCAGTCGCATGAAGACGATCCCTCCGTGCCGCTCGAAGAAACCATGGGCGCGTTTGACGCGATGGTGAAAAAGGGCAAGGTACGCTTCATTGGCGCGTCGAATTACAACGGCGCTCGCCTGCGTGAAGCGATGGAGACCACGAAGCGCGCGGGGCTCGCGCCTTACCAGACGCTGCAGCCGCATTACAACATGATGGACCGGTCGGGATACGAGACTGATCTCGCGCCGGTGGTGGCGGAATACAAACTGGCGGTGATTCCATATTTCTCGCTGGCGTCGGGATTCCTGACCGGTAAGTATCGCGGCGCGGCGGACCTCAACAAGAGCCCGCGCGGCGGTGGGATGAGCAAGTATCTGAACGATCGCGGCCATCGGGTGCTGGATGCGCTGGATGCTGTCGCGAAGGAGTACAACTCCAGCCAGGCTTCCGTTGCGCTCGCGTGGCTGCTTGCACAGCCGAACATCGCGGCGCCGATATCGAGCGCCACCAAAGTCGAGCACATCAGGGATCTGGTGGCGGCGAGTGAGTTGAAGCTCAGCCCGGAATCGGTTCAGAAGCTGAACGCGGCGAGCGCCAGTTAGGGCTTCGCAGCGTTATCCGCAGTCTGAATAATCTGATCCGCTTTCGTGATCTGGTCAGCCGAGCCGCGCATTACCAGCGTTGCGGGACTGGTCTTCAGGAAGGCTTTCTGAATTCCGACGTCAGTGCGGACCGCCGTCAGCGTCTGCTGCAGAGCCGTGCCTTTCAGGTTCGCCGGATAGAGGACCTGCAGAGAAGAACCGCCGGGCATGGAAGGCGATGTTGTAAATTCCTGCGTCGATGCTTTCGCATCGGCGGGAAGATCGAGCGAGCGAATCATCCATTCCGCAGCTGCGACGGTATCGGTCGAAGCGCGCAGAACGAGCGCCTGCATCGGCGTAAAGTTGAAAACCTTCTGGACATCGAGCACAGTTCGCAGGTTAGTGAGGATTTCCTGAATCTGCTGGGGAGTCGAACTGTGCGCCAGATAATAAATCCGCACGGTATCCGTCCTTCTCCCCGAAAAGTAGTGATATTCCGGCGTCATCGTCATCTCGGCTCGCCGTGGATCCGGCGTTTGATCGAGTGAGCCGATTATGGATCGCACGAAATCGAGCTCAGTCGCCGTGCCGCGCACCACCAGATCCGAATGATCCGTATAAACGAAGACTTTCTGAATATCGCCGACTGTGCGAATGACCGTGATCATTTCCTGGACTGCTTGCGGTGATTCAGCGGCTGCCCGAGTCAGATGAAACATGCGAATCCCGTCATCGCTCTTGCCCGCCACCAACCAGGGATCGGGCGATGGCGAAGGCTGATCCAGATTGCGGATCATCCAGGCGGACATGGCGAGTTCGTCCGCTGTCCCGGTGACTGTCACGGCCGCTGTGTCCGGATCCACCGAAACGTTGTCAAGCTTCCCGACCACACGCAGAAGTGTGGCCACGTCCTTCAAGCCGTTGGCGCTGGGCTTGTTGGCGAAATCGAACGTCTGAGTTTGCGTCTGGGCCGCCAGACTGGCGGCGAAGAGCAAGGTGAGAACGGCAAGTCGCATGATGAACTCCTGTCCGTTTGACGCCGCACTTCCGCGAGCGTGCAAACGGAATTACTGCCCCTCGGGGCGTTTGGCCTGCTCCCGCGGCTCGGCCGGAACATCGAATGAGGCGATCGGATCGGGATGAGCCGGATCAAACGCCGGAGTATTAACCAGATAAGGTTCCAGCAGAATATTCTGCTGCCGGATCGCCGTCACGATCGCCTTCGCGAGTTCGTAACTTCCGTAGTTATCGTGATGCGTGGTATCCCCGTCGGCGAAAGCCTTCGGGGCATTCGCCGGGCCGAGCGCCTCGTAAAATTCGTGGCTCATCGCGTTCAGGTCGATCACCGGAACGTTTTCCTCTACCCCAACGCGGCGCACCGCTTCGGGATAATCCCCGAGATTATTCACGATCTTGTTGGCTTCCGCGCCGGCGCCCCATGACAGGCGGCTCACCGGCGTTACAAGAATCGTCTTCACGCCACGCTTGCGCGCCGCATCGATGAACATCTTCAGGTCGGCAGTATACGTGGTAAACGCGCCCACGCCCTCGCCTTTCTCCTTTTGATCGTTGTGCCCCATCTGGATCATGAGGAAATCGCCGGGCTTGATCACGCTCATCAGCTTTGCGAAACGCTGCTCGCCAAGAAAGCCACGCAGCGATTCTCCCGATTCGCCATGGTTCGCAACCGCGATTTCCGGCGTGAAAAATCGCGTGATCATCTGTCCCCAACTGTTGTAGGGCTCACGCGGCTGATCGGTGGATGTCGAGTCGCCCGCAATGTAGAGCGTCGGCAGCGAGTTATCCGCCTTTTCGATCCTGACCGAGCGCACCGCGGGATTCGGCCCCGTGAATTCGAGAGTCAGCTTGTTATCCCAGGCCCATGCTTCCGTGGTCTTCTCGCGATCCTTCAGGCGCACCTCGCCGCCCGTGTCGATCTTCGTGGTGCGCGTGTTGACGATGAACGTTCGGGGCTCAGTCTTGCCAGCTGGCACACGCACAGTCTCCGCCATGAGGCGCCGCAGTTCGGCTTTGATCGTCGTATCGGACGCGGCGCGATCGGCGCCCAGTGTCACCGTGACCCTATAGTTGCCCTCACTCGGAACTCGCGCCGAAAAATAGTAAGGCTGACCGGAACCTTCGAATCCACTGCCCCGCTCATCCGTGTATGGCGTCGACTGCGCCGCCTTCGCCAGTCCTTCGCTGAAATCGAACTTCATCGACGCGACTCCGGCCTTTGCGACCTCCACAGCAAACACGTAAGTCGGCCCGAACATATTCGAACGGAATACGACCCACTTCTCATCCGGCGTGAAACTCACGTTCGGCTCCAGCTTGTACTGATGCCGCGACATGTTCACCAGCTTTTCGGCATGGAACACGCCAGGATTCACGAACTTCGGATCGGCGATGCCGCGATTCTCAATCAGCTCTGGACGGAACAGATAAAGCCACTCCCCGTCCTTCGCATGCGCCACCTGTCCCGGGTCGCCGCCGTCTCCGCAGAACAGTTTCCCGTCCTTCGTGACGTTGAAGTGAATCGACCATTCGTCGCGCTGCAGGTGATACCAGGTGCGCGCCTTCGTTTCCACGTTGTAGCCCGCCAGCCAGAAATCTTCGCCGCGCGGCGTTTGCAGGTCATACCAGATCGTCTTGCCGTCCGGCGCCCAGAATTCGTGCCCGAAAATCTCCATCGCCATCGTGCGGGTGTGGATCTGAGTGATGTGGCTGCCGTCGGTCCGGATCGTCCAGATGCGGTCGACTTTGTGCCATGGGCCTTCGTGGCAATACATGAGCAGCGTCGGGTCGGTTGGCGAAAACTCCAGATGATTGAGCCAGTCCGTGCTCTTCAGAATCGTCTTGACTTCGCCGGTTTTCGTATTGACCGTGAACATCCCCATCGGGATGTGGGCGGCCAAACGCACCTCCATCATTTCGCCCTTGTTCGGCGCCTGGACGAGTTGCTGCGGCTGACCGGGCGCGGTCACGTTCACGCTGGGCGCGTCACGCTCCGTGTAAGTGCCGGCCAGCAGCGTTTCATCCGCATTCACGGTGACCACGGAACTGCGCGCCGGAACTTTCGCGATCTCGCGCGTCGCGCCCGTGTCGGCATTGGCGGCGAAGATCTTGTCGTCCTGCAGGTAGTAGACATTCTGCGTTTTGCGGCCCGTCACGATGACCCGCACTTTACCGGTCACGACGCGATTCGTCGCGTGCGTTTCCAGATTGAGCGCGGAGATCCCATCCGGCGTCGTGTAGATCAGCTTCTTGCCGTCCGCCGTGTAGCCGTTCTGGTTGAAGTAGAGGCTCGCGCTGTTGGGCTCATCGGTCAGGCGCACGATGCGATGCCCGGTATCGGGATCGATCCAGGTCTTGGGCGGTGGCGTGGTCTGGGCAAAAAGCGGGCTCACGAAGGCCGCGGCGGAAAAAAGAGCCGGAAAGGCGCGCATATCTGAATTATGGCGCTTTTTACGATACTCACTGGGATACTAAGCAGTTAGGTGCAAACTCCGCCACACAGCGAGCGGCTTCGAACCGCACTCGCGGCGCTCATCACGGTGCTGTTAGCCGAGACCGTTTACATGCGGACGGAAATCCTGAGCGGCGCGAGCTCGCTCATGGGCAGCGACTACGAAATGCTGCACCGGCTGCGGCTCTGGTTTGCGCAGCAGTGGCTCTTCGGACCGGCGCACAGGCTTCCCGCGTGGAATCCGCACGAAGTGCTGGGCGCACCGTTCGCGGCCAATCTCCAGGGATTCCCGTGGATACCAACGCGCCTGGTGTTGCTGCTGGTGGATCCATCGGTGGCTTACGGACTGGGCGTCGCGATCGCGGCGGGGCTCGCTGCGCTGTTCGGATTCCTCTACTGCCGCAGCCTCGGACTCTCCCGCATCGGCGCGGGCGCGGCGGGATGGACTTTCGCCGCCGCCGGCTTCTTCTCTTCGCGCGTGATGGCGGGCCATCTGCCGTTGCTCGAAGCGTACCCGGCGCTGCCGTTGCTGCTCTGGCTTTCCGACCGCGCTCTACTCCGGGCGCGGCGTTTCGATCTCGGCGCGTTGGCCCTGGCGACCGCCTGCGTGGTGGTGGCGGGGCATCCTCAGATCCCTGCATATTCGGTGGGCGCGGCTTTCCTTTATATTTGGTGGCGCGGCCGCGGCTCAGCTCTCCAGCATCGGCTGCGCGTCAGCGCTGCGATGCTGCTGGGTATCGGACTTACGCTCGCCGCGTGGTGGCCGATGCTTCTGTTCATCGGACGCAGCACTCGAATCCTGCACCTCGCGCCGCCGGATAACGACGTCTTCATGCCGTGGAGCCGGTTGCTGGCGCTGATCGCGCCCGGCATTCAGGGCTGGGCGACGCCGATGGATCTTTCCGACCAGAACCCATTCAGCGGATATCCCAATTCCTCCTGGTTCTGGGACACGGCATCGTATATTGGTCTGCTGCCGCTGATTGCGGTTGCCGGGCTCGGGATTCGCGCCGTGATCCGCCGGCGCCTGCCGGATTGGCGATGGCGATTTCTCGCCGTACTCGGCACGGTGGCGCTGCTCGGCGCGCTGCCGCTTGCGCTGCCGATTCTTCACCTGCTTCCAGGAACGCTGCTGCGCAGCTCGGCGCGGCTCCTTTATCTCTCCACGTTTTGCGCGGCCGCGGCGCTCGGGGCGGCGGTGGACGCAATCCGCGAAGCGCCCTGGCCGCGCCGCACGCTGCACGCCGCAATGGCCATCGTTCTCGCACTGCATTTCGCCGATCTCTGGCGATTTGCGAACCGGTTCATCCAAACCTACCCCCGCGACGAGGGCCCGGCGGAGTTCCAGACAACCCTCGATCGCGAAATCGGAAGCGGCCGGATCGCCGACGAACGCGACGGCAATACGCCGCTCTACGGCGAACGCTATGACGATGCCGGCGGCTTCGATTCCGTGTTTCTCGCGCGATTCAACCGGGCCTGGATGGCTCTGGCGGGAGAGCCGCCGGATACGAACGAGCAGGTTTTCGATGCGTCCACGCTGCCGACGCGCGCGCTCGAAGCGTTTGGCGTACGTTTCGTCATCGGCGCCGATCTCTACCGTGTTCCGCATCCCGCGCCGCGAGTCCAGTTCTTTCCGGCCCCACGCGCCGAATTCGAACCGGCATCGCGTATTCCGGAAATCTTCGCCGCCGGATCCTGGAACCGCCTGCTGCTGGAACCCGCGGCCAGACCCCACATCCCATCCGGCCTAACCGTGCACATTCCACCCAGTCTGGACTATTCGCGGCCGTCGCCGGACGAGATCCGCATTCAGGTATCGAATTCCCAGCCTGGTTTCGTTTACGTCCTCGAATCGTTCGACCCCGGCTGGACTGCGAGCGTCGATAACGTCCCCGCCCCCGTGCTTCCCGCCAACGGATTCGCGATGGCGGCGCCTGTTTCACCCGGCGCCCACGCTATCCGGCTGATCTACAGGACCCCGGGAAGAGGGACGGGCCTCCTGCTCTCCCTGACCAGCCTGGTCCTGCTGGGCGTCCTGGTCCGTTACCCAGGCAGGGGGCCGAATGGTTTAATATAGTTCAGTCCGTGGAGGGTTGTCATTTTCGCGCCCAACGCGGTCCATTAAGGAGACTCATTGTAATGAAGAAATTCACAGTTGTGGCCTCTCTGCTCCTCGGACTTTCCGCGCTCGGCATGGCGGCAGAGTTCAAGGGTTTCGTCGAAGATACGGCCTGCTCCACGAAGGCTGAAATGAAGAACAACGCCGATTGCGCCAAGAAGTGCATCAAGGGCGGTTCGCCCGCGGTGCTCGTGACGGCCGACGGCAAGGTTTACAAGATCGCCAACCAGGACAAGATCGTTGCGCACGCCGGTGAAGATGTCACCGTGACGGGTACCGCCAAGGGCGACACGATCACTGTCGCCAGCGTGAAGTAAGCTTTTCGCGGAATCGCGATTGAAATGAGCTCCGTGGCAGGCGCCGTTTAACCGAACGGCGTGGGCTGCGGGGCTCGTTGTGTTTTATTGGTTCTTTGTCAGCACAACGTGCATGGCGGATTCTGTAGAGACGTGTTGCGAACACCGGTAACCGAGCTCCGTCATGTTGAGGCCCGCAAACAGATTTTCTCCCGAACCCAGCAGGACGGGACGGAATACCAGATGCAGTTCGTCGATGAGTCTGGCCCGCAGATACTGCCGGATTGTCTCGGCGCCGCCGCCGATGCGCACGTCTTTATCGCCCGCGGCATCCTTCGCGCGATCGAGCGCGGCGTGAATGCCCTCCGTCACGAAATGAAAGGTTGTTCCGCCTTTCATCTCGAGTTGAGGACGCGGATGGTGCGTCAGGACGAACGTGGGCACATGATACGGCGGTTCTTCGCCCCACCAGCCTTTCCAGGAATCGTCAGGCCAGGGACCGCGCACAGGGCCGAACATATTGCGTCCCAGAATCCACGCGCCGACGTTGGCCATCGCGCGCTCCGCCCACTCGTTGTCCATGCCGGTCGAGCCGCCTTCCTTCCCGTGCATCTGCTGCCAGGTGCGGGTGGCGAAAAACCACTGGAATAACTCGGGTCCGCCGACGCCAAGGGGATTTTCCAGGCTTTGATCGGGACCTGCGGCATATCCGTCCAGTGAAATGGAGAACGAGCTGACGCGGACTATGGGCATATCGGAAAAGAGGGAAGGCTCTAGCTCGTTAATGGGGGCAAACCCGGCCTCTGACTGATAAAAACAGACTTGCGAGGACAGTTTTGATCAGATCAGAGGCGGTGATGGGTTTGCCTGAATATGAGGTTACAGGCATCGAAGAG
>CAZWTH010000290.1:0-18795 GCA_964636715.1 uncultured Solibacteraceae bacterium | reverse complement strand
GGCCCCTGCAAACAGGCCATGAAGGACGCCGGCGTCACGCCCGATAAGATCGACGAAGTCGTTCTCGTCGGCGGTTCCACCCGCATCCCGCGCATTCAGGCGATCGTCAAAGAGCTCTTCAACAAGGAGCCCAACAAGACGGTGAACCCGGATGAAGTGGTCGCGGTCGGCGCCGCGGTTCAGGGCGGCGTGCTCGGCGGCGAAGTGAAAGACGTCCTCCTGCTGGACGTGACCCCGCTGACCCTCGGCATCGAAACCCTGGGTGGCGTCTTCACCAAGCTCATCGAGCGCAACACCACCATCCCCACGCGCAAGAGCGAAACCTTCTCCACCGCGGCCGATAACCAGACCTCGGTCGAAATCAAGGTCTTCCAGGGCGAGCGCGCCATGGCTCGGGACAACCGCCAGCTGGGCGTCTTCCAGCTCATCGGCATCCCGCCCGCCTCGCGCGGCGTCCCGCAGATTGAAGTCACTTTCGATCTCGACGCGAACGGCATCCTCAATGTCGTCGCGAAAGACAAGGCGACCAACAACGAGCAGAAGATCACCATCACCTCATCCTCCGGCCTCTCCAAAGAAGAAGTCGAGAAGATGACCCGCGACGCCGAGTCGCACGCGGCCGACGATCGCAAGGCGAAAGAGCAGATCGAAGCTCGCAACCGCGCCGATCAGATGGTTCTCAGCGTTGAAAAAACTCTGAAGGATCACCGCGACAAAATCAGCGACGGCGATGCGAAGAACATCGAGGCCGCCATCGAAGACGTCAAGAAGGCGATCAACGAGAACGACCCCGAAAAACTCAACGCCGCAACCGACCGCCTGACCCAGGCCAGCCACAAACTAGCCGAGGCCATGTACAAAGCGGGTAACGACAACGCTTCCACGCAGCAGGGAGCGCCCCCGCCGCCGAACGACAAACCGAAAGAAGACGTAGTCGACGCCGAATTCGTAGACGTAGACGACAAAAAATAAAGGCTTTTGTCTTATCTGCGTTCATCTGTGTTCATCTGCGGCCAATTAAAAAATGGCATCGACACCAAAACACGACTACTACAAAACGTTAGGGGTGGAGCGCAACGCTGATGATGAAAGCATCCGCAAAGCCTACCGCAAACTAGCGCGGAAATACCACCCCGATCTGAATCCCGGCGATAAATCCGCCGAGAACCAGTTCAAAGACGTTCAGGAAGCCTATGACATCCTGAGCGATTCGAAGAAGCGTTCCATGTACGACCAGGTCGGTTTCTACTCCGATTCCGGCTTCAACGCAGGACCGCCCCCCGGTGGCGGCGGTCCGCGCTCCGGCCCCAACATGGATTTCAACGGCTTCGATTTCTCCGAGATGTTCCGCGACGCCCAGGCCGAAGCCGCCCGCAATCGAGGCAATCGCACCAGCGGAGGCGGCGGCGGTTCCACGGGCGGAGCCTTCAAAGACATCTTCAGCCAGTTCTTCCGCAGCGGTGACAGCGCTCCCGAGCCCGACGCCGTTCCCGAAAAAGGCGCCGACCTCGAATACGGCCTCAACATTACTTTCTGGCAGGCCATCCGCGGCTTCCAGACCAAACTCGAAATCACCCGCTACGAGCAGTGCAACGTCTGCCACGGTACCGGCGGCAACGAAGCAGGCTCCATCGCCTGCCCGCAATGCAACGGCACCGGCAATGTCCAGCAGATGGCGGGCAACATGAAGTTCAACCTCACCTGCCCGCGCTGCAACGGCAAAGGCCGCATCAAGAACGCGTGCCCCAACTGCCACGGCGATGGACGTATCGCCCACAAAGAGATGGTCGAAGTGCGCATTCCCGCTGGAGCCAAAAACGGCTCGCGTCTGCGCGTCCCAGGGAAGGGAAACGCCGGTACGATGGGAGCGCCCGCCGGCGATCTCTACATCACCACGCACGTCGAATCGCACGCGGTCTTCAGCCGCGAAGGCGACGACATCCACATGCAGGTCCCCATCACCATCTGGGAAGCCGGCCTTGGGACGAAGATCGAAGTCCCCACCATCGACGGCAAGACCCTGCTCAAAATTCCGCCCGGCACGCAGAACAACCAGAAGTTCCGTCTGCGTGAGCGCGGCGTCGCGAATTCACGCAAGGGAACGAAGGGCGATCAAATTGTTCAGGTCGTTCTGAAGGCTCCTGAAGTACGGGACGAGAAGACGAAAGAGCTCCTGCGCGAACTGGCGGCCCTGAATCCCGAAGACCCGCGCGCGGGCCTGTGGACCGAGGAATAACGAATGCGAGCGAAATCCAAAGCGGCTTACATGATTTCGTCGGTCGCCGAGCAATACTCGGTGCATCCGCAAACCCTTCGTCTCTACGAACGCGAAGGCCTGCTGAAACCAAGCCGCAGCGACGGCAACACCAGGCTCTACACCGAAGAAGACCTGGAACGTCTGGAAGTGATCCTCCACCTGACGCGAGACCTCGGCGTGAACCTCGCCGGCGTCGAGATCATTCTCAACATGCGCAGCAAAATGGAGACGATGCAGAACCAGATCGAAGAGTTCGTCCAATCCCTGAACCACGAACTGGCCAACCGCCCCCACGCCGGCCGCCCGACCGAATCCAACTCCCTGGTCCCCGTCCGCACCGCTACAATCATCGCGACAAGACGCAGTTCAAAAATCTAAAAACTATATTTGCCGCGGACTCAGCTCTTTACATCCGCCCGCGCCAATTCCCGCCCGCACGGCATGCTCTCATGAACTCGGGCCACTACCCGAGTTCTTTCACAATTGAATAACGTGGGGCGGGGCTTCAGCCCTGTCCGGATGGCGCTTCGCGCCACAAGCAACCATGAAAGCCCGCCAATAGCGCTTCTATTGTTATCAATAATTTGCGGCGGGCTTTCAATGGTGCGCGATGGGCTTCCGCCCATCGCTCTTCAGGGCTCCATAAATGAGAGCCGCCCAGAAAACCGGCGGCACAACCGAATCCATCCACGAAAATGACGGCAATTGCGAGGAACTCGGCGCCCAAAACTGTTCAATGACAATCCCCAGCGCAATCGGGACCAATTGAGAAACAAAGAAAAAGACCACGCACGCCGCCAACTTTCGATCGGGAACCCGCCGGCTCAGCGATCGCCCCGTCCGGCGCGCAGCAAACCAGATGGCAAGCAATCCGGCCGGCCAACCCCACTCCAGCGGCGGCGTCTGCCTATGCAATACCCACCCCATCAGCCAGACTACCGGAGAACTCACCAATACGAGGACGAAAACATAGAAAAACATCGCGATCAGGTTCATGAAGTACTCACGAACCCCAAGCGAAATCAGCTCCCTCGGGCATTCCCGAACATCGCACCAGATGCAACCAGCTACCGTCCGTAACACCGAACTCCAGAACCAAAACCCGCCCCGCTCCCGAGCCTCCTCCAGAAAGTCGCCCGTAACCGCCGCGGCCCGCTCCGCCGGCAGCGCCAACGATAGAATCCACTCCGCGATCCGGTCACGCTCCATCACGCCCTCCAGCTCAACCCTGCAGACGCGTACGGCGCGCCTGCAACCCACCGCAAATCACAACCACATAGCAGACTAACTCAATCCAGCTCACGCCATGGAAATGAATTTTCCCAATACCCCACACCGGTATCGTCGCCAGCACCACGAACAAAACCGACAGCGGAACAAATAACAGACCGAGGCAAGCGGCAATTTCTCTCCCCGGAGCACGGCGCCCGATCCATAGCCCGGCAGCCCACGCCGCAACCCAGTTCGCCAGTGCATCCACGATCTCATGGCCGCTTCCATCCATCGCCCACTCCATCTGAGAAAAAATCCAGGAAACCAGAAGCCCAAACACCGCCATCATGAGCCAGTTAATCCCAAAGCCACGAGAGCCCAGCACGATCAGTTCGCGCGGCGTCTGTTTCCACTCGTCAGAGATACAGCAGAAGAATAGACGGATTACCGAACTCCAGAACCAAAACCCGCCCCGCTCCCGAGCCTCCTCCAGAAAGTCGCCCGTAACCGCGGCGGCCCGCTCCGGCGGCAGCACCCACGACAACGCGAACTCGGCAACCCGGCTACGATCCATATGCCATCCGCCGTCTTCGTTGCGCAATCACCCCCGCGATCAGCGGCAGGTCATGCCACGCCATTCCGCTCGGGTCCATGGGAATGCCGCGAACGCGCCAGAAAATCACCCACGACAGCAACATCACCCAACCCGCGAATGCGACGGCGATCCCGGACGCGACTTCCGCCCCCGCCATATTTCGCGCCACCCAGCGCCCGGAATAGAAAAGCCAGAGGGCCCAAACGATGTTCATCGTCCAGGCAAGTTGCCACATCAACACCGATTTACCAAATAGATCGAGTACAGAGCTGGCGGCGTACAGCACGAACACGCACGCCCCGCTTCTCGCCGCGCCCGCCAGTCCGATGCGCATCATCGCGAACGGCCGCTCGCGGAGATCGCTTGCCACCCTCGAAACCACTGTGCGAACAACAGAACTCCAGAACCAAACGTGGCCCCGCGCCTCGGCCTCTTCCAGAAAATCGCCCGTAACGGCCGCCGCCCTCTCCGCAGGCAGCACATAAGAAAGCACGAACTCCGCAACCTGGCTGCGCTCCATCATGCCGTCCTCAATCTTCGTTCCACAATCGCCCCGGCAATCAGTGGCAGGTCATGCCAGACGCTGGGATCTATGGAGCCGCCGGGCACAAACAGGTGAAGATAGATCGAGGCCGCCAGAATCGCCATCCATCCAAATGCGCCTGCCGAAACCGCGGACGCAATTTCAAAGCCCGGCATCCTTCGAGCCGTCCATCGCCCGCAGTCATACAACCACACAGCCCACAAAAAATTGCCGCTCCAGGCAATCACCCACCTCGGCTCCAGATCGGGAGGAGTACCGGGCGGGGCGACATTCACCATCACGCCTTCTCCCATGTGATGCACCGCGAGATGCGTGAACATCCAATACGCGACGAGCACTACGGCCAGGATGCCGCCGCTTCTCAGATACCCGGCGGCCCCAACGCCCATCATCGCGAGGGGCCGCTCCCTGAAATCGTTCATCACCCGGGAAGCCGCCGTACGAGCAACGGAACTCCAGAACCAAACGCGGCCCCGCTTCTCAGCCTCTTCCAGAAAATCGCCGGTAACCGCCGCCGCCCGCTCCGCAGGCAGCACACACGAGAGCACGAACTCCGCAACCCGGCTACGCTCCATCACGCCGCTCCCCACGTTCGCCGCACGTCCCGGTATCGCGCCCACAATGCCCCGGAAATCAGCAGGAGATCGTGCACGCCGCCCATCACGAAATGAGCCGTGTTGCGAGCCGGCGTTGTATGGACAATCAGCAACCAGATCCACCCGAGCGCGATGACCGAAACACACGATGCAAACGCCGACTTCGGCCGATACCGCCCCAGCCACATGCCGCATCGAAACTGCCACGGCACAATGACGAGCGCGGCGATCCATTCGAGCACCAACCGGTGTCCATAAGGTGCGAACACCGCGGCGACAAGCGCAAGCCCGAGGACTGGCGCAATAATCCGCAAGCACCCGGCCATCCCGATCCCGAGCATGGAAAACGGCCGCCGCACCAAATCGCCGGCGATGCGAGCCGCCACGGTACGAGCAACCGAACTCCAGAACCAAATCGGTCCTCGTGACTCCGCTTCTTCCAGAAAGTCGCCCGTAACCGCCGCCGCCCGATCCGCAGGCAGCACGCACGAAAGCACGAACTCCGCAACCCGGCTTCTATCCACGAGCCGCCTCCGGAAACGCCAGCCCATCCCACATCCGCAGGTAGACTCGCCGCGCCTCGTTCAGCGCCTTCATCCCTGTCGCGCTGACCTTCACAAATCGCTTCGCCCGCCCGCCGCGCTGCGGCGTCGGGTCGCCCATCGTCGAAGTCAGCAGCCCCTTATCTTCCAGCCGGTCGAGGGTGGTGTAGAGCGCGCCCGGCGCGGGTTCCCGGCCGGTGCGCTCCTGGATTTCATTGCGAATCGTGAGCCCGTACGCCTCGTCCCCCAGCCGTAAAATCGCCAGCAAAACGAGGTGCTCGAACTCTCCAAGCGTGGGGATGTCCGCCATTTAAACTACATCGTAGTCTAAATTGAGCTATTCCGCAACCAGTTTCAGGATCATCCCCGTATCGGTTCCGATCCAGACATGCTTATCGTCGGGTCCGGTGAGCACTGCGCTGTGAGCTACCGCGCGATAATCCACCGGCATCTCCGTCCAGTGCGCGTTATCGCTGCTCGTCAGCACTTTCAACTTGCCTGGAATCGGACTCCGGTAAATCGGTCCGCTCGTCTCAAACCCGGCCAGCAGAGACCGCGTCGAATCCGGAAACAGCCGCACATCCGTAATCGCCTGCGTCTTGTCGCGATACGCCAGCTCGCTCTTGCCCGTGGACAGATCGATCCGGTAAACCTCGCTCGGATACTCGAATTCATCCTTGAATTCCACCAGCCCCAGCGCCATGTCGAGCGGGTTCATGGCAACGCGCGTAATCTGGCCGAAGAGCGACGAATCGTTCTCCTTCCACGTCACCCCGCCATCTTTCGTCTGCAGCAGGATCGACATATGCGGCACCTGCCGCACGGCCTTTGCCTTCGTCGGATCCATCCATGCCGGGCCACCCTTCGTGGGCGGCACATCCCAACCCGAGATGATTCCGTTCAGCCGGCTGAACTGGATATCGCCGTAAGTCGTGTAGGTCGCGTCGCCCGGGGCCGTCCCCGCGATCGGCAGCGGAGTCCAGGTCCCGCCGCCATCCTTCGTTTCGAAGACATGCTTCTCGCGCCCCGCGGCAAACCCGCGCTGATGATCGAGGAACCAGACCCGCAGCACATTGTCCGGCGAGTTTTTCATCTTCGACCAGTTCCGCCCGCCTTCCTCCGTGTACCAGATGTCCTTATCGGTCACCATCCAGCCCGTCGTGTCCCGCAGGAAAAACAGCGAGAGACACGGGTCCTTGACCTTGACGTCAGACCAGGTGTTCCCCGCGTCATTGGTCACCAGAACCAGAGGCGTGTCCTTGCCCTTGCGGTCGGTCGTGTAGCCGCACGCGATCCCGTGCGTCTGGTCGGGAAACGAAAGATCGTTCAGGGTGAGCGTGCTGTCCACGTCCCGGTATTGATACTGGATGACCCAGTGTTCCTGCGCGGCGGCCGGCGCGGCAAACGAAGCCAAATACGCCGTCGCGGCGGCCGCGAGCACGCCGATCTGGAAAAAAGTTTTCATTTATGCTCCTGCGCGAACGGGACTCGGCGGACGCACCGGTCCACCCGAGAGCACAAGCTCCGCATGGCGAACCGATTCGATGGCTTCGGGCGAAAGCCGGGCCAGCGCCAGCGCGCAGCCCACCTGCTCGCCGAGCGTGGTCAGCACTTCCATCTCGCCACCCGAATGCTGGTGGGCCACCCGGTGCTGCACGTTGATAACGCCCACCACCCGGTTCCGCGCAATCACCGGCGCCGAAAGAAACGCTTCGTAGGTGTCTTCCGGCAGCTCGCCGATCGTCTTGAATCGCGGGTCTTTATACGCCTCCCGCGAAATCGCCACCAGCCGCCGCTCGCGCGCCACCCAGCCCGTGATGCCTTCGTTCAGCTTCAGCCGGACCTTGCCGATCTCCGCTTCGTGATGCGTGTTGGAGGCGCAGAGGACCAGTTCGTCGCCATCGCTCAGGTACACGAGACAGGAATCGCACTGGGTAAACTCAACCACCAGTGATACGATGCCCTGAAGAACCTCATGAAGGCTCATCTCCCGTACCATAAATCGGCTGACGCGCTGAAACAGCCGGAGCTGCTGCTCGATCCGCTCCAGCCTTTCCTCGACATTTTTTGCCTTTGACACGGTTTCATTATAGTCTGGACTTTTTCCCTCGATATGAGCTCTTCGGTGCAATGGCCTGATCGGACGCTGCCCGTCTCTATTTCCTGCGCGCCGGGCCTCCTGACGTCGCTCGAAATCCTGGCGATAGACGGCTTGCTCGCCATGCCGCGCATCGGCCTGGGCGTCGGCGGCCTCCTGCTCGGCCGCCGCGAGGAGGGAAAGATCGAAGTACTGCGCTCCGTCGAAATCCCCTGCTCGCATGCGCTTGGACCGTCCTTCATCCTGACGGCGGCGGAAGTCAAGGCGCTCGTCCCTCTCCCCGAATCTGAGGATGAAGAGCCCGCCCAGGTGGTCGGCTGGTATTGTTCCAAGACTCAGAAGAACCTCGGCCTCACCGAACATGATCACCGGCTCTTCGATTCCTTTTGTCCCGAGCCCTGGCAGGCGCTGCTTCTCATTCATCCGGCGAAAGGGCATCCCACGAAGGCCGCCTTTGGATTTCGTCAGGAGCGGGATTTCATTCCTGGCCAGTGGCTCGACCTCGCCTGGCAGGAACTCGCCAGCTTTCAGAAACCGCCGAAGCCGAAACCGGCTCCAAAAGCCGCCGCTGCGGCCGCCGCCGTTGCTCCTCCTCCACCACCCCCGGCGCCGGCGCCCGCGCCTGTTATTGAAGAGCCCGAGGTCGTTCCGGTTGCAATGCCGACCATCGGGACACTATTCGGAAATCCGGGACCGGCAAGCGAAACCCCGCAACCGAAGCGGCCGAAAAAACAGAAGCCGCAGCGCCCCTGGAAAATGAATCTGATCTTCGTGGGGATTCTGCTGGTGATTCTTGCCCTGATCTCTTTGCTGGCCCGCGGAATTTTCGGTTCCTGATTACTTGCCCGTGAGCGGAAACTCGAAAAAGAACAGCTCTTTGCCAGTCACCGCGTCGCTGAGCCCGGTGATATAGAGCTGCGCGCCGGCGCTCGCCACCTCAGTCTCGAAATAAACGAAGCCACTCGCCGTATCGCCCGGCGGAATCACTTTCGCGGAAAACGCCCGGACTTCAATTTCCGGCCCGGCCAGTGGGTTCTTTTTGCCGCCGACCCTGACTCCGCCGAGAGGGCCGACCCTTGCCCCTGGCCGGCTCGGCCCTTTTGAATACTTCACGTCGCCTGCGGGCGTCGCGTTGATTTTCGTTCCATCCGGCAGTTCGTACTGGAAGCGCGCATCGCCCACCCGAATGGCATTGGGGCTGGTGTTGTGGATCACCACGAGAACCGGAAGGATGTTGTACTGCCAGGGATTGAGCTTTCCGAACGGCGCTTTCGTCTGATCGTCCGTCGTATAGGCTTCAGCCCCGATGGTGACGTTCGAACTCGTCTGCTTCGCCGCGTACTGCTCGGCGGGTTTGGGCTGGAAGGCGGGTGGATCGGCCGCCAAACAAAGCCCCGCCGCGATAGCTATACTCGAAACCAGGCGCAGCAACCATCTCCGTCCATTGAAACGCAAAGCGATCTTCCTCCTTTACCGGGTTGTACAGACACTTGCCTCGCCCGCTGTGCTGCTTTATCTTCTGGCGCGCGCGGCCGGCGACCGGCGCTATCTGGCCACCATGCGGGAACGACTCGGCGGACTTCCCGCATTATGGCAGAAGACTGCTCCCGAAGCGATCTGGTTGCATGCCGTTTCAGTCGGCGAGGTTTTGGCGGCGGTCCCGCTGGTTGCCGAACTGCGCCGGCGCAGCCCTCGAACCCCTGTCTTTGTCAGTACTTCAACTCTGGCGGGGCGCGAAACCGCCGGATCCCGGCTGGGCGGGTTGGCCGAGGGGATTTTCTATGCGCCCATCGATTATGTCTGGATCGTGCGGCGGGTTTTGCGGCGGATACGGCCGTCGGTCGTGGTGGTTCTCGAAACCGAGATCTGGCCGAATCTGTTCCGCGAAGTCAAGCGGATCGGCTGCGGACTGGTGATGGTTAATGGCCGCATCTCAGACCGCGCGTTCCCGCGCTATAAGAAGTACGCGCCGTTCTTCGGTCCGGTTCTTTCGCTCTGCGACCGCATTCTCGCGCAATCGGACGAGATGAAAGAGCGGTTCGCCGTTGCGGGCGCGCCGCGCGAGATTCTCGAAACCGCGGGCAACCTCAAATATGACTTCCAGCTTTTGCCGCTGCCGGTTGATTCGCCGGTCCGTTCGTTTATCGCGGAAGGGCAGGGGAAACCGCTCTGGATCGCGGCCAGCACTTCGACCGATGGACGCATCGAAGAAGAAGACGACGTCATCGCCGCGCAGCGCAATCTGCCCGGCTGGCGGCTGATCGTGGCGCCGCGCAAACCGGTTCGTTTTGACGCGGTCGCAAAAAAGCTGGAGTCTTCGGGTCTGCGATGGGCGCGCCGGTCGCAATGGTCGCCCGGCGATGAACAAGCCGATGTGCTGCTGCTCGATTCCATCGGCGAGTTAGGCGGGACATTCGAGTACGCCAGTGCGGTCTTCATGGGCGGCACCATCTCCGACATGGGAGGTCACAATATCCTGGAACCGGCGATGGCGGGCAAGCCGGTAATCGCAGGACCGCACCTCGAAAATTTCCGGGAAATCGAGCAACATTTCGAAGCGCAGCGCGCGCTTTTACGGATTGCAGATGGAACCGAACTACCCTCGGCTGTGGCGCGCGCTGCCGCCGATGTGGACCTGGGACGCCGCGCTCACGCCGCCGCCGCGATGAAATGCGGCGCAGCGGCGCGCACCGCCGATGCCGTGATGGCGCTCTACGAAACCAGGTATCCCACCGAGCGCAGCGCGCAGCCCGCGTGGTTTTTGCTCTGGTGTTTTTCACAGCTCTGGCGATTCGGCAGCGCGAATGATATGCGATCGAAACGAGCCCGGATGAAGCGCCTTTCCGTTCCGGTGATCAGCGTCGGCAATATAACAGCGGGTGGGACAGGAAAAACGCCGATTACAATCGAGCTTCTTCGTGATCTCGCGGACCTCAAACCGGCCGTTCTCACGCGAGGTCATGGACGAAATACCACTGACATCGTGCTGTTGCCCCGCGGCGATGAAAAAGCTCCGATCGAGCGCACAGGCGATGAGGCGCAGCTCTATCTTCGCCTGGGCCACGTGCCGATCGGTATCGGCACGGAACGTGCAGAAGCAGGCGCGAGACTACTGGAAAATGCCGACGCACGTGTGTTTCTGCTGGATGACGGTCTCCAGCATGTACAACTGCATCGGGATTTTGATCTGGTAGTGGTCGATGCACTGCGGCCCTTTGGCGGCGGTCATCCGCTGCCTCTGGGCCGCCTGCGAGAACCGCTCTCCGCGCTGGCCCGCGCGAACGCGTTCGTCATCACGCGCTCGCGCGCGGTGGCGAATCTTCCGGCCATTATCTCCACCCTGCGAACCTGGAATGTCACCGCTCCCGTTTACCTGGCCTGGCTCGAAAACCGTCACTGGCGCAACGGGAGCGGCGAGACGCGCGACGTTCACGCGATGGCGGGTTCGAAATGTATCGCGTTCTGCGGACTCGGCAACCCGGAATCGTTCTGGCGCTCGCTGGCGGATGTGGGCGTCACGCCGATAGAGAAGTATTCCTTTGGCGATCACCATCGCTACACGCCCAACGAACTGCGGCGTCTCGCGCGGCACGCTCACGAGATTGGCGTCGAGTATCTGCTGACCACCGCGAAGGATTCGGTCAACCTGGGAGATTACGAGACGGCGACCAGCCCGGTGCAGGTTTGGTGGCTGGAAATCGGCGTCGGGATCGACAAACGCGACGATCTCGTCGGGCGTATTCGATCTGTCATTGCGTGACCGGATGTAAGTAGTCGTCGAGCCGCTTATCGGCGTTGCCCATTTCGCGGGCGATGCTGAGCTTCGCCAGGTTGTGGGCGAAGAGGCTCGTGATGTAGTCGAGCTCGGATGAAGCGACATCCGCTTCGGCCTGCGTCACTTCGAGCGTGGTGGCAACGCCGAGATCGGCTTTCTCTTTCGTGAGCCGCAGCGTGTCCTGCGCGAGTTTCTGATTGGCCTTCGCGAGTTCCACCTGATTGGCGGCGGCGTCGAGATCGAGCCAGGAGTTGCGGATCTCGCTTTCGACCTGGCCCTTCAGGTCTTCGAGTTCGGCGCGGCGCTGATCGAGAACGGCGTCGGCCTGCTGGAGGTCGGCGGCGGCGCGTCCCCCCTGCCAGATCGGGACTTTGAGGCTGGCGCCGAAAGTGAACGTTGTGTCGGTCTGGCTGTAACGCGGTCCGATCGCGCCGTAATCGCCGAGTACGGAGATTGTAGGGAGGCGCTCAGCGCGCGCCGCGGCCTTCGCGAGTTCGGCGGCCTTCACCTGTGTCTCGGCTGCTTTCAGATCGGCCCGGGTTTCGAGCGATTGTTTCACCGCATCGTCGACGGTCAGCGCAGGTGGCGCGGAATAAGGAACGTCGTCCGTGATCTCGTACTTGTCATTCGGGGGAAGGCCGGTGAGACGCGCGAGAGTGATCTTCTGGCGCGAAAGATCGTTTTCGAGCGTGGAGACGCGCTGATGCTGCACGGATTCCTGCACCTTGCTGCGATTCACGTCGATCTGTGTGGCGACTCCGGAGTTGAAGCTATCCGTCGTCTGCTTCAACTGCGCGGTGGCGGTATCGAGCTGTACTTTCGCGGAAGCGAGGCGAGCTTTCGCGGCGATGGTCTGGAGATAAGCGCCGCCCACGGCGAGCACGATGATGTCGCGCGCGTTCTGGATCGATTGCTTCTGCGCCTGAACGCTTGTTTTTGCGGCTTTCAGGTTGTTGATCGCGGTCAGATCGAGAACCGACTGTGTTACCGTGCCGCGAAGGTCGTAGTAAGCGAGCGGTCCGACGACATGCGGTACGCCGGGGAAGCTGAGGCCGAGTACCTGGAGATCCTGTTCGAGCACGTTCTCGCGATAGCTGCCGCTGATGTTGGGGAGGAGAGCGGAGCGCGCGACCTTCGCCTGACCTTCCGCCTGCTTCACGACCGCGTTGAGTCCGACGACGCTCATGTTGGCGGCGAGCCCGCGTTCGACGGCTTCATGCAGCGAGAGCTTGCCCGAAAACGGCCGGTTCGCTGTGCTGCTCACGCTGCCGGCGTAGCTGCCCTGGATGGAGATGTTGGTGTTCAGCGTGTTTACGCTCGCGTTCGTGCCGGGCGTTGGCGTCTGCGAGGTGACTACGGAGCCGGACGACCCAGCGCGTCCGGAGAGCGGCAACTGCGCTGCTACACTGCCGCCTCCTCCCGACGGAGGCGCGCCTCCCAACTGGGCGAACGTGAGTGCCGCCGACGCGGCGGCTAAGAGTGTTGTGCTCAGGATTCGTTTTGTCATTCTTATCCCAACTGTTTACGGAAGCGCCGCACGCTGAGCGTGAGCAGAATCGTGGCGAAACCCACCAGCGCCAGATAGTTCGGCCAGAGTACGTCGAGCCCGCTGCCTTTCATCAGGCATGAGCGGGTGATGATGCCGAAATGGCGGATCGGATTGATCAGCGTGATCGGCTGCAGCCAGTGCGGCATGGCTTCCACGGGCGTCAGGGAGCCGGAGAGCGAAGAAAGCGGCGGGTTGACGAAAAACGCCATCAACTGCGCCTGCTGGGCGGACTTCGTATAAGTCGCGATGAAGGTGCCGACGCCGATGCCGCACAGCACGCACAGGGCGCCGCCTGACAGCACGAGGAAGATGTTGCCGCGGAACGGCACGTCAAAAATGATCTTCAGCAGAGACGCCGCGAACAGCACCAGGAGGCATAGAAGCAGGAAGAGCGGCAAGATCTTCGCGATCACGATTTCGCTTGTGGTGGCGGGCGTCATCAGCAACTGTTCGACCGTGCCGCGTTCGCGTTCCTTGATCAGCGACGCGGAAGAAATAACGGAGCCATTCAGCATCAACAGCACGCCGAAGGTGCCGGTCACGGTAAACCAGTTCGTGATGAGCGCCGGATTGAACAGAAAGGCCGGGTGCAGGGACGCGATACCACGCAACGCGGGGCGATTGGATGCGATTTGACTGAAACGCGCATGGACGCCGTTCTGCGTCAAATTGCGATTCCAGCTCTGGATCACGCCTTCCGCATAGCCCTGCGCGATGGCGGCTGTGTTGGCGTTCATGGCGTTGAGCAGCACCTGCACATCGACCGGCCGGCCGCGCTGCAGATCTTTTTCGAAATCGACAGGAATGGCCACGCCGGCGTCGAGCTCGCCGCGGGCCAGCGCATCGCTCAGCTCCTTCGCCGACCCATAGCTGCGTTCGAGATCGAAGCTGCCGTTCTGCGTCAGGCCGGCGATGAGATCGCGGCTCTGGACGGAGCGGCTGTCGTCGACAATGCCGAGCTTCAGATGGCTGACATCGGCATTGAGCGCGAAGCCGAACAGCACAAGCTGAATGACGGGAGGGAGAACGAGCGAAATCGCGAGGCGCCGGTCGCGGCGAATCTGCGCGAATTCCTTCCCGATCAGCGCCCGCAGACGCGGGCTCAGGATTGCGTCGAGAAAGTTCATACGCTGAGTTGCATCCTCCGCATTTTTCGCCACGCCATCACGAAGAAGAACACGCCGATACCGCCGATAGCGGTGACTTTCGACCACATCGCCGCCCATCCGCCGCCGGTGAGCAGGGCGTCGCGCACGATTTCGATGTAGTACTTACCCCACACGATGTTGGACAGCCATCGGATCGAGGACGGGATGTTTTCGACCGGAAACAGAAGCCCGGAGAGCAGGAACACGAGAAGGAATCCGCCGAGCGCTACCGCCTGAATGGAGGCCGCCTGATTGGGGACCGCGCTGCCGATGAGCGTGCCAAACGAAGCCACGCAGAATGCGTAGAGCAACGTGGCAACCAGGAACGGCGTGGGATCGCCGGCGAAGTGAAGTCCGAAAACCGTGAAAAGTATGACCAGCTCCAGAACGGCTTCACAGCAGGCGATGATCATGAACGCCAGAATTTTTCCGAGGATGAATTCGTGGGCGGGGATGTTGGAGACGTAGACCTGAAGGATGGTCTTGAGCTCGCCTTCCTTCGCCGAGGCCAGCGTGGCGAGCAGCGGCGGAAACATCGAGATACCGAGCACGAAAATGCCGGGTCCGTAAAATTTCTGCGAATCGCGGCCGGGGTTGAACCAGAGGCGTACGTCGGCTCGAATGGGCGCGGGATGCGAGGAGCCGCCGTTGCGGCCGTTCCATGCCGCGACTACTTCGGCGGAATAACCCTGCACAAGCTTCGCCGTGTTCGCGTCGGTTGCGTCGACCAGCATCTGAACGGCGCCATCGCGGCCGCGCGCGAGATCCTCACCGAAGTGGAACGGAATAATCAGGGCGGCGCGGGCTGTGTTGGTGCGGAAAGCTTCGGATGGCTGCCGGTCCATGGGCCACGCAACGACATGGAATGTTTGCGACGCGCGGAAGGCGTCGATGAAATCCCGAGACGCCGGCGAGTTATCGAGATCCTGCACGACGATGGGCATGCCGGTCACGGTGAGTGAAATCGCGGTGCTGAGAAGCAGCAGCAGGAATACCGGGAGCACGAGCGCGAGGGCCAGCGCGAGCCGGTCTCTCACGATCTGCGTCAGCTCCTTACGGGCCTGGGCAATGATGCGGCGCATTAGTCTTCCGATGCCACCTTTCCCGCCTGTCGCGCCTTCTCCACTACGGTGATGAAGACGTCTTCGAGCGAATACTGTTCGTCCGTGACCGACCGGACCTGAATGCCGGCGGCATTCAGTTTCGCGGTGGTCTCGTCGCGGCCTTCCTCAAAACTCTTATCTGTGATGATGTGGAGACGGTCGCCGAACAGCGAAACGCGCCAGCGTTCGCCGCTCTCGCGCAGAAGATCGGACGCATCCTGCGGGCGATCCACGATGAATTCGAGAAGATGGCCGCCCTGCTGGTCTTTGACGCCGCGCGGAGTTCCTTCCGCGGCGAGCTCACCGGCCACCATGAAGCCGAGACG
This sequence comes from uncultured Solibacteraceae bacterium, assembly GCA_964636715.1. Taxonomy (GTDB): domain Bacteria; phylum Acidobacteriota; class Terriglobia; order Bryobacterales; family Bryobacteraceae; genus BOG-234. The sequence continues at coordinate 3,050 of CAZWTH010000290.1, read as the reverse complement.
ATTGCACTGCTCCGCTTCTTCGAGGTAGTGCGTGGTGACGAGGATGGCCGTGCCGAGATCGGCAAGCTTGTTGATCATGCGCCAGAAAGCGCGGCGCGCGAGCGGATCGACGCCAGAGGTGGGCTCGTCGAGAAACAGGACTTCAGGCTCGTGCATGATCGAGGCGCCGAATGCGACGCGCTGCTTCCAGCCGCCGGGAAGGCTGCCGGTGATGAGATCGAGCTTGCCTTCGAGGCCGGAAAACGACATCACCCAGCGCTTCTTCTCTTCGCGCTCTTTTTCCGGGACGCCATAGACGCCGGCGAAGAAGTCGAGATTTTCGCCGATGGAGAGATCGTCATAGAGCGAAAATTTCTGCGACATGTAGCCGATGCGCTGGCGGACTTCGGGCGAGCGCAGTTTCCCGCGTTCACCGGCGAGCTGCATGTCGCCGGTGGTGGGGTCGAGCAGGCCGCAGAGCATTTTGATTGTGGTGGTTTTGCCCGCGCCATTCGCGCCAAGGAGACCGTAAATTTCGCCGTAGCGAATATCGAGGCTGATTCCGTTCACGGCGCGGAAACTGCCGAAGAGTTTGGTCAGGTTTTTCGCGCCGATGGCTATCTGGCCTTTGAGATCGCCGTGGTTGTGCAGTCCTGGATACGGCGGAGCCTGGGTTTCCTGGCCCGCGGCGCGGAGGGTGGCGACGAAGGTATTTTCGAGCGTCGGCTGGTCTTCGCGGAAGACGTCGGCTTCGAGTCCCGCGCCGCGAAGGGCGTTTTCGATGGCGGCTTTGCCGCGCGCGGCGTCGGGCGCGATGATGTCGAGACGGTCGCCAAACCGTTGAACATCCAAAAAATCGGGCAGAAGTTCCCGGTTATTGGGTTCGTTTTTGCGAATGGCATTCGCGAGCACTTCCTCGGCGCGGCCCAGATCATTGGTGTGGACTTCGAGGCGGCGGGCGTGGAGGCGTTCGCGGAGCTCATCGGGCGTGCCGACTTCGCGGATTTCGCCGAGATGCATGAGGGCCACGCGATGGCAGCGCTCGGCTTCATCGAGATAGGGCGTGGCGATCATGATGGTGAGACCGTCGGCGGCGAGATGCGCGAGCGTGTCCCAGAATTCGCGGCGGGAGACGGGATCGACGCCGGTGGTGGGCTCATCGAGGAGAAGCACCTGCGGCTGCGCGACGAGCGCGCAAACGAGCGACAGCTTCTGCTTCATGCCTCCGCTGAGGCGGCCGGCGAGGCGTTCTTTGAAGCGATCCATGTCAAACATGGCGAGGTAGCGGTTGCCGCGCTCTTCGATTTCCCGCGGGGTGACCTGGCGAAGATCGCCGAGATAGCGAATGTTTTCCCAGACGGTGAGATCGGGATAGAGGCTGAAGGTCTGGGTGAGATAGCCGGTGTGGAAGCGCGCATCGCGCGCGGGAACGCCGTAGATGGAGGCGGCGCCGGCGCTCGCTTCCATGACGCCGGCCATGATCTGGAACGTGGTGGTTTTGCCTGCGCCATCGGGACCGATGAGGCCGAAGATTTCGCCGCGCTTGACGCTGAGAGTGATGCCGCGCACGGCGTTTACTTCGCCCGCGTAAGTTTTCGCGAGCCCGCTGACGTCGATTGCGTTGGCATTCGGCGGTGTTTGCGAGACGGCTTCGGTCTGGAGAGCGGTGTCCACTTTACTTTCTGTCTTCGGTTGGCCAGGTATCGCCCTGCACCAGGATTTCGCCATCGGCCGGCATGCCAGGCTTGGCATAGCCGACGCCGGATTTGATCTGGAGTTTCACTCCGACCACCTGCTTGACGCGGTCCTCGCGGAAGTAAGTATTTTCGGGCGTGAACGTGGCTTGCGGATCGACGCGGGAGACAAACGCATCGAGCGGTTTCGATGGATTGGAATCGAGGAAGAGGCGCGCGGCCTGTCCGACTTTGACCTTGCCGATATCGCCTTCGGGCACGTAGCCGCGGAGGTAGACCTTGCTCATGTCGATGAGGGTCACAATCGGCGTTCCGGGCTGCACGACTTCGCCGGGTTCGGCGGTGCGGGTCGCGATCATGCCATCGAACGGAGCGACGATGGTGAGATCGCCGCGGTTCTCCTTCGCTTCCTTTAATTGCCCGCGGATGCGATCAGCGTCCTGACGCTGCGCCGCGATCTGCGATTGCTGCTGCGCGATCTGTTTGCGGATGGCGAGGGAGTTGGCTTCGCGAATGCCGGGATTAGCGAGGGCGGATTTCGCGACGTTGAGCGAGCCCTGCGCGGCTTCGACTTTGCGGCGCGCGGCGGCGACGGCGGCTTCCTGCGCGTCGGCATTCGACTGGGCCTGTTCGCCCTGCCGCTTCGTGACCGCTCCGTCCTTTGCGAGTTTGGTGTAAGCATCGCGATCGAAGACGGCGATTTTGAGCTGACCTTCCTGCTGCGCGAGCTGCGCCTGGGCGGCGGCGAGATCGCCTTCGGCCTGGCGGACGCGGCCTTCGGCGTCGGTCTTCGACTGTTCGATCTGAAGATCGTTCGCGCGGAGCTGCTCTTCGAGAATGGCGATCTGCTGCTGGGCGAATGTGACGCGCGAATCGGCTTCACCGACGGCGGACTGAGCCTGATCTTCGCGGGTCTTCGTCTGGATGTCATCGAGGGTGGCGATGATGTCGCCGGCCTTGACGGCGTCGCCTTCGCGGACGCGAATTTCGGCGATGCGTCCGGCGACTTTGGGGGCGATGGCGGAATCATCGCCCTCAATGCGGCCGCTCAACTGGACGACGCCTTCGGGGACCGGCTTCGGCTGGAGAAATTTCTTCCAGACGCCGTAGCCTATAGCGGCCAGGATAACGAGAATGATGAGGGCTTTCGGCGGTCCCTTACGCTTTTTCGGAGGAGATGCGGGTTCACTCATGCGAGTTGTTTTCCTTGAGCTTTTGAATCGCGGCGAGGGAAAATTCCGCGATGTGGGCGGCTATTTGATGGAGACGGTCGGGCGTCATCTGGAGTTCGGGCCAGAGAAGACCGATGACGGGCCCGGCGTGCGCGTAGTGCACGACCTGGCCGATGACGCTGTGGGCGCAGAAGCGCGTGAGTTC
>CAZWTH010000289.1:0-4563 GCA_964636715.1 uncultured Solibacteraceae bacterium | reverse complement strand
CGCGCTCTCGCGCCATTTCGATGAGGCTGACGTCGTGGTAGCCGTTCCATTCTGGATCGGCGCCGGCGTGGAGGAGGAGGCGCACAGCTTCGAGATGGCCGGCGCGGGCTGCAAAGTGGATCGGCTGCTGGTACTCACCGGTGGGGCGGCCGAGTTCGGGATTACGTTCGAGAAGACGCCGCAGCGCGGACGTGTCACCGTTGGACGCGGCGGCGATCATCTGCCAGGCGTCGTCTGGAAGGTCCTGAGGTTTTGTCATTGCTTATGGACCGTCAGCACGTTGTAGAGTTGCCTCAACTGAAGCTTGCCGTCCCTCCCCGCCTCTTCGATTGTCATGCGTAGCGGGAAACAACTGAGATCCGGAGCATACCAGTACGTTACTCGCCTGCGAGCGCTGGATTCGCCTGACAGAACTTTCACCGCCGGATACCCCGCTACGCTTTCGTTTGCGATTATGGCATCTTTCAATTGAACGCAACCTGCGCGGATGAAGGTCGTCTCGCGTTCCGTTTCCGGCCGCAGAATCACTGATGGGGCGACCTCGAGGGTGATAAATTTGACTGCGTCAACGAGGTTTCTGGAACTCTGAAAACACGGCATGTAGGAGAACCTCATCCGCATGCCGGGGAACTGGTAGCAGGTTTCCAGAGCGTGGGTGACCGCGCCGTCCTTATAGAACGTTCTCTCCATATCGACGGTGAACGCAGCGCCGGCGAATCCTGATGTGATTTTTGATGTTTGGGAAAAGGCCAGCACGCTGATCAGGCACACCGCCGCGGCGATGAAGAGGCCGCCCAGCGGGAATCGGCGCGGGGCCTTATATCGATACTGCGAACGCACGCGGTCGCGAAGGGAAGGGGAGGGCGGGGCGAGCGTCCATCCTTCGAGAATCTGATCGAGTTCCTGGTCGTTCATGCGATTTCCTTTCCGCCGGGCGCGTATGCGCTGAGCAGTTCCTTCAATTGGCCTCGCGCCCTCTGGAGGCGCATCTTGACGGCGCCCAGTTCGATATCGAGCAGTCGCGCGATTTCGGCCAGCGGCATTTGTTCGTAAGAGGCGAGAACCAGAACAACGCGCTGGGCTTCCGGGAGTTGAGTGACGGCGCGGGCGACGGCGTCGCGCATCTCCGCTTGAAATGTTTCGTGTTCCGGACTGGGTTGAATCGCGGACGGCGCGGCGCCTGCCTCTTTGCCGCTGCGCTTCAGATACTGCTTCCAGGCCGCGCCGAAGAGGTATGTTCGCAGCGGGCCACGGTTCGGGTCCCATGCCGAGCCGGGCTTCAGCAGTCCGAGGAAGCATTCCTGGATGATATCTTCGGCGTCCGCCACCGAACCGGTCAGCCGGAGAGCGAATCGATAGACGGGGAGGTGATGCGCATCGAATAGCTCCAGGAATTCGGATCGCTCCATTGGTTTGTCTCTTAGTATTCCAGCGGAGCGAAAAAAGGTAACTGATTATTTTTCGTAAGTGATGTGGGCGCTGGCGTCGAATTTGCGGTAGTTCTCGAAGACGGTTTCGTTTTTGAAGCAGGTGACGTCGCGGCGTGTGCAGGTGATCGTTTCCGTGCCGGTGGGGAGCATGTAGTTTTGCCCGCCGATCGTCACCAGAGAGTAATCGGTTGAGGATTCGATCCGGCGCAGCGGAAATCGGCTCGGGACCCCGCGCGCGGATTTTTCAATGCGGAGAACCTTACCGGTTTCGCGGTCGATCCAGATCGCGCCCGCATAGGCCGGCGCGATGCTCATGCGCAAATGCGGGCCGATGTCGCCGGCCATATCCCAGCCGGAATGTTTCCGGTCGATCTCGAACCGGTATCGCCATGCGGGACGTGAACCGGCGGTATCGAGCTGATGGTCTTTGAAAACAGCGCGATGTTCGGGATTGAGAATTTCGTCGAGCAGCGTGGAGAATTCGCCGTTCGACCAGACGCCTTCATCCGGAAGGCTTTTGGATGGTTTTCCGTTGATCCGGATATCCGAATAAACTTCGCGTTTGTCCTGGCTGGTTACTTCGGCTGAAACGGAATCCATCCGCCGCCAGTTCATCCCGCCGTCAGGAGCCTGATAGCGCGTCGTGGTGCGGCTCACCAGATAGTTGGGAATCGACTGCGAGTAACGCGCGGAGTCGTCGCGCGCGGCTTCGATGATGGGATCGGAGTGTTGAGCGGCTAGCGACGACAGGACGAACAGGAGTGTCGCGACGGCGGCCCGCATGGCTATTTTTTCTTCTTCTTCTTTACCTTACTCCCTTCGGGGCCGGGCGTACGCGGCGGGTGAACGCGGGGCAAATCGGGGTCGGAGGGCGGGAGTTCGGCGGCGGGCGCGAAGCGCCACTCCTCGGGATTGCTCGGCGGCTTGAATTCTTCCGTGCTGAAAATGCGCGGCTGTTCGCCGGGCCCGGCAATCTCCAGCATCAGCGCAACGGTGGTGGCTGGTCCCTGGAAATACGGAACATGAATGGCGTGCATGCCGCCCGCAAGACGAATACTGCCGAGGCGAACTTCGGTGGAATGTATGCCATCGTTATCGGCCACCAGTTGTCCATCGATGTATAACATCGCGCCGTCATCTGAAATCAAACGGAAACGATAAAGGCCTGGATGTTCTATCCAGAATTTACCGGAGTAGTCAATAGCGAACCATTCGTACCGCTTCGTGATGCCGGGGAAGCCAAGCTGGAAATCCTGCGGGGGAACATTGAGCGAAGTTGTATAAATGCTGCCCTCCGGCTTTAAACGATGGATTTCATCGACGCTGCGCGTATTATTGGGCAGATGATAGATGTCGCCCTTAAGGCCCGACGGTATAACTACCGTAGTACCGAAAACGGCTGCGGGTTCATCTTCCGCCGCAAATGAAACAACGGCGAGTAATAAGAGCGCGCACAGACGCATATCGGATCAGATTACGATTCAGTTTCGCGGGCGGTTGCAGGAAATCCGGAAAAGTTTGCAGGCGCCGGTAAAAGCGACATACTGACGAAGCTTCTCCGCGCGGCGCGCCGTTGACTCTAAAAGGCTGGCCGATGGATTGCTTCAACGGGCGTATGGCTAACAGCGTCCTTGCGAAGTGGTACGTCTCGGAGAATGTGTGTGCGCTCTGCGACCCGGAAAGGCACCTCGCACACGTGGTGCGCCTGCGGTCGCAATGGTTTGTCATTGATGCGACTCACACCAGCTTCGAAAAGCTGGGATGCCTGTTCATCGGTTCGTTCGCGCGGCGTCAGGCGGCCATGCAGGCTGCGGAAGCGGAAGTTCTCGGCCATCCGGCGCCCATCGCGATGCGCCGCGGCGCGCCCGATATGAGCCGTGTGCGCGGCCTGGCCGCGGCTCTGCTGCGCCAGACCCACCGTCCCGCGCCCGCCCGTTCCGCGGCATAGATTCGCCGGGATTAAAATGCAACGGTGAACTCCCGTTACCTGATCTTCGCCGCCGCTCTGCTGCTACTCGCCGGATGCGGGCGGCGTAATGGCGAAGTGAAACCAGATTCCGACCATCCTGTTCTCGCCATCGGCGCGCCGGCGCCGGATTTTTCGCTGCCTGGCGTGGACGGGAAGACGCACACCCTTGGCGAATACGCCGGCGCGAAGGCGCTGGCGATCCTGTTCGACTGCAATCACTGCGCGGAGTCGCATCTTTACGACGAGCGGATCCGTAAGCTGTACGCGGACTATCGGGATAAAGGCGCGCAGGTCGTGGTGGTGAGCCCGGACAATCCGGCGCATTTGCATTATGCGGATCTCGCTTACAGCGACATGACGGATTCGCTCATCGACATGAAGGAGCGGGCGGAAGAGACGCATATTGAGTATCCGTTCCTGTATGACGGCGATTCGCAATCGCTGACGGGGAAACTGGGCGCGGTGGCGACGCCGCAGATTTTTATTTTCGATCAGGCGCGCAGGCTGCGCTACGAAGGGCGGATTGACGACGCCCGCAATGCGATTGATGCGCTGCTGGCGGGCAGGGAACCGGCGGTCGCGACGACAGCGGTGACCGGATGTCCGGTGGTATGGAACGGGAAGGCGGCGCCCGATCCGGATCTGGCGAAGGCGAACGCCGAGCCGGTCAGCGTGACGATGACGACGCCCGAACTGCTGAAAAAGTTGCGTGGAAACGGCACAGGCAAATTGCTGCTGGTGAATTTCTGGGCGACGTGGTGCGGCCCCTGCGTGGCGGAGTATCCGGATCTGCAGAACACGTTGCGGATGTATCAGGGGCGCAATTTCGGGATGGTGACGGTTTCCGAAGACGTGCCGGAGGCGAAGCCGGACGTCCTGAAGTTTCTGAACAACAACCACGCAACGAGCGTGAACTATCTGTTCGCTTCCGACGATACTTCCGCGGTGCAGGATTCTTTCGACAAGGGGATGAGCGGGGCGGTGCCGTATACGCTGCTGCTCGGGGCGAACGGCGAGGTGCTGTATCAGGAGCAGGGCGAAATCAGTATGGCGCGGATGCGGCGGGCAATTCTCGCCAATCTCCCGGATGACAAGGATCATCCTGGACAGCAGGCATACTGGAAAGCCAGAAGCGCCGCCGATCGTCAGGCGCCATAAAAAAGC
>CAZWTH010000288.1:0-4607 GCA_964636715.1 uncultured Solibacteraceae bacterium | reverse complement strand
GAAGGAAGGGTCCTGCGCGGCGCGCTGGCGCGCGATTTCGCTGATTTCGGCCTGCGCTCTGGCGAGGCTGACGCCGGGCTTGAGGAGCGCCAGACAATCGAGCCAGCGGCCGTCGCCATCGTTCGCGGCCGGCGTGATCGTGAGGGGCCGCCAGACGTCGACGGCGCGATCGAGAAAGTAAAAATTCGCGGGAAGGACGCCCGCAATGGCTTGTTGTTTACCGCCATACTGCACACGTTTTCCGATAACGCCCGGATCGCCGCCAAACCAGCTTTGCCATAACCGGTAGCTGATGAGGATGACCGGAGCCGCGCCTGGCGCGCGGTCGGCGGACGTAAACGAGCGGCCGATCAGCGGCTTCGCACCCAGCATGTCGAGAACGCCGGGCTCCGCGCCAATGTCGCTCAATTCTTCGGTGCGATTGTCGCCGGTCAATACGGCGTGGCCGGGAATGAAGACGGCCATATCCGTGAACGCGTCTGTTCGGGACTTCCACGCATAGAAATTGCGCGGGGCCACAATGCCATGCAGATACTCGCCCTTCTGTTCCCAGAGCATCACCAGGCGCGAGGCGCGCGCGTAGGGCAGGGGACGGAGCAGGAGATTATCGGCCACCGTGTAGATGGCGAGACTGGCGCCGAGACCGAGCGCGAGCGAAAGGCAGGCCGTGAGGGTGAAGGCCGGGTTGTCGCGGAAGCCGCGCAGGGCGTAACGGATGTCCTGCAAAAGATGTTCGAAGGCTGCCCAGGTCCAGGTGGCGCGGGTGTCTTCGCGGACCAGCGTGGGGTTGCCGAGATCGCGGCGCGCGGCGTATATGGCTTCGGGCGCGCTGGCGCCTCGTTCCTGCCGCGTTTCCGCTTCTTCTTCGAGGTGGAATTGAATCTCGTCGAGCAAATCGTTTTCACGCCGCCGGCGCGAGAACAGCCAGCGCAGCTTGCTCAGAAATTCGGTCATGAGGTTTTTCTCTCCGGGGCGTTCAGGATGAGACCGACCGCGCGGGAAAACTTCTCCCATTTGGATTGTTCGGCGGCGAGGTGTTTTTTGCCGCCCGAGGTCAGCCGGTAGTAGCGGGCGCGTTTCCCTTTGTCGGAGAGGTCCCAGTCGGCCGCGACCAGGCCGCGCGCTTCGAGACGGTGGAGGGCAGGGTAGAGCGATCCGGTTTCGATCTGGAGGAGTTCTTCGGAGGTTCGCTGGATGTGCCGGGCGATGGCATGGCCGTGGGCGGCGCCGTGGACGAGGGTGCGGAGAATCAGGACGTCGAGAGTGCCCTGGAGGAGGTCGATGCGCGGATTCGAGTCGGACATTCTGTAGACATCCTACTCAATATTGAGTAGGATGTCTACAGAAAAGTGATTGGGCGAATTTACCGGGGCTGCGCGATCTGAAGCTTGCCCGTGGCGAGGTCGCGGCGATAGCGGGAGAGAAACGCCCACATGTCCGCCGCGGCCGGTTTGAAGTTCCAGTGGCCGTAGGGATCGAGAGCGATGAGTTTCATCATGACGCCCTGGCTGTTCGAGAGCGTGCCGATCATCGCTTTCGTGCCGCCGAGTTCACTCCAGCCGGGGCCATCGAGTTTCAAGCCGAAATACTCGTTCACTTTGAGGTCGGGCGCGTCGGGGACCTGGAGATCGTCGAGCGCGGCGAAGGCGCGGATGACGTTATAGAATGTGCGCGCGGAATCGCTGACGGGCAGCGGCTTATACATATCGTGCGTGCCTGCGATCGAATAAGCGGGCAGGTAATTGCCATCACGTTTCACCTTCTTCGCCGATTCGATCAGAGCCGCGGTCCCGAACGGCGCCGAAGAGCCTTCGACGGCCGCGATGCGCGAAACGTTGTTGATGCCGTACGTGAAGGAGTTCATCGCGCCAGCTGAAAGGCCGGTCAGATAGACGCGGCTGGGATCGATCTGCGGATATTTGGCGAGCAGGCGATCGAGGATCGCCATGGTTCCTGCTTCTCCGATGGGCGGGAATACGATTTTCTCCTGGGAAGTCCGGCCCTGCCATTCGATGGAGGCCAGGATGATGTTGTTCTTCGCGGCGACTTCCGGCCAGCCCGAGCTCTCTCCCTGAATGCGCGGGTCATTCGTGTTGCCGTGCATCATGATGACGAGCGGTACGGTCTTCGCGGCCGCCGTGCGCGCCTTCGCCGGGATGTACTCGTAGCGCAGCGTCAGTCCAAAGCCAGGCAATTCTTCGGTGACGGCCTCATAGTGGATGCCGAGTTCGTCATACATGACGTACGGTTCCAGTTCCCAGGGTTCGGTGTATTGGAGCGGATCGAACGCCGGATTGTACGATTCGATCCTGCTCATGTAAAGCCGGTAGTATTTGCTGAAGACCGTCTTCCAGGCGCTCTGAAAGGCCTCGGCAAGAGTTTCTTTTGCGAGCGCGCGGTAGGCCGGAACCGGGATGGTTGAGAAGGTTCCCGGCGCGATTGTGCCTCCATAAGTCAGGATGCCGGCGACCGAATAAGCGTGTTTGGAAATGACGTTGTTGACGAAAGTGGCCCCTGCTCCGACGGCGATGATCTTCAGATTGGAAGAGCGGTGCGACTTCAGGAAGTTCTGGTATGCCGTGAGATCGGCTGAATCGTCATAGGCGGTTCCATTCACCGGGCCAACGACAAACGCGCGCGTCTTGTATTCCATCAGGTGCGGCGACAAACCGAGGCTCGCGATCAGGGCTCTGGCCTGGTCCGCGGTCGCCTGGTTGTCGGTATAGACCAGGTACATCGGCCGGTAGCCGGGATCGCGATCCTGAATGGTGGATGCCGCTGTATGGTCCTCGGAATAGATGACGGGGTTTTCGACCGACCCCGCGTGAACTCCGGGAACTGTGAGGATGAAGAGAGCGAGCGCTGTTATACGAGAGATCATTTCTGAACCTTAAAAAGCCTGGCGCCGTTCGTCCATGTGATGGTGTGAAAGACGTCGGGAGAGGCAAGCTGCTTCAACAGAGCCAGGGTTTCGCGCGCCACGCACTTGCCCGCCAGCCTTGCCGCCTCCGGATTGTTGCCCTGAGAGATGCCGGCGCCATTGCCATCCGCGCAGGCGCAATCGCTGCCGAAGATCAGCTTGTCCTTGTGTCTGACAAGGAAATCCTTCGTGAAGTCCTTATCGCGTGAGAGCGCGTTATTGCCGGAGTTCGCGGACATATCGCCGTAGAGATTCGGGTAGTCGGAAAGCAATTTGTCCGTAAGGCCGCCGGGTTTGACAGGGCCATCGGGATAGCCGCGATCTGTAGGTACGTCCGCGCTGATGTTCGCCCAGAAGAGATCGGCATGGCCGATGAACGTCGTCTTCGGAAACGCCTTCAGGACCTGGCCGAATTCGGAATAGCCGGTGTTGTACGGCTGTTCGCCCTCGAAATGCGGAAAGCTCTGGATGTGCATCATGACCGGGACGCCCAGCTCCGCGGCGACATCGTAGACGCGATGCATCTCCGGCGAGTTCAGGGCGAGGTGATACTTGAGTTCACCGATGCTGACCGCGCCGTTCCGGAGAGCGTCGCGGAGAACCTGCTGGGCGTCCGGGCGCGCCGGGTCGACGCTCACCGAGCGTACGAAGTGGCCGGCGCGAGTCTCCATTTCCTGCTTTGCGCGGTCCTCGGCCGCCGCGGGCGTGAGCAGCACCGCGTTCGAGACGCCGCAACCCTGGATGTGCGTAAAGCAGGCATCGGCGTTGGCGCGAAGATGGAGATGCGTATCGAGTACAGGTCCGCCCCAATCCGGAGCGGACTGCGAGCGCAAAGATGGCGCGGCCGCCGCCGCGAGCATGGCGCCAAGAAACTGTCGTCGTTCCATTCTGTATTCCCCTCAGCACATTTTTCCCCGCAATCGCAGCCGGACGCAAGGGTTGTTACGGCATTAAACCGCGTTAGTGCGGTACTGAGACGGGGAACTACCAGACTCGTGAGGCGACGATCTTCGGCGCGCCCCAATCGCCCTTCTCGAGATCGGTTTCGATCACAATTTCGAGATTGCGATCCTCCCATCCCCTGGGGGCCTGAGCTGCGAAGGCATCCATGTCATGCGGGTTGGTGACGAACTCCGTGGCGGCGGCGCTTCCGCGTTCTCCGAGGCCGGCGATCACGAACATGGTCTGTCCGGATCGCGGTTCGGGCGCGCGGGCGATCAGGGCGTAGTCGCGGGAAAGCGTTCCTGCGATCGGCGCATCCCAATGTCGCCCGGGAGCCTGCCGATCCACAATTTGCCGGACCAATGTGTTCCGGTCGAGGTTCAGATAGTAGGGGAAAGACGCGACGGCCTGCAAGGTGAGCGGGTTATTGAAAGCCCCGCGCAGAATAAACGGATGCGGCCGCAGGCGTGCCAGCGTGATATTTCTCGCGAGCTCGTATTCCAGTGAGGAGCCATTGGCCGCGAAATAAGACGCAAGCCTGGAGTTGCTGTCGTTGACGATGAGGTACAGCTTCGGATCGAGAATTTCCGTGACTTGACGTGTGTCCGATGCGCCGGTGGATTTCGGAACCCCCATCAGGGTTTCCATCACGACGAGGATGGGAGAATTCTTCTGCGCGGGAGCCCAGAACTGGTGAAGGGGAGCGCGATCGGCGTGAAAATGGCTGACGAGTGCGTAGCCGGCG
>CAZWTH010000287.1:0-5364 GCA_964636715.1 uncultured Solibacteraceae bacterium | reverse complement strand
GGAGCAAGTGCGGGACGCGCGGCTGGGCAACTGGCTGCGCTCTCTGATGACGGAGTGGGGTTACTGCTTTCGGCAACTCCGCCGCAGCCCTGGCCTGACCTCCGCGGCCATTCTCACTCTGGCGCTCGGCATGGGAGCCAGCACCACAATTTTCAGCCTCGTGTATGGCATTTTGCTGCGGCCGCTTCCTTACCCTGAGCCCGCCCGCATCATGGCCATCTTCGAGCTCAGTTCGAAAAATCTCCCAACCCGGCTCGCTGATCCGAACTTCGACGATTTCCGCGATCAGAACCAGAGCTTCCAGGCGATCGCAAAGTACGCCTCGGGAATCGTCACGGTCCTGGGGCCTTCACAGCCCATCCGCGCGACCGTCGCAAGCGTCTCGCCCGGCTTCCTCTCCGTCTTCCGAACGCGTCCGCTTCTCGGGCGCGATTTCAGCGCGGAAGATTCCCGGCGAGGCGCCGAACCTGCCGCTCTCGTCAGCTATGGATATTGGAGTCATGTTCTGGGATCGCCGCGGGATCTGTCGCAATCCCGCCTGAAGATCGGCCGCGATGTGTACTCCGTGATCGGCGTGCTCCCGGCGGCATTCCGCTTTCCCACGGACGCCGATCTGTGGATTCCAGCCGATCTGGAGGGCGAAAACGCCAGCCGGACTTCGCATAGCTACAACGCCGTGGGGCGTCTGCGCGACGGCGTTACGGTGGCGCAGGCAAATCAGGACATCAGCGCCATCGCCAAACGCATCCACGCCGCGTCCGGCGGCGGCGGCAACTATCTGCTGAAAGATGGCATGGTTCTTCCGCTGCGGGATTCGATCACGGGTAAGTCGCGGCCGGCTCTCCTGATCCTGCTCGGCGCGGTCGCCTTCCTGTTCCTTGTGGCCTGCGCCAATGTTGCGAATCTGATGCTGACGCAGGTGTCCGTACGCGGACGCGAACTTGCCATTCGCAGCGCACTCGGCGCTTCCCGCGCGCGGCTGACCCGTCAATTCCTCAACGAAGCCACTCTGGTTTCTCTCGCCGCCGGCGGCCTCGGCTACATGGGCGCTCTCGTGGGCGTCAGGGAGTTAGTCATGCTGGCGCCCTCCGGTCTGCCCAGAATCGAGAGCGTCGCGGTCAGCGTTCCCGTCCTCGTCTTCGCGCTTCTGCTTTCTTTTGCCGTCGCCGGCGGCCTCGGAGCCTTCATCGCCGCGCGCGCGACTTCCTCCGGCCTTCGTGAACGGCTGGCGGATGGCGGCCGCGGGCAAGCCGGATCGCAGGGCAGCCAGAAGATCGGCCGCGCGATCGTGGCGTCGCAAATCGCCATCACTTCGGTTCTTATGGTCGGGGCGGGCCTGTTCGGCCGCAGCCTCCTGAAAGTGCTCGAAGTCAATCCCGGCTTCCGCGTGGACAGAATCGTCGCCATGGACGTCTCGCTGCCTCCCGCGGAAAATCCCGAAAGCAAAGCCGCGCAGGCAATTTTCTTTTCCAGCCTGATGGAACGCCTCAGCCAGATCCCCGGCGTGCGCAATGTGGGGGCAACGAGCGGACTTCCGATGTCCAGCGGCCTTCCTGACGGCATGTTCCTCCGCATGAATCCCGATGAGGTTCCCTCATCCATGGACGCACTGGCTCCCTTGTTCCGGCAAAAAGAGCGCGGCGGGAGCGCGGATTTCTGCGTCGCTACCGATGGCTACTTCAAAGTTCTCGGCATTCCCCTTCTTCGGGGACGGCTCTTCGACGAGCGCGATAACGCGAATTCTCCCCATACCGCCGTGATCAGCGAATCGCTGGCGCGCGATGTCTGGCCTCATCAGGATCCGATCGGCCACACAATCGAGTTCGGCAACATGGATGGCGACCTGCGCCTGCTCACGATCGTCGGCATCGTGGGCGACATACGCGAAAACGGTCCCGATCTGCCGCCGAACCCGACCGTGTACGTGAATCTGTTTCAGCGCCCCCGCGCCGCGGTCAGTATTGTCATGCTGAGCGATTCCGATACAGGATCTGTCGCCGCCGCCGCGCGAAACATCCTTCATCGCCTGAATCCCGAAATCCCGCCGCGCATCCTAACGCTTTCGCAGACGTATTCCACCATGCTGGGCTCGCGGAAGTTCAATGTCATCCTCACCTCCTTCTTCGCTATCACCGCGCTGCTGCTCGCCACCACCGGCGTATTCGGAGTCATGGCCTATTCCGTCAGCCGCCGGACTCAGGAGTTCGGCGTGCGAGTCGCTCTGGGAGCGGTGACCGGCAATGTGGTGAGGCTGGTCCTCGGCCTGGGATTGCGCACGGTTTTCATCGGTCTGGCAATTGGCATCGCCGGGTCGCTGGCGCTGACGCGCATCGTGGAGTCACTGCTGTTTGGCGTAACCACTACGGACCCGCTGACTCTCTGCGGAGTGAACATGATACTCGTGGCCTCAGCGCTGCTGGCCTGTTACATTCCGGCGCGCCGGGCAACCAGGGTTGATCCCGTGGTCGCGCTGCGACACGAATAGCAAAAAGTTGCACACCCGAACAAATTCCCGATCGGGCAAGCGTATACTATCCGCATGCTGAAACGCAGCCTCGTATCCGTCGCCGCTCTGGCCGCCGCCGTCGTCCCCGTTCTTCTCTCCCAGAACACCGTCAAGCGGCCACCGATCACCGGCATCGCGCACGTTGCGCTCAGGACCAACGACCTGGCTGCGGCCCGCCGATTCTACGGCCACGATCTCGGCTTCTCCGACGCTCTGGCGATGCCCGAAAGTCAGGGACCCGGCGCATGGTTCAAGATCAACGACCACCAGTACGTCGAGATCTATCCAACTTTGAAATCGGAAGACGAAGATCGCCTCATTGAAGTCGCCTTTGAGACGCCGGACGTTCAGGCCATGCGCGATTATCTGGCCGCGAAAGGCCTCGAAGTCCCGGCCACCGTTTCGAAAGGCTGGGATGGCAATCTGACTTTCCAGATGAACGATCCCGAAGGCCATCGCATCGCCTTCGTTCAATATCTGACCGATTCGATCCCCGGCAAACAGTTTGGCCTCCTGATGCCGGCCACGCGCATCTCGGAACATATGATCCACGCCGGCTTTCTCGTGAACAACCGGGAAACGGAGGACCATTTCTTCAAAGACATCCTCGGTTTCGACCTGATGTGGCGGGGCGGAAAAACGGAAACCTCGGCCGACTGGATCAGCATGCGCGTCCCGGATGGCGAAGACTGGATCGAGTACATGTGTAACGTCAAGAATCCGTCGCCGAAAACCCGCGGCATCATGAACCACATCGCCTTCGGTGTTCCGGCGATGGACGCGGCCAATCAGACGCTGCAGGCGCGTCAGGCGCCGCTCCCCGAAAAAGCGAAGATCGGCCGCGATGGGAAGTGGCAGCTCAATCTCTACGATCCGAATCTCACCCGCGCGGAGTTGATGGAACCGAAGCCGGTGGAGAAGCCCTGCTGCTCGGAGCTGAAGCCGCGCCGGGCCCCCGAAGGTCCCGTAGGCATCTTCACCAATCAGGGCCCCGTGGGCGACGCCACGGCCGGCAGCAAGGCGGAGTACGATCCCGCAAAGAAGGAATACCGGATCACCGGCGGCGGCGCGAACGTGTGGGAGACGAACGACGCGTTCTACTTCATCTGGTCCAGAATGTCCGGCGATTTCAGTCTTACCGCCGATGTCACATGGGTGGGAACCAGCCCTACTGAGCACCGCAAAGCGATGCTGATGGTGCGCGATGGCCTTGCTTCGGGCGCGGCGTACGCGGATGCGGTGTCGCATGGGAACGGCCTCACGTCGCTTCAGTTCCGCGGCGTGGCGAATGAGAGCACCTACCAGACGTTCATCAATATAGATGGACCATCGCGCCTGCGCATCGTGCGTGAGGGCAGCCGTTTCACCATGTACGCCGGCAAGGCCGGCGGCAAGCTGACAGAGCTTGGCCCCGTCGAATATGTGCGGATCAAGGATCCGGCGTACGTGGGTCTGGGCGTTTCCTCCCATGTCGCCACGCGGCTGGAGACGGCGGTCTTCTCGAACGTGACCGTGGAACCGGTAAAAAAATAATCGAATCCGCGCACCCGCCAACATTAAAAATGCGCAGGACCCAACAAATCACGCTTTGCCGGACATCAATCTTTATTTGGTAGCTTAGTTCGTCTGGCATGCGCCCAGCCCTTCCCCCGGACGAAAAGGCGGTTGTCGACGGCTTCTTCGAACGGCCCTCGCGAGACACTTTCGCGCCGCTGTTTCGCCTCGCCACGCCCAGGATTCTGCGGTATCTGCGGCTGAGAGGGTGCGACGCCGCTCTCGCGGAAGATCTCGCGCAGGAGGTGATGCTCACCGTCTATCGGCAGGGCGGGCAGTTGCGCGAACGCGCCCATTTCTTTCCGTGGCTCTACCGCATCGCCCGAAACGCGCTCCTGCAGCACCGGCGCCGCGGCGCGGCGGAGAATGCCGCCATCGATCCGGGCGTTGTGCCCGAACGCATCCCCGCCCGGCTGGACGATCCGCTCGCCGGCGCCCGGTTCAGCCGGTGGATGGCGGCCCTCAACGAAGCCGAGCGCGAAGCCCTTACGCTTCGCTTTGTGGAGGGCCTGCAGTACCACGAAATCGCCGATCTGCTGGAGGTCCCCATCGGAACCATCCAGTGGAGAGTTTTCCAGGCAAGAAAAAAATTAGCCGCCCGTTTTGGCGCGGCGGGAACGGGAGATCATGAAACACGTTCTGAGTGAAGAGCACTGGCTGCAATATACCGAAGGCGGGCTGGATCCGGAGACGCGCCGTGAAGCCGCTACCCACCTGGAAATGTGCAGGGAATGCGCGGACATGATCGCCTCGCTGGAAGCGTGGCGCGCGTTGCTCATCGCCGAAGGCGAGCGCCTGCGCGAATCCTTCGCGACGCCGGAAGAAAATCTCGAGCGGATGCTGCGGCAATCGCTCGACCGAATTGCGGAGGCCGAAACCGTTACCCGCCGGCGAACAGCGCGCGAAACCGTTCTGCTGCTGGCGACTCTCCTCGAACCCATTTTCGGCGCGGGCGGCGTCCGCGCGGCGCTGGACACAACGCGGAGTCAGCTTCCAGGCGCGGAGCTGGGCGAGGCCGGGTGGCAGAATTTCATCGTGGCTCTCAGCGCAAATTTCTCCTCCGTATTCGGACTTTCCGCCGGGCGGCTGGTCACTCAGGCCGGACGCGCGCTGGCGGCGGGGGCTTAATCGATTCGAATGGACCGGCGCATGGCAAATCTGGCGTTCTGGCTAACCTTCCTGGTGACAGGAGCGTGGTTTGCCCCAGGTGTGAACGCCACGCCGGAAGGTCTGCACTCGCATTTTCTGATTTACTACAGCCCTGCTATTTCGCTCTTTTTCGCCTATGCGATCGGCTTCCGGGC
>CAZWTH010000286.1:0-20511 GCA_964636715.1 uncultured Solibacteraceae bacterium | reverse complement strand
AGAAGCTCGTCGCGCAGCGCCGAAGCGCTGCCCCACATTACACTGAAAACATGCTCGTGATCGGGTCGCGGGGTTCTCAGCTTGCCCTGTGGCAGGCAAACCATATCAAATCGCGACTCGAAGCGCGCGGCGTGGAGACGCGGGTCGAAATCATCCGCACCACCGGCGATAAGATCACCGACTCGCCCCTCCACAAAGTCGGCGGCAAGGGTCTCTTCACCACAGAAATCGAAGAAGCGCTTCTCGATAAGCGCATCGATCTCGCGGTCCACAGCCTGAAGGACCTGCCCACGGAACTACCCAAAGGCCTCACCATCGCCGCCATCCCCAAACGCGAAGACCAGCGCGACGCCATCATCGGCGGCAAACTGCGCGATCTCAAGTTCGGCGCGCGCGTCGGCACGAGTTCCCTGCGGCGCATCGCGCAGTTGCGGCGCATCCGGCCTGATCTCGATATCCAGTCCATTCGCGGCAACGTGGATACGCGCATCGGCAAAGTCGAAAAGGGCGAGTTCGATGCCATCGTCCTCGCGGCAGCGGGCCTGCGCCGTCTGGGCTGGGGCAACATCATCAGCGAAACATTCCGGCCGGACATCATGTGCCCCGCGGTGGGTCAGGGCGCGCTGGCGATTGAAACCCTCGAACACAGCGCCGCGCTTGAAGCGTGCGCGCCGCTCGACGATCCGTGGTCCCGTCTCCCCGTCACCGCGGAACGCGCCATGCTCAGTGAACTCGGCGGCGGCTGCCAGGTTCCCATAGGAGCCTTCGCCACACTCGAAAATACGGATATGTTTCTGACCGGCGCCGTCTTTTCGCCCGATGGCGCCGCCATGATTCGCTACACCGCCACCGGCGAATGCACGAAACCGGCGGAACTCGGCCGCGCCGTCGCGAAGGTGCTGCTCGATCGGGGAGCCCGCGAAATTCTCGAAGCGTCTCATATAGCATCGGACGGTAGCGCTGGCGACGGCGCCGCATGAACATGGTTTATCTGGCGGGCGCGGGACCCGGCGACCCGGAGCTCATCACTCTCAAAGCGAAGCGCGCGCTCGAATCGGCGGACGTGGTTCTGCATGACCACCTCGCCAACCCCGCGCTGCTGGCCATTGCCCCCGCGAAAGCGGAGCTCATCTACGTCGGCAAGAAGAAATCCGATCACGCCTGCACGCAGGAGGAAATCTGCGATCTCCTCATCGACCGCGCGCGCCGGGGCCTGACGGTTGTGCGGCTGAAGGGCGGCGATCCGTTCATCTTTGGGCGCGGAGGCGAAGAAGCGGAAGCGCTCGCGGCCGCCGGCATTCCTTATGAAGTGATTCCGGGCGTGACGTCGCCGCTGGGCATCGCGGCTTATACGGGCGTGCCGCTGACGCATCGCGATCACACTTCCGTCGTCACATTCACCACCGGGCATGACGTGCTCAAGATTGACTGGACGAAAGTGGGCACATCTGAAACGCTGGTTATCTTCATGGGCCTTTCGCATTTCGATGAGATCGCCGCGAAGATTCTGGAAGGCGGACGTCAGCCCTCCACACCCGCGATGGCCGTTCGCTGGGGAACGCGGCCCGATCAGGAAGTCATTGAAGGGACGCTGGCCACGCTGCCGCAGCTGATTCACGAGCGTGGCCTGAAACCGCCCGCGACGATCATCGTGGGCGAAGTCGTAAAGCTCCGCGAGAAGCTGAGTTGGTTTGAGAAGCTGCCGCTGTTCGGGAAGAAAATCATCGTCACGCGCGCGGCGGAGCAGGCGAGCGCGTTGACATCGATGCTGCATCAGCTCGGCGGCGATGTAGTGGAGCTTCCGGCAATCGAAATTCAGCCTGCAAGCGATTACACCGCCCTCGATGCCGCCATCGCGCGGCTTCCGGCATACAACTGGCTGATCTTCACCAGC
The DNA here is from genome assembly GCA_964636715.1 of uncultured Solibacteraceae bacterium. GTDB lineage: Bacteria > Acidobacteriota > Terriglobia > Bryobacterales > Bryobacteraceae > BOG-234. The sequence goes on along the minus strand of CAZWTH010000286.1, from coordinate 18,617 downwards.
GTGAACGGCGTCCGGTTTTTCCTGGATCGGCTCGACGCTTCAAACGCCGATCTCCGAAACATTCGCGGCAAGCTGTGCGCCATCGGCCCGGCAACCCGCGATGCGCTCGAGCGCTTCCACCTGAAGGTGGACGTGATGGCTGAAGAGTATGTCGCCGAAGGTCTGTTGACGACGCTTGATGAATTCGATTTTTTGAACACGAAAGTCCTGATCGCCCGCGCGGCGGTGGCTCGCGACATCCTCCCCGAAGAACTTCGCCGCCGTGGCGCCCAGGTCGAAGTCGTGGAAGCCTATCGCACTGTTCCGCCTGGCAATCTCGCGGAGCAGGCCCGTAAAGTACTCGACGCGAAGCCGGACTGGATCACCTTCACCAGCTCTTCCACCGCCAGCAATCTCATCGCGGCGTGCGGCGCCGGCGCCCTCCGCGGCGTCCGCGTCGCCAGCATCGGCCCCGTCACCAGCGCCACTCTGCGCTCCGCCGGAGTCGAAGTCACTGCGGAAGCAAATCCCCACACCATGCGGGGCCTGGTGGACCGTATAATCGGAAAGTGAAGATTGGCGCCACCCTTGCGCTTTTTGCGCTGTTTCTCGCCGGATGCGCGAAGAAAAACGACACTCCTGAAGCCATCAAACAGGGCGTGATTCGAGACCTCAGTTCCAGCGGCAAGTTCGATATGCAGAAGATGGACGTGATCGTCGATTCCGTCTCCTTCCGCGATAAGGAAGCCGACGCCACCGTGACTTTCGCGCCCAAAGGCGGCTCGGCGGCCGATGGGATGGCGATGAAATACGTCATGGAGCGCCACGATGACGGTCAGTGGTACATCAAGAGCCGTTCCGCGGGGGATACGGGAGCGGTTCACGGCGCCTCGGGTTCCACCATGCCGCCAGGACATCCGGATATCGGCCAACCGCAATGAGAGTCGCAGTTCTGGGCGGCGGCCCCGCGGGCGCGTTCGCCGCTGAAAAGCTGGCTTCGGCCGGCATTCAGACAACGGTCTTCGATGAGAAGCTGGCGTGGGAAAAACCCTGCGGCGGCGGCCTCACATGGAAGGCTTACTCGACCTATCCTTTCCTGAAAGATTCGGCGACGCAGAAAAAGGTGGTGACGGAGTCCGTGCTCACAGCGCCCGGCTGTCCGCAGGCGAACCTCCGGCTCGATAACCCCATCCTGATTTATTCCCGGTATGAGCTGAACGGCATGCTGCTCGATCGCGCTCAGGCGGCGGGCGTGCAGCTCGAACGGACGCGAGTACTCCGGGCAGAACGCAAGGGCCGCGGCTGGAACATCGAGACAAAGCACGGTACGGCCGAAGCCGATTTCTGCATCATGGCGGCGGGAGCGCGCAATCCGCTGAAGAACATGGGGACCGAACTGGCCCCGAAAGACGCGATGACGGCCCTCGGCTATTTCGTGCCGGGAGAGCGGACGAAGATCGACGTTCAGTTCTTCTCCGGGCTGGCCGGATACATCTGGGTGTTCCCGCGCGTTGGCCATCTCTCGGTCGGGATCTGCGGCAAGGAGCCGGCGTCGGCGCTGCGGAGCCGCCTCGAGCAGTACATGCGCGAGCACGATATTCCAACCGCGGGCGCAACCTACTACGGACATCTTCTGCCGTCTCTGGGAGCCCAGACGTGGCAGAAAAATCGGATCGCCGGGGATGGGTGGATGGCGGTGGGCGATTCGGCCGGTCTGGTCGACCCAATCACGGGCGAGGGGCTCTACTACGCAATGCGGTCGGCGGATCTGGCGGCGCAGGCAATTACGACCGAGGTATTCGACAGCTATCCGGCGCAATTGCATAAAGATATAACCGAAGATCTCGAATTCGCTTCACGCCTCTCCGATCACTTCTATTACGGCAAATTCCTCTGGGGACCGGTCATCAGCCGCATGCTCCAGTTCACCCGGCTGAGCCCGACCTTCCGCGGCCTGATGCAGGACCTGTTCGCCGGTTCGCAAACCTATATGAGTCTGCACGGGCGCGTCTGGGGCAACCTCGGCAAGAGCCTGCGCGAGATGGTGGCCAACAAGCTCGTCCCGTCCAGGCTAAATTAGTTTTTGCCTTCCTTCGTCCTCCCTCCCGTCTATCCGATCCTCGATACCGCGACCCTTGACCGAATGGGGTTCGATTGGCAAATTGCGGTCGAAGCCCTGGTCGAAGGCGGCGCGCAGATCCTCCAGCTTCGTCATAAGTCCTTCTGGACGAGGGAGATCCTGACCAAAGCCGAAAAATTGGGTTCGTTTTTGCGAATAGCCGGTGTGCCCTTCGTCATCAACGACCGGGCGGACTATGCGGCCATCCTCGGCGCGGCGCTCCATGTCGGCCAGGAAGATCTGACGCCCACCGATGCCCGCCGCGTGGTCGGGGCGGAGACGATCGTGGGCTACTCCACCCACAACCCGGCTCAGATGCGGGAAGCCGATCGGGAGCCCGCCGACTACCTCGCCTTCGGCCCAATGTTCGGGACAATCTCCAAAGAGCGGCCCGATCCGACAGTCGGGCTTGAAGGACTTCGAGCCGTCCGGTCCCTGACCCGCAAACCTCTTGTTGCGATCGGCGGCATCACGCGAGACAATGCGGTGAACTGTTGGAATGCGGGGGCCGATTCGGTAGCCGTCATCGCCGATCTCTATCCGCCGGATTGCACGAAAGCCAGGCTGCGGGAACGAATGACCGAATGGCAAAAGCTGAAGGCGCAGTAGCGGAAAAGGGCGGATTCGTCAAAGGCCTTGGCCTCGTCGACGCCACCACGCTCGTGATGGGGTCGATGATCGGCTCCGGCATCTTCATCGTCAGCGCGGATGTCGCGCGCCAGGTGCAGTCGCCGGGCCTGCTGATCATCTGCTGGATTCTGGCGGCGGTGATGACCATCATCGCGGCCCTCAGCTACGGCGAACTGGCGGCGGCGATGCCCCACGCGGGTGGTCAGTACGTCTATCTCCGGGAGGCCTTCGGCCGCTTCTGGGCATTTCTCTTCGGCTGGACCACCTTCGTTGTCATCCAGACCGGCACCATCGCGGCGGTGGCCGTGGCATTCGCGAAATACACCGGCGTCTTTCTCCCGCAGGTCTCGGCGTCGAACTATCTGATCGGTTCCGGCAAGATCGGCGTCACCACGCAGCAGCTTCTGGCGATTGCGATCGTGATGGGGCTGACGGTGGTGAACACCGGCGGCATCCGGACCGGCGCGATTGTACAGAACGTCTTCACCGCCGCCAAGGTAATTTCGCTGCTCGGGCTCGCCGCGCTCGGCTTCGTGCTGGGGCGCAACCCCGACGCGATCGCGGCGAACTTCCATCACTTCTGGCAGGGCGCGTCGTGGAACTGGTCCGTGGTGGCGCTCGTCGGGACTGCGATGGTTGGGCCGCTATTCTCCTCGGACGCCTGGAACAACGTCACGTTCACGGCGGGCGAAGTCCGGAATCCGAAACGCGATCTGCCGCTGTCGCTCGGACTCGGCGTGGGGGTGGTTTCCGCGCTCTACCTCGCTTGCAACTTCGTCTATCTTTCCGTCCTGACGCTGGGGCAGATCCAGGTTGCCCCGGAAGACCGCGTCGCGACGGCGGTAGTTGCCGTCATGTTTGGGCCGGTCGCGACAAAGATCATGGCCGCCGCCATCATGATCGCGACGTTCGGCTGCGTCAACGGCCTGGTTCTTTCGGGCGCGCGCGTCTATTACACAATGGCGCAGGACGGCCTGTTCTTCCGCCGCGCCGGCGAGTTAAATCCCGAAACCCACGCGCCGGACTTCGCGCTCTATATACAGTGCGGATGGACGATCCTGCTGACCCTGAGCGGCCAGTACGGCGACCTGCTCGATTACGTGATTTTTGCCGTGCTGCTCTTCTATATGCTGACGATCGCCGGATTGTTCCGGCTGCGCCGCACGCGTCCGGATATGGAGCGGCCGTATCGCGCGGTGGGTTATCCCGTGCTCCCTGCCCTTTACATTTTTGTTGCAGGCGTAATCGAAGTTTTGCTCTTATGGAACAAGCCCGCGTTCACAGTACGCGGATTCATTCTGGTTTTGCTGGGGGCGCCGGTGTATTTCCTCTGGCGGCGGAAGGAAGGCTGAGGGCCGATGAATCTTTTTGCGGTGAAACCGCTTTCGCGCATTTTTGCCGAGAGCGAACAGGGAGAGCATCAGCTCAAGCGCACGCTGGGGGCCTGGCAACTGATCGCGCTCGGAATCGGCGGGGTGATCGGCGCGGGCATTTTCGTACGAACGGCGGCGGCCATTGCGGAACGTGCGGGCCCGTCCGTCACCATCGCATTTCTGCTCGCGGGCATCGGGTGCGCGTTCGCCGGCCTCTGTTATGCGGAATTCGCTTCCATGATTCCGGTGGCGGGGAGCGCTTACACCTATTCCTACGCCACCATGGGCGAGCTCATCGCGTGGATCATCGGGTGGGATCTTGTCCTCGAATATGCCGTGGGGGCGGCAACGGTCGCCATCGACTGGAGCCAATACCTCAACAAAGTTTTGCAACTCGTGGGGCTTCAGGTTCCCTACCAGTGGTGTCATTCGCCGCTCGAATCGCTCGGGCCGGGCGGTTCGCACGGAATCATGAATATTCCCGCGGTCGTCATTCTGCTGCTGACCTCGCTGCTCCTGATTCGCGGTATCCACGAGTCGGCAACCGCGAACAACATCATCGTGATCATGAAGCTGACGATCGTGGTTGCGGTCATCGTGGTCGGCTGGAACTTCATGAATCCGGCGAACCATACGCCCTACATCCCCGCCCCCACTACTTACACGACCATGGAAGGCATTACGCATCCTTTCGGCGGGATCATGGGAATCCTCGGCGCCGCCGGCGTCGTGTTCTTCGCCTTCATCGGGTTCGACGCCGTCTCCACGGCCGCGCAGGAGACGATCAATCCGAAACGCGATATGCCGATCGGCATCCTCGGCTCGCTCGTGATCTGCACGCTGCTGTACGTGCTGTTCTCGCACGTTCTGAGCGGCGTGGCCACGGTACAGGATTTCCGGACTGAAGGGAAGGAAGCTTCCGTCGCATATGCCATCAGCAAGTACATGACGGGCTTTGGATGGCTGGCGAATTTCGTTTCGATTGCGATCCTGGGCGGCTTCACCTCGGTCATTCTGGTGATGCTGCTGGGCCAGTCGCGCGTGTTCTATTCGATGAGCTGCGACGGCCTGGTACCGCCCATGTTCTCCGAAGTCCATCCGAAATATAAAACGCCCTGGAAGAACAACGTTCTGTTTTTTATCCTGACCTCGCTGTTCGGCGCTTTCCTGCCCGAAGATATCGTCGGTGAGATGACCAGTATCGGAACGCTGTTTGCGTTCATTCTGGTCTGTATCGGCGTATGGATCATGCGGAAGAAGCGGCCGGATGTGGTTCGCGGCTTCAGGGTACCTGCGCTGCCGGTGGTTGCGGTGCTGGGCGTCGCCACGTGCGGCGCCATGATTTTCGGCCTGGGGTGGACGAACTGGGCCCGCTTAATCGCCTGGATGCTGATCGGTCTGGTGGTCTACTTCACATATAGCCGCCACCACAGCAAGCTCATGCTGAGCGGTGATGGAAAATAGAATTCGTGGCCAATACTCCCGTAATCACCAAAACCGAACTTCCAGGCATTGAGCTCAAGGCTCGTGGAAAGGTGCGCGATGTCTACAGCGTCTCCGATCCGGCGCTGGACAATCCGCTGCTGTTCATCGCGACCGATCGCATCTCGGCGTTCGACTGCGTTCTGCCGCAGGGTATTCCGGACAAGGGCCGCGTACTCACGCAGATGTCGCTGTTCTGGTTCGACCTGCTGAAGGACGTTGTGCCGAATCACCTGATCACGGCGAATGTGGACGAGTACCCGGAACGGCTGCGCAAGTTCCGCGATCAGCTCGAAGGCCGCTCGATGCTGGTGAAGCGCTGCCAGATGGAGCCGGTGGAATGCGTGGCGCGCGGTTACGTTGTGGGATCGGGCTGGAAGGATTACAAAAAAACCGGCGCGATCTGCGGAATCCCGCTGCCCGCGGGGATGAAGGAATGCCAGCAGATCCCGGAACCGATCTATACGCCCTCCACCAAGGCCGAGACGGGGCATGACGAAAACATCTCGTTCGAAGAGACGGTGAAGCTGGTGGGGAAAGAACGCGCTACGCTGCTGCGCGATCTCACCCTGAAGGTGTACTCGACGGCGGCGAAGCATGCGGCCAGCCGCGGCATTATTCTGGCCGATACCAAATTTGAATTCGGTTACTACAAGGGCCAGCTTCTTCTCGCCGATGAAGTGCTGACGCCAGACTCTTCGCGCTTCTGGCCCGCCGATGGCTATGCGCCCGGTGGCGCGCAGCCGTCCTTCGACAAGCAGTATGTGCGCGACTATCTCGAAACGCTCGACTGGAATAAGCAGCCGCCGGCTCCGTCGCTTCCGGAAGACGTGATCGCCAAGACTTCCGACAAGTACCGCGAAGCGTACAAGCGCATCACCGGGCGCGACCTTTGAGGCGATACAGCGTGGGGCAGCCTTTTCAGGCCGCGGACTCGCTTTCCAGCGAGTCCAGCCGGCTGGAAAGCCGGCTAGCAGGCCGGAAGGCCCGCCCCACGTCTCAACTATGAACTGGCTGGATTACGTTCTCATCGCGGTTCTGGCGTTCTCCGCGATCCAGAGCTTCCGCCGCGGTTTCTCACGCGAAATCATCAGCCTTGGCGCCGCCGTGGCCGGACTCGTGCTGGGCATGTGGTTTTACGGCACGGCGGGGCTGCTGGTAAGCCGATGGATCACGTCCGAGCGCGCGCAGCACTGGGTAGGTTTTCTGATGGTGTTTCTCGCGGTGGTGCTGGCCGGCGCGCTCGTTGGCGCCATCGTGAGAAAGTTCCTGAGCGTGGTGGGACTCTCGTTCTTCGATCGTCTGCTGGGGGCGGCGTTCGGATTGCTGCGCGGCGCGGTGATTGCAATTGCGCTGCTTACGGCGTGGATTGCATTCGGGCCTCGTGTGGCGCCCGGCGCGATGGTACACTCGCAGATTGCGCCCTGGCTCATGAAAGCTTCCGAGCTCTTCGTGAGTATCGCCCCCGCGGAACTGAAAAAGAGTTTTCGAGAGGTGTATGATGAGGCGCAGACAGAAATCAAAAACATCGCGCGGCCCAATAGCGCCGGCGGGGGGAACCGGGATTCGGGGAAATGAAAGAAAGCTTTGATGCGCTGATTGACCATCTGGTGGCGGGGGGATTTTTTCTGGAGGAGGCCGTCGAGATTCTCGAAAAGGGAATGATCGCCAGGGCGCTCACGAAGACAAACCAGAACCAGTCGGAGGCGAGCAAGGCGCTCGGTATTCATCGCAATACGCTGCAGAGGAAGATGACGGAATACGGCATTGACGGCAAGTTTCCGCGCCGCAAGCCGGTGACGAAGGCGAAGTCCGCGGCCCGCAAGCCGGCGCGGCGTCACAAGGCGTCTTAACCCGTGTCCCTCTGTATTTTCGATCTCGACGGAACACTCATCGATTCTCGGCTCGATCTGGCGAATTCCGTCAATGCCATGCTTGCCGAAGCGGGCAAGGCGCCGCTGGAACATCCGGTGGTTTTTTCGTATGTGGGGAACGGCGCGCCGGTGCTGGTCCGCAAGGCGCTGGGACCGGAAGCGAGCGATGAGCAGGTTGCGCATTCGCTGAAATACTTCATCGACTACTATCGCGATCACGCGATGGATAACACGAAGTTTTATCCCGGTGTTCGCGACGCGCTCGATCGCCTGCATGCGGGCGGCGCACAGCTCGCCATTCTGACGAACAAGCCGGTGCGGATCAGCGAATCGATCATGAACGCGCTGGGCATAGCGCCGATGCTGTTCCGCGTGTATGGCGGGAACAGCTTCGAGCATAAGAAACCGAATCCGATCGGGATCGATACGCTGCGCAAAGAGGCCGCAATCGACGCCGACAGCACGTGGATGGTGGGCGACAGCATTGTGGACATGCAGACCGCCCGCAACGCCGGGGTGCACTCCTGCGGCGTTACGTATGGTCTTCAGCCGGAGACGCTGGGTGGCTGCCCGCCGGATCTGCTGGTGGACCGGATGCAGGATTTCGCGGCTCACATCCTCAGCCTCTAATCTCTGAATCATCCTTCCTGAATTGCTGAATCATCCTTTCGGCGGACGCGCGCCGCGCGCATCTTCGCGCATGCTGGGAGCACGAAAGGAGAAGTCATGCAGGCAACAAACACATTACTGGAGCCCGTGGTCGTCAAAGCGGGGGAGGACCGGTCTCCGATTCCGCTGAGTCTCGGCGGGCAGCACATTACCTCGAAAGTTCGCGGGACGGATACCGGCGGAGCGTTTTCCGTGCTCCATCTGGTGGCGGAGCCGATGTCCGGCCCTCCGATGCATATGCACACCCAGGAAGACGAATGGTTCTACATCCTGAAGGGTGAGATGACCTTTGAGGTGGAGGGGAAACGGTTCACGGCGGGCGCGGGGACCTCAGTATTCGCGCCGCGCAACGTGCCTCATACCTGGCAGAACTGCACGGATGAGCCGGTGGAAGCGATCGGACTGATCACACCGGCGAAGTTCGAAGACTTTTTCGCGGACCGGGCAAGCGGCCGGATGGATACGCCCGGGGAGTTCGGCGTGGTGTTCATGGGCCCTCCACTGGCGCGGCTGTGAAACTCGCCGGAGATATACAGGTCGACGTGCTCCTTTCGAGCCACGATACCGGCGGACGTTACGCCATCTGCCGGATCGTGGCGCCGGGAGCGGCGCGCTCGCCGAAGTACACGCACGCATGGGAGGACATGTTTTTTTACGTGCTCTCGGGCCGGGTGTGGTTCGAAATCGGTGAGCGGGAAGTCGCCGCGGAAGAGGGCGCGAGCGTGTTCATTCCGAGGCAAACGCCGCGCGCGCTGCGATGCGAGGGCGCGGCGCAGGTCATGATGATTTCGCATCCGGGCGGCGTGGATCTGTTTTTCGAGGACCTCTCGCGCACGAGGTCCTCCGGCACATCAATTTTGGATAAACACGGCATCGGGCTGTGAGAAGATGGTGGTCCCCGGAGATGCCGAACGCACCCGCAACCTGGCTGGCCGCGACCAAATTGAGCGCGCCCGCGCGCCGGCATGATACGCTGCTCCGTCCTCGTCTGACGGAGGAATTCGCCCATTTCCTCACATATGCCCGGGTGATTCTGATCTCGGCGCCGGCGGGCGCGGGCAAAACGACGCTGCTGGCGGAGCTGGCTCGGCGGTTTCCGGAAACCACGTGGGCCTGGCTGCTGCTCGATTCGGAAGACAACGACCCATCGCGGCTGGCGGCGGCGCTCGCAGCATCGCTCGAAGGGGCGCTCATCAAGATCGGCGATGCGGCGGGCGGCGACCCGAAGCAGTTGATGACCTCGATCATCAACCGGATTGCGGGGCTGAGCGAGCATCGGGTGGCAATTGTGCTGGACGATCTCCACACCGTCACGGAAAAATCCGTGCACGATCTGCTGGACTACCTGGCGGATCATGCGCCGCCGAATCTGCGCCTGGTGCTGGCAACGCGGCACGATCCGCCGATGGCTCTGGCGCGGCGGCGTGCGCGCGGCGAACTGGGCGAAATCCGGTTGCACGAGTTGAGCTTCACGGAAGAAGAGACGTCCGCGCTGGCGAATGAATGCCTGGCTCTGAATCTGACGGATCGGGAAGTGCGCCAGATCCACGCGCGAACGGAAGGATGGGCGGCGGGGTTGCGGCTGCTGGCGACGACTCTGACGCAGGTGCCCTCGCGCCGCGCGACACTGCTTGAAAGCGGCATGCAGGGCAGCCGGCGAATCTTCGATTTTCTGGCGGAAGAAGTGCTGGACCGGCAGCCGGCGGAGCTGCGCGCGTTTCTGCTGGAAACATCCGTACTGGTTTCGCTGAGTCCAAAGGTATGCGACGCGTTGACGGGCCGTCGGGATTCGATTCGCATCCTGGAAGATTTGTATCGCCGCAATTTGTATGTGGTGGCCGCGGACGAGAGCGAGACGACGTTTCGCTACCACGACCTGTTCGCGGATTTTTTGCGCGAGCGTTTGCGGCGCGAACGCCCGGAAGCGTGGGCGGAGTTGCACAATCGCGCGGGGCGGGCCGAGGATTCACCCGACCGCCGGTTGCGGCACTGGATTGAGGCGGAAAACTGGGACGAGGCCGCGGCGGAAGTTGAGGCCGCGGGGCCCGAGTATGCGCGGCGCGGGTTTGTAATCACGCTGCGGCGGTGGATCTTTTCGCTGCCGGAAGAAGTGCGCCTGCGGCATCCGCGCGTGCTTTATCTGCTGGGAAATGCGATCTGGACGCAGAGCGAGTTTTCGGCGGCGCAGCCGTGGATCGAGCAGGCCCTCGAAGGTTTCCGGCGAATTGGCGACACCGCGGGACAGGGAGAAGCGATTCTCGCGCTGGCGAATGCGGCGCTGATGAACAACCGGCTGGAGGAATCGAACCAGCTCATTCAGGAAGGACTTTCGTTCGACATTCCGCCCGAAAGCCGCGCGCAGATTCATACGGCCGGCGCGTGGACGGCGATTTATCGCAAGGACTGGGGCGAGGCGGAGCGGCAACTGGATCAGCTATACGGGTTGCTGAATGCGGGCGTCGGCGCGGATAATCCGCTGGCTCTGCAGCTTGTTCTTTTTTCAGAAGGCGTGTTCGGTTATGTGGCCCGGATCGACAAGCTGATTCGCGCGATGAAGCCGCGGCTCACCGGTCAGCCCGATCTGACGCACTCGGCTTATCATCTGCTGAATTCGGCGATCCTGATCCATCGCGGCGATCTGGATGAAGGCGAACGCGAGGCGGAGCGTGCGCTCGCGATTGCGCGCGACTGCGGCCAGATTGTGCTGGTGACCGCCGCGCTCTGCACTAACTTCGCGATCCTGATGGCGGGCCGGGGCGACTGGGCCGAGATGGACCGGTGGTCGAGCGACGGGCTGGACGAAACGAAGTACGGACACATCACGCGCAACTGGCGGCTGCATTTCCAATATCTGCAGGCGCGGGCGCGATGGGGAGCCGGAGACATGGAAGGGCTTCGCGCGACGATGGAATCGGCGTCCATCCCCAATCCGGTCGCGGCGCCGGCGTCGAAACCCTACTTCCATCTGATTCGCGGGATGCTGCGCATGGCGGAACGTTCGTATGCGCAGGCCGAGCAGGCCTTCCGGGAAGCGCTGCGCGAAGAGGACGGATATCAGGTGACGCGCGCGATATCGAGCGCGCGGACTCTGCTGGCCTATGCGCTTCTGCGGCGCGGCGAAACGTCGCAAGCGATGGAAGTATTCGCGCCGGTGCTCGATTTCACGGAGCGGCAGGATCTGGCGGGTTACCTGATGCGTGAGAATCCCTATGTGATTCCGTTGCTGCGGCACGCGTATGAGCGGAATATTCATCGCAATTTCGCCGCGGAAACGCTCATGCGAATGAACGCGCCCGTGGATGCGGTGGAAGCCGCGGGCCGCGAGGCGTTGTCGGATCGCGAGATGGAAGTGCTGCGGGTGCTGGCGGAAGGGCTTGGGAATCGCGATATCGCCGAGCGCTTGTTTGTGAGTGAAGCGACGGTGAAGACGCACGTGCAGCGCATCCTGCGAAAGCTCGAGGCGGATTCGCGGACACATGCGGTTTCGCGGGCGCATGAGTTGATGCTGCTGTAAGCGGGACAGGCCCATCCGGTGCTTTGTCTCCGTGCAATACACTAAGTGAGATAGTGAGCGCATTGGCACACCCAAAGAAGGTTGTTGTCAGAACCCTGCTGACCCTTGTTTCTTACCTCCCGGGCACGCTCCTCACTCCGCCGCTCTACTCCCAGAAACCAATTGCCGCCATTGACTTCGCGATGCCGGATCTCAGCAAGCTGAGCGACCGCAAGAGGGCGCTCGCCGTAAAACAACTGGCTCTGAAGATCCGGACATTTTCGGGTTGCGCCGAGAAAGGCGTACTGGCCAGCGAACTTTTGAGCGCCGCGGACGATGCGCCAAATGATGTTTTGGCGGAAGTCGCTACGACGTACGCACAGGCTCTCAGAGGCTGTCCCGGTCAGTACGACAACGCCTATCTGGAGTTGGCTGGGCTGTTTCGGGGTTCACATATCTCAGCGCCCTCTGACGATCCGAGACTGACGGCGGCCCTGGATAAGGTGGACGCGGAGGACCGCGAAATCGAGAAGGCCGATTTCACTCTCACGGACCTGCGGGGCAAATCATGGACGCTGAAGGAGCTGCGCGGCCATGTCGTTCTGCTGAATTTCTGGTTCCCCGGCTGCCTGCCTTGCGTCCATGAGATTTCCGCGCTGAACGCGCTATACGACCGATGGCGCGGAAAGGGACTGACAATTCTGGCGATCGACGGCGACGACGACCCGATAGCGCTCAGGAGCTTTCTCCAGACGCATCGTATGTCTTATCCGGTACTGCTGGATTCGGGAGGCAAGGTAACGGAGCGCTTCCACGTCGTGGGCGTCCCGCGAACCATGGTGTTCGATTCGGGCGGGAAGCTGACAGGACAGGTAATTGGCGCGCGGACGGAGGACCAGTTTGCCGGGATGCTCGTGCGTGCGCTCAAAAACAAAATGCCCGGGACGGATTGACCATCTCAGGCATTTTCGTTGCGTTCGCGCCTGGCGGAAGCCAGGCTTGCAGGCCCGAAGGCCTGCCTCACGTTATCGCGCGACGGCGGGGAGCAGGGTTGCCGCCGCGGTGACCGGCGCGTGGCCTGCCGCGACCTCCGTGGGAGCCTGCGTATTTCTGGCGTGGAAGGTCTTGATGTAGTCGTGGATTCGATAGTGAATCCAGGTCGTTCCCATATCCTTCGCTTCCTCGAAGGCCTTTGCGTTCGTCCAGCCATCGTGTTCAATGCGGTAGCAGGCGATGACGCCGCCCGTTCGATCGGCGCCTGCGTGGCAATGCACGAAAACGGGTCCGGTGGTTTCGTCTTCCAGAAGCGCGAGGACTTTGGCCACATCCGCGTCCTTCGGCGTCGCCATTCCTTTCATCGGGACGCTGACGTACTGCATGCCGGCCTCTTTCACCCATTTCGCTTCGTCGCGGGCGCGCTCATCGCCGGTTGCCTGGAGATCGACCACCGTTTTGATCCCCAGCTTTGCCAGGTTTTTGAAGCCCTCTTCAGTGGGTTGCGCGCCACGATAGACGTGGTCGTTCACCTTCATGAAATTGCCGACGCCTTCCACTTTGGCCGCTGCCTGGGAAAACCCCGCCAGGGAAAGCAGCATCGCAAATGTTGTGATGAATTTCACGTCTATGAATCCCCCCCTAAAGGAATGACCTGCAATAAGTTAACGGGACACTACTATAGACGTAGAAATTCGAGGCCAGGTTGCAAAATCTTCGATGGCCTGATGTTTGCAGGTCTGGGGACGGAGGAAGTGAGACCATGCCCTTAATTTACATCGTTCTCACCCTGATTGTGGCAGGGGTCCTGATGTGGCTGGTGAACACCTACATCCCCATGGCCGGCGGCATCAAGACGCTGCTGAACGCAGTTGTGGTAATCGTGCTGGCGGTATGGGTGCTGCAGGCCTTCGGGCTCTGGCACTCCGTGCTGAATTACCGGGTGCCTACTTCGCAACCTTAATATCAGTCAGCCAGAAATTATCGTCGGGATCGACGTTCACGGTCCCGTCAATTTCCATGCCCTCTTTGAGCTGAGCGAGCCCGGCGTCATCCTTGATGGGATAGTTCATCGTCATCGGTCCCATCCAGTCGCCAATTGCGCCCGCGTCCAGGCGGGCCTTTTTGGCGGCGGCATCGACGGAAAGAACCTTTGCGTGGACGGGATAGGTGCGGATCTTCGCGGTCGCGCCGGAGCCCCCGGCGGGTCCGAGTCCACCGGAGGGAGCGGCGGCGGAGTTGGGCGCTTCCGAAGGATTCGGCGAGGAACAGCCGACAAAGGTGAGCGCTGCGGCAAGAACGAGGAGCGATAGGGTTTTCATTTTTGTCTCAATCAGCGTAACAAATCTTCCAGCTGGATTTTCGCGCCGGTCTTCTCGTCGCGGTATTTCACGATAACAGGCGTGTAGATCGAGATGCCCCAGTCTTTGCCGGGGCCGCTGGTTACCGCGCGCGCGCCGGCGATGACGACCGCGCCTTCGGGAATGACGAGCGGCTGGTCATCGGTGGCGCGGTGGACTTCGCCGCGAACGAGATCGTAGACCGGCGTGGAGCGATTGAGAATCGTCCCCGTGCCGAGGACGGCCTGCTTCTTCACGACCGTTCCCTCATAGACGCCGCAATTGCCGCCGATCAGAACGTTGTCTTCGATGATGACCGGTAGAGCGCCGACCGGTTCGAGAACGCCACCGACCTGCGAGGCCGCCGAGATGTGGCAGTTCACTCCAATTTGCGCGCAGCTTCCGACGAGCGCGTGGGAATCGACCATCGTGCCATCGCCGACATAGGCGCCGACGTTGATATACATGGGCGGCATGCAGGTGACGCCGCGGCCGAGGAACACGCCGTCGCGAATGCTGGAGCCACCGGGGACGACGCGCACGCCGTCGGCTGGCGTCACGCGGCGGACGGGGTAAGTGGATTTATCGGTGAATGGAAGACGGCCGGCGTCGATTGACATATCGACGATGCCGCCGAGGCGGAAGCCGAGCAGGATTCCCTTCTTCACCCAAGCGTTGACGCGCCAGCCGGTTGGTTCTTTGGCGTCGGGTTCGGCCGCGCGGATCTGGCCGGCGTTCAGGGCCGCTTTGAATTTTGAGAAAAGCCCGAAGTGTTCGGGCGTGTAAGTTTCCGGTTTGTGATCGAATAATTGCTCAATGGCGGCTTGCAACGGCGGCTCCTTCACGCAGGCTGAGGGATTCAAGTACGTCGTCAATTTTCTTCTTCGTGGCCTCTGAGGGCGGGACCATCGGAAGGCGAGTCACCGGTTCCATCAGACCCATACGGGACATTGCCCACTTCGCCGGGATCGGGTTGGGCTCCACGAAGTTGACCTTCATCAGAGGCAGATACTTTCGATGCAGAGCGCGGGCGCCAGCAAAATCGCCCGCGTTGGCGCGACGCACCAGTTCCGTCATCGGTCCGGGGATTTCGTTCGAGACCACGGAAATCACGCCGTGCCCGCCGAGCGCAATCAGCGGAATGGTAATGGAGTCATCGCCCGACAGCAGAGAAAAATCGGCCGGCATGTTCTGGGCAACGTCGCCGATCTGACCGATGTTGCCGGAGGCTTCCTTCACGCCCACGATATTGGGGATCTGCGCGAGGCGCATCAGGGTTTCCGTTTCCACGTTGACGCTGGTGCGGCCAAAAATGTTGTAGATGATGACCGGAATGCGAATGGATTCCGCAATGGCTTTGAAGTGCTGGTAGAGACCTTCCTGATTGGGCTTGTTGTAATAGGGCGAAACCGAAAGCACGCCGTCCGCGCCGGCTTTCTGGCACTCGCGCGCGAGCTCGATCACTTCGCGGGTGTTGTAGCCGCCCGCGCCCGCCAGAACGGGAACGTGGCGCGGCGCCTGACGCGCTTCTTCCACAGAGATCCCGACTACTTTGAGATGCTCTTCCTGCGTCAGCGTGGGGCTTTCGCCCGTAGTGCCGCATGGAACGAGAAAATCGATTCCTTCTTCAATCTGCCGCCGCACCAGCCGGCGCAGCGCGCTTTCATCGAGTGATCCGTCCGCCTGGAACGGAGTGACCATGGCTGTTCCGCAACCCGTAAACATGTACCACCTCCTGTGGAGCCGAATCTTACTGACCGAACAAGATATCGCCGAATTCGTAAAAACCTTTTTTGCCCTGAATCCATTCCGCCGCTTTCACGGCGCCGAGCGCGAAGCCTTCGCGGCTGCGCGCGGTGTGGCGGAGCGTGATGGTGTCCGCCAGTGAATCGAAACCGATTTCGTGTGTGCCGGGGATCGCGCCGGCTCGCGTGGAGGAAACATCGACGCGGCGGGAGTAGCCGGCGGTCTCCATATCCCGAACGAGTTTGAGCAGCGTGCCGGAGGGCGCGTCCTTCTTGGCGGAGTGATGCGCTTCCCACGCCCAGGCGTCGTAGTCGGGCTCTTTCGAGAGCAGCTTCGCGGCTTCCGAAACGATGCGGAAGAAGGCGTTGACGCCAACCGAATAGTTGGGACTCCAGACCATGCCGATATCGCGGCCGGCGACCACGCTTTTCACGTGCTCCATCTGATCCTGCCAGCCGGTGGTGCCGACGACGAGGTTCACGCCGAGCGTCGCGATGCGCTGGATGTTCTGGACGGCGGCGGCGGGGATGGAGAAGTCGATGGCGACATCAACGTTCTTGAAGTTCTCTTCCGTGATGCCTTCGAAGTTCGAGTTATTGTGCTCGTCGAGCTTCAGCGCGACTTCGATGCCGCGGGTGAGGGCGGCGGCTTCAATCATGCGGCCCATTTTGCCGTAGCCGACAATGGCGATTCTCAGATTCATTCGAAGACCTCGGGGTCCAGTTCTTTGAAAAATTCGCGGTGCAACGCTTCGACCGCCGGCTTCACATCCTGCTCGGCCACGACGAAGCTGAGGTTCAGGAGCGACGCGCCCTGAGAGATCATGCGGATGTTCAGATCCGCGACGGCCCCGAATGCGCGGGCCGCCACGCCGGGCGTGTGGCGAATGTTTTCGCCGACGAGGCAGACGATGACCTGATCGGGCTCGGTGCTCACTTCGGAAAATTCGCTCATCTCGCTGACGATTTTTTCCAGATGCGCCGGATTGTCAATGGTGAGTGACACGCTGACTTCGCTTGTGGCAATCATATCGACTGGCGTTTCGTAGCGGTCGAAGATCTCGAAGATGCGGCGCAGGAAACCGTGCGCCATAAACATGCGCGTGGAGTGGATGTTGACGAGCGTGATGCGGCGTTTGCAGGCGATCGATTTCACTGCGTTGCCGCCCTTCACGGTTTCGGCAACGATGCGAGTGCCGGGAACCGATGGCCGGCGCGAGTTCAGGATCAGGACCGGGATATTGCGCTCGATCGCCGGGATGACGGTGGCGGGATGGAGCACTTTGGCGCCGAAGTAGGCGAGTTCCGCGGCTTCGGCGAAGGAGATGATTTTGACGCGATGTCCGCCGGGGAGGATGGTCGGATCTGCGGTGAGCATGCCGTCCACGTCTGTCCAGATCTGGATTTCTTCGGCGTTGACTCCGGCGCCGACGATGGAGGCGGTGAAGTCGGAGCCGCCGCGGCCAAGCGTGGTGGTGACGCCTTCGAGCGTGGCGCCAATGAACCCACCCATCACGACAACGCGTTGCTGGGCGAGCGGGGCGACGGTGGAGGCGAGGCGATTGTAGGTATCGGCGAGGATGGGCGCGGCCTGAGTATGTCGATTATCCGTGACGATGACGGAGCGGGAATCGACATGGATCGCCGGGACTCCGTAGTGTTCGAACGCGAGCGAGACGATGTAGCTGGAGAGGCGCTCGCCGTAGCTCGAAATGGCGTCGATGGAGCGGGGCGTGAGTTCGCCGAGGACGGCCAGGCCTTTGACGAGTTCGGTCATTTCCTGAAACTGGTCGTCGAGGACGCGGTCGAGTTCGGCGCGCTGGGCAAGAGGGACGACGTGGCGGGCTTCGCGGGAATGGAAATCGCGAAGGTCATGAAGCTGGCGGATATATTCGTCGCGTTCGCCGTGGATGGCGGTTTGGGCAAGAGCCAGGAGTTTGTTGGTGGTCTTGCCCATGGCCGAGACGACGACGATGGGGTGGCGGTCGAGGCGTTCGCGGACGATGGAGGCGACGCGTTCGATGGCGGCCGCCGATTCGACGGACGTGCCGCCGAACTTCATGACGATCATACTGTTTGATCCATTTGAGCGAACGCTCCGCGCCGGGCAAAAGCCCGGCGGCAGGGCCGAAGCCCCGCCCCACTTAGGTATTGATTCATTTCAGTCAGTTGAGTGATTGGTGAGTTGGGTTGTCAGTCGAGCATTCCTTCGGATTGCATCAGTTCGGCGTTGAGGACGGCGGCGCCGGCGGCGCCGCGGACGGTGTTGTGTCCGAGGGCGACGAACTTCCAGTCGAAGACCGGGCACGGGCGCAGGCGGCCGACAAAAGCAGCCATGCCGCGTTCGCGTTCCACATCCTTGCGCGGTTGCGGGCGGTCGGCTTCCACCATGTACTGCACGGGTCGCTTCGGCGCGCTCGGCAGTTCGCGATCCTGCGGGAGGCCTTTGAAGTTGTCGAAGGCGTGGCGAAGGTCGGATTCCGAGGGCTTGCTGCCGAACTTCACTGAAACGGTGACGGTGTGGCCATCGACCACCGGCACGCGATTGCAATGCGCGCTGACGCCCGCCTGGAGCGGCGCGATGTGGTCCTTCGAAAACGTACCGAGGATCTTCTGGGTTTCCTCCTGCATCTTCTCTTCTTCGTTGCCGATATAGGGGATCACATTGCCCATGATGTCCATGGACGGAACGCCGGGGTAACCGGCCCCCGAGATCGCCTGCAGCGTGGTGGCGATGATGCTCTCGACGCCGAACTGCATCAGCGGCGCGAGACCCATGGTGAGAACGATCGTGGAGCAGTTCGGGTTGGTGACGATCTTGCCCTTCCAGCCGCGCGCGGACTGTTGCTGCGCAACGAGCTTCAGGTGGTCGGCGTTGATTTCGGGGACGAGCAGCGGAACGTCCTTCTCCATACGGTGA
>CAZWTH010000285.1:0-11015 GCA_964636715.1 uncultured Solibacteraceae bacterium | reverse complement strand
CTTGCGACGCATACTAACTATTTAGTACTATTGGGAGAGCTTTTGCAAGCCCCATTTGCAGGCTTTTATGTTTCGGATCTCACCGGCTTTACTTTTAGCGGCCGCCGCGGCTCTGCTGGCCGCTGGGTGCGCGCATCCCGTGCCGGCGTTCCGGCTGACCTCGCCCGCGATGATGATTCCGCCGGGGCCGAAGGACGCCACGATCGTCCGGGTCGCGGTGCCGATTCCCCGCATCCCGAAGAAGACGGTCTGTGCGGCCTCGCCCCACGGGCTTGCGATTGAGCGCAAAGGCCGGACGGGCGCCCGTGTTGTTGTGACGCATGAGGTGATGGAGGCGGTGACCGCTCAGGAACTGTATTCGTGGACGCTCGCGCTCGAAACGGCCGGCTGCCTGCCGATGAACGAGTCGGCGCGCGTGGCGGCGAATATTGTGGACGCGCTGCCGCTCAGTATTCAGAAGCGCACGCAGTTGCTGCAGGGCCGCAGCGATCTGACGCCGGTGAACTCGCTCCGTGTCGTGGCGCCGGTTCTGAAGCCGGGAACCAAACTAACCGGTAGCCCTATCGAAGAAGGCGAGGTGATACCCGAAGATTCCAAACCCGGCACGCTCCAGGTGGAACTCAAGCTGAAGCCCGAAGTGATTGGTTACGAAATCGACTGGTATGATTTCGCGCCGCAGGAGAGCGGGCCTGGTTACCGGCTTGTGCCCCGAAGCGCCGAAATTCACATTGGCGATCAGGTGCAGCATCCCGACGCGACTTCGGTGAAGCGGTTTGAATTCGGCGCCGCGGCGCGCTGGTATGAGCTCTACATGATGACGAAGGTTTCGACCAACGATTTCGATTTCGTGGTCTTCTCCGCGCGCACTTCCGAGGAACTGCACAATTCCGTGGCGGCATTCCAGGCGGACGCCACGAAGTACCTGCAAACCGCCGATCCGCACACCTACACGGTTCTCCCGCACGGGAGCGGCATCAATGCCTATATTCGGGTCCGGCTGAACGGCGTTCTGACGGATCTGCAGAAGCCGGTCAGCATCCGGCAGGCGATTGAGCAGGCGAAGGGCGATCCCTCCGCGGCGCTCGCCAGGCTCAAAGTACGAAAGCTTCACGACGGCGCTCTCTACCCGGTTCAGTGGCCGGCCGGGACGGACGCGATTCTCTCGCTGCCTCTGGAGGGCGGCGAGGAAATTGAATGGTGAGACGCCATTCTTGCGGAGAATCGCCCCGACAATCTCCGCACTCTTGCGGAGAATACTCTTGACTCATGCGGAGAATATGAGGGATAATCTCCGCAGGTAAGCGGAGAATGCGGGAGTACATTTACCAGGATCGCGAATGGCCGAATTTTCATTGGGATAGCTCCGTCCTGCTCGCATTGGCGGCTGAAGTTCGTCACCAGCAGGGCGAGCTTCGCGGTCAGATGCGCGCGCTGGGATTTACTCCGCGTCAGGATGCCGCCCTCAAGACGCTCACCGAAGATGTTGTAAAAAGCAGCGAAATTGAAGGCGAACGACTGGAGCCTGAGACGGTTCGCTCCTCGATTGCGCGCCGTCTTGGAGTTGACATCGGCGGTCTGAAACCCATCGACCGAAACGTGGAGGGGATTGTCGCGGTGATGATCGACGCCACGACGAACTATCCCGCGTCGCTCACGGAAGATCGACTTTTCGGCTGGCACAACGTTCTCTTTCCGGCTGGCCGAAGCGGATTCCTGAAAATCGCCGTCGGCCGCTGGCGCGATGACGCGCATGGCCCGATGCAGGTTGTCTCCGGCCCCATCGGCAAGGAGGAAGTGCATTACCAGGCCCCGCCGGCAGTGCGGCTCGAAAAAGAAATGGCGAAGTTCCTCGCCTGGTTCAATCGGGAAACGAACGTCGACCCGGTCATCAAAGCCGGTCTGGCTCACCTGTGGTTTGTCACGCTGCACCCGTTCGATGACGGCAACGGGCGTATTGCGCGCGCCATTGCCGATATGCAACTCACGCGCTCGGAAAACGATTCCCAGCGCTTCTACAGCATGTCGGCCCAGATACGCGACGAGCGCGACGACTATTACGAGATCCTCAAAAGGACTCAACGAGGAACGCTGGACGTTACGCCCTGGCTCGAATGGTTTCTACGCTGCCTGAGCCGGGCGATTACGCGATCCGGCGAAACCTCGGCGGGCGCCTTGCAGCGCGCCCGGTTCTGGGAAGGGCTCGATGCGCTTCCTCTCAACGAACGCCAGCGAAGCGTGCTCCATCGCTATCTGGATGGTTTTGAGGGAAACCTGACGACTTCGAAATACGCGAAGCTGGCGAAGTGCTCGCAGGATACCGCTTACCGCGACATCCTCGATCTTGTCCGCCTCGGCGTTCTCATCCAAAACCCGGCCGGCGGGCGCAGCACCAGCTATTCACTGCTTCGCAAGGGGGATGGCGAGTGACCCGGACCGCTTCGTCGCCGGATCGCGAACCGTGATATGGAGCAGCGCGGCGCCTCGGGCCAGCTTGATTGAGCGGGTGTATCGAAGCATTTCATCCTGCTTGCCGGACGGAGGGACCGGCATGGTCTCCTGAGTTTTCGCCAGTTGCCTTCCGGAATCGTCGGTCTGGATAAAGGTCTCATCGACCGTGATCGCTCCATCCGCGCCTTTCGAAATCGTCGCCGGATCGAGCGCCAGAGAAACGCGTAGTTCCCGTTGAGCGGCCGCAATGTCGATCGTCGCGTCGATACCGACTTCGAGCCCGGCCTGCTCCGGCGCCGTGGGTGGCGCGGTCACATTGGCGGATGCGATGTATCCACTGCGGTAGCGCAACCCATACTTCGGGCTGCCGGGCAGCGAAACGGCCAGCGTATGCGGCTTGCCGTCCAGTTCCGGCTCCGGTACGTAAAAACCGAGCTCATAGGCGTAGCGCGAATCGTCAACCGCGAAGCGAAGCGCCTCCTCAATGGCGCTCCCGCCGCGCGAGAACTGATAAAGGGTCTGGCTCGACCTCACCCGGCCCTGTCCGTCCCGTACCTCGGTGCGAAAAGCGTTCACATCACCCCCGCTGAACGCGCGGCCGCCGGTAGCCTGGGCGAGGCTTTCCACCCACTCATCGCCCGCGTCTCGCGGCTGCGAGCACACGGGGCTCGTGGCCACTATCCGGCTTAGACCGGGATTCATGTCTTGCAAGGGGTCCTGGCAGCTTGGGTTAAAGCGCGCCTCTACAACATACAGAGATACATTTACGTCGTTCAGTGCGGCCACGGTCGCGTCCGTTGCGCTTCTGGCCGCGGCGGAATTCAGATCCGCGCCATAGCCCTGCGAGATCCAGACGATACTCCTGCGTCCAGGCGATCCGGACATCCGTCCCGCGATCGTACGCAACGCCGAGAGCATTGGCACAACCGAAGCCGAACTCGAAGCACGCGGAAAAACGAATGCATCCAGGCTGGCGAGAAGGCGGCCAGGATCGGAAGTGTAATCCTGCAAGAGGCGCAAGTCCGGGTACGCCGCATAAATCGCCATGGTCTGGCCGACTTCCAGGCGGCTGATGGCCCGTTTCGCCTGCTCCCGGGGCAAAGCGAACATGTTCTCCGGCCTTCGCACAGCATCGATCACGACCGCGGTGACGATCCGCGACTCCTTCAGGCCGAGACGATTCGAAAAGACGCGCGTCGCCATCTGATCCGCATCGATTTCGCCGGTGAAGAGCTGAACGTCGCGGGGACGACCGTTGTCGGTGACTACGAAATCCTTTTGCTGCAGTCCATGAACCGGATTTCCCGAGGGGTCGACAACCAGAACATCCATCTGCACCACGTGCGAACTCGACTTGAGGATGAGTTGGGGGCTGGCGGACGAAGCAGCCAGCAGGGCAAGCGCGGCGATAACAACCCCTCGATGCATCTGCCCGCGCTTCCCTCCCTCTAAAGCGTGACTTCTTCGCCCAGCTGTTCGCCGATCACGCCGGCAATCAGCTCTTTCAGATCTTTCCCGCCGAGCGCGAACGCATTCCGCGCCTCATCCCAATCGAGTTTAAAACTTTTCACGCGCGCCGAAACCCAGATCTGCCGCACCGGCGCGTTCGGACTCACCACAAACCGCGCGGGCGGATCCTCGAATTCAATCGTGAGAGCTCCCTGATTGCTGTCCACCTCGAACTCATACCGGTCCATCGCCTTCTCAAGCGCGCGCTGCAGTTGTTCAATCGCCTGTTCGGCGTGTTTGCGAAAAGCCTGTTCGTCGATCATTGCGGATTCCGAATTGTAATTCCCATCAGCGCCACAGTCATGCCGATCACGATCACCACGGTAGCCCACGCCACCACGTTATAAAACGGCGGATTCACCCAATCCTTCATGATGCCCGCCCTGTTCACCAGCAGAATCATGAAGATCAGAATGAACGGCAGCAGCATCCCGTTCAGCACCTGGGAGAGCAGAATGTTCTTCACCATGTTGAACCCTGGCGTAATGACAATCAGGGCGCTGCCGGCGATCAGAATCGTGTAGAGCCAGTAAAAAATTGGCGCCTCTTTCCACTTCCTGCTGATGCCCGATTCAAAACCGAGTCCTTCGCAGACCGAATACGCCGTGGAAAGCGGCAGAATGCACGCCGCGAACAACGAGGCGTTCAGCAACCCCGCGCAGAACAGCAGATACGCGTACGGCCCGAACGGCTTCAACGCCTGCGCGGCCTGCTTCGCGCTTTCGAGATCGGTCGGATTGTCGCGGTATGCGCCGGCGCACGCCACGATGATGAAGAACGCAATCACGGAAGTCAGGATGCAGCCCACCACGACCTCGATCCGCGACTCCCGGTATTCCTTCGCCGTGATTCCCTTCTCCACCACGGCCGCCTGCTGGTAGAACTGCATCCACGGCGCGATCGTCGTCCCGACCATCGCGATCAGCATCGTGATGTAGCCGCCGTCGAAGATCAGCTTCGGCTTCACGCTGTTGATCATCGCCTGGCCCCAGTCCGGCTTCACCAGAATTCCGGCGGCGATGTAGACGGCGAAAATCGAGCAGGCGAACAGGAAAACCTTCTCCACCTTTTCGTAGCTGCCCATCACGGCCAGGAACCAAACCGCCAGAGCGGCAATAGGTACCGAAATGTATTTGCTGACGCCGAAAATATCGAGCGACACGGCGACGCCCGCGAATTCCGCCATGATGTTCGTCATATTGGCGAGAATCAGCAGCGCCATGATGATGAAGGTGATGCGCAGGCCGAACTCTTCGCGGATCAGATCGGAAAGTCCCTTGCCGCTCACCGCGCCCATGCGTGAACACATTTCCTGAGAAACGATCAGCGCCAGAGTGATGGGCGCGAGCGTCCACAGCGGCAAATAGCCCCAGCGCGCGCCCGCCTGCGAATAGGTGAGGATCCCGCCCGAGTCGTTATCGACCATGGCGGTGATGAAACCAGGTCCAAGGACAGCCAGAAAGACAAGGAAGTGCCGCCGCCAGCGGCTCATGAATCCCGCCATCCTATCTCTTCCTCAGAACCGATATGACGTCGTCGGCCGTAATCACGCCCGCGAGCGAGCCGTCTTCCTCGAGCACCGGCAGGGCAAGCAGGTTGTATTTGTCGAACAATTCGGTGACGCGCTTTTGCGTCTCATCGGCGCGCGTGGAGATCAGCCGGCCTTCGGCCAGCCCGCGCAGCGGACTTCGCATGTCTCCCAGGAATAAACGCGCCACCGGCACCTGCGCGGTGATGCGGCCCTCCGGGTCCGCCAGGAAAACCGCATGCGTGCTTTCGAGCGCGTCGCCCTGCTCGCGAAGCTGCGCCATGGCGTCGGCGAGCAGCATCTCTTCGCCCAGCACAATCGCCTCGGTGTTCATCATGCCACCGGCCGTGTCCTCATCGTATTCCAGCAGTTCCCGCACCTCCGAAACCGGCTCGGTATCCATCTCTTCCAGAATCCCGGCCGATGTCTCCTCTTCCAGCTCGCCGAGCGCGTCGGCGGCCTGATCGGGCGCCATTTCGTCCATGATGCCGGCCGCGACTTCGGGTTCGAGCGCTTCGAGGATGCTCGCCTGCATCTTCGGGTCGATCTCGGAGAGCGCTTCGGCCGCTACTTCGCTGTCAATCGTACCGATGATCGCCTGGCGGTCGTCGGGAGAAAGCTCTTCGACGATATCCGCCAGATCGGCCGGGTGCAGAGTTTCCAGCTTGTCATGCGAGATATTCAGCCGGAGACGGCACTGCGGGTCGGCCTCGACGATATTGCAGAACTCCCAGCGGATCGAATTGGGCGGGATGGACCGCTGAAGCCGCCGCACCAGCTTCGGTGGCGCCGCGCCCTGCATCACCCGCCGGAGGATGCTGCGGACTCCGACGTCGACTTCGAGGACGGCCAGCGAATCGCGTTCATCGCGCTGGATTTCGAACGTGACGTCGTTCACCCGAACCACCTTGCGGCCGTTCACGTCGATAATCTGCTGATCGAGCAGATCGCGCTTGATCCGCAACATGTATTCGTCTGAGTGATAGGGATAAAGCTTTTCGTTGGAGAGCTGAATGCCTTTCAGTGAAATCGAGGCGATCTGGTCGTAGCGGACCGAGAGCCAGGACGAGCCGGCCCCTACCAGGAAACGGTCAACCCGCGCGGGATGAATCAGCGGAACGATGGCGGCGTCGCGCACGCGTCCGATACGTTTTTGTTTCAGATCGAAGACAGGCAGCCCCGCGAGCTCGGTGAAGAACAGAAGCTGGTAGGTTTCCGCCGTCATTGTGGTCTGTCCGCTGTGTGTCGTTTCGCATATGGACGTCCGAACACTTCGCCCGGGTAAACGGGGCAGCGGAAACCGGAAATGGCAGCGCTCTACATCAGGTTCGGCGGTCTGATTTCAATATGACGCACACCACGGGTCTGAGGCAAGACCTTGCGGCGGCTTTTTCCGCGCACCGATTTCTGATATACGTAAACAACACAACATATGAACAGACGCAGGTTTTTCCAAACCGCCGGAAGCGCTCTCGCCCTGACGCCGGCCGCCCTTGCTGAGAAGCTTCCGGAATATACCTGGGGTAAGCCTGCCGAGGCCGGGCGCAAGGCCACGATGCGCATCGGAACACAGCATTCGGATAAAGATTCCGTGCTGTCCGTCATGTCTTCGCTCGGCGTGAAGAATATCTGCAGCGGGGAGATCTCCTCCCAGCTCGACCAAAAATGGTCGGTCGAGGGCTTGACGCAACTGCGGGAGCGGGTGGAGAAGCATGGCATCACGCTCGACATGGTGCCGGTCCCGCTGCCCTCGGCCTACATCGCGAACCATCCGATGAGCTCCATCATGCTCGGCAAGAGCCCGGAGCGCGACCGCCAGATCGAGCAGATCCAGCAGATGATTCGGAACTGCGCGAAGGTTGGCATTCCCGCTGTGAAATACAACATGAGCATTCTGGGCGTGGTCCGGATCGGGCGGACGCCGGGGCGCGGCGAAAGCACCTACAGCACCTGGAACTACCAGAAAGCGGTTGCGGCGCTCACCGATAAGGACAAGCTCACCGAAGCCGGCCCCGTCAGCGCCGACCAATACTGGGAGCGCATCGATTACTTCCTGGAGCGGGTTGTCCCGGTCGCGGCGGAGGAGAAGATCCGCATTGCCTGCCATCCGCACGACCCTGGTATGCCGGAGCCGGAAGGCTATCGGGGTGTCCACACAGTTCTGGGATCACCGGCGGGCCTGAAGAAATTCATTTCAATGCATGAGAACCCGTATCACGGCCTGAATTTCTGTCAGGGCACGGTTTCGGAGATGCTGCAGGACCCGAACCGCGAGATCCACGACCTGATCCGTTACTTCGGGTCCAGGAAGAAGATTTTCAACGTGCATTTCCGGAATATCCGGGGCAAGTTCAGCGATTTTCAGGAGACGTTCCCGGATGTGGGCAGCGTAAACATGATCGAGGCGCTGAAGACGTATCAGGAAGTCGGCTATCCGTACATGATCATGCCGGATCACGTTCCTGCGATTCCGGGCGATACGGGCGGGGCGCAGGCGTTCGCGTTTGCGTTTGGTTATATGCAGGCGCTGCTGCAGATGCTGGGTTGACGAATGTGGGGCGGCGCTTCGGCGCTGCTGGCCGGCCTTCCGGCCGGCGCTGAGTTCCCGGAATGTTTCGGGTCGCACGCGCCGAGCCGAAGCCCCGCCCCACGCAAGTGCCTGATGCTGGGTTGATTGGGTAGGTTGAGTTACGCTCCCATGCGGAAGAGCAGGTGCAGTTCATCCGGCGACGGGAAGTGCGAGTACATCAGCCAGAAGCTGTAAGCCGTCACGAGGATGCATCCCGCGGCGAGGGCTCGCCACATGGCTTCCCGGGCCCGTGTTGACCGCACGGGCGTTCCGCAAATCCACGCAATCGCCAGACCGGCCAGAAAACCGCCGATGTGTGCCCAGTTATCGACCGCCATACCCGGCAGGAAGCCCCAGACGAGGTTGATCGCCAGCAGCCCGAGATACTGATTGCGGATCATCCGGCCGACCTGTGTGCCGCTCACGTGTCCGAAAGCGACAACGGCGCCGATCAGCCCCATAATCCCGGCCGAAGCCCCGATCGAAAGTACCGGATTCATCTTCGCGCTCAGCCAGAACCCCGCCACGCTGCTGGCGAAGTAGATCACCAGATAGCGCGGCGTCCCGAACAGCTCCTCGATCTGCGAGCCGATGATGAACAGCGCGTAAGCGTTGAAGGCGATGTGCAGCAGGCCGCCATGGAGAAATCCGGCGGTAACAAGACGCCAGTACTGATGGTCCATCCAGATGCTGGGGCCCAGCTTGGCTCCCAGAACCCATAGCGCCCGCGGATTCATATCCGCAAACCCGCCGCTCAGCCACGCGCTGGCCCCAAAGAGCGCCACGTTGATCAGCAGGATCAGGACGGTGGTGAAGTGCGTCGCCGGGATGAGCCCACCCAAAGCCCCCGCGGGATTCCGCCGGTCGATGGCGCGCGGCCCCACCCGGGCATCGCAATAAGGGCACACCCGATCCGAGGTGGTGATGAACGCCCGGCAATTCGGGCACATGCGCCGGTTGTCCACGTTGTGATTGTCGCAAATGAATTTACGAGACGAAGGGGAGGCGAGCTTCGGGCCTCTAATGGGCCGCGTAAAGAAAAGGCGAAGATTTCCGCCGAGTGACGGTTCAGCGGCGCCTGTGCCCGGGAGTCACATTGAGCCAGCGGGGGAAGTCCGCTAGAATGTAGAAATCGCCAATTGGCGCGCCGACGTGCATAGGGAACGCGGTGCGATCGAGATGCGTCCCTGAATTCTTGCACGATGGGAAGGAACCCGGTTTCATGACATCACTCAGGCCTGCGCGCCTGACCCCGGTCCTGGTTTGTCTGGGCGGTCTGATGATCGCCGGGCCGATGCTGCTCGCTCAGCAGCCGCAGCAGAATCCGCCGCAGCCGAACACGCCGCAGCAGACTCCGGCGCCGGCCCCCGCGAACCAGAACAACAATCCTTTCGAGAACGTTCCGCAGGCAACCCCGGCCGCGCCTTCCAACCGTGCGCCGGTTACGCCTCCGAATCGTCCGATCCAGACGCCGCCGGCCCCCGCGCCGGGCGCGCCGCCCGCCGTACAGGCTCCGCAGTTTGAGACCCCGGCGGCTCCGCCACCCGCCACTCCAGGCGCGCCGGGAGAAAAGCTTGCCCCGGACGTCATCGAAGCCATCGAATTCCGCGGATCGCGCCGCGTCCCCCAGGATACGCTCCGCGCGCTGATCTTCAGCCGCAAAGGCGATGTTTTTAACGAAGACACGCTGCGCCGGGATTTCATGGCGCTCTGGAACACCAACCGCTTTGACGACATCAGCCTCGAAACCGAACGCGGCGAACAGGGCGGTCTTATCGTTCGCTTCGTTCTGACCGAGCGCCGGATGATCCGGAACATCACTTATCCAGGTCTCAAATCGGCGTCGATCTCGGACGTGCTGGACGCGCTCAAGGAGCGCAAAGTCGGCATGGTGCAGGAATCGATGTACGATCCGAACGTCATCAATCGGGCGGCGGTCGTCATCAAGAGTTTGCTGGCTGACCGCGGGCACCAGTTCGCGACCGTAACGCCGGAGCTCCATCAGGTACCGCCCACCTCCCTCGAAGTCGCTTTCGTAGTGGACGAAGGTCCGAAAGTCTCGGTTGGCAAGATCACCATCGTCGGCAATAAGGCTTTCAGCCGCCGCGAAGTGATCAACGCTATGAAGAACCTGAAGCCGATCGGGATTCCGCACTCGATCTTCTTCGAAGAGCTCTTCCCCAAAACGTACGATGAGGCGAAGCTGGAGGAAGATAAGGAACGCATCCGCGACGCCTACGGGAACGCCGGGTACGCGCAGGCCAAAGTTCTGGATCAGACCCTGAAACTGCGGGCAACCGGTGGCGCTCACGGTCAGTTCCACATCCCGCTTTTCAAGGAAAACCACATCGGCAGCGCCGAAGACATCACGCTCCCGGTGGAAGAAGGCCGCAAGTACTACCTCGGCAAAATGGACTTCACCGGGGTAAAGCTATTCCGCTCCACGGACTTCCTGAATTACGTATTCGGTCTGCGCCCGGGTCAGGCGTTCTCGAACGAAAAAATGCGTAATGGCATGAAGAACCGGACCAAGCTCTACGAGCAGTACGGGTACATCGACTATGTCGGCGAGCCGGACACGGAATTCGTCCCGAATACCGACAAGATCAACATTACGATGAACGTCGATGAGGGCAAGCAGTTCTTCATCCGCCGCATTGACTTCACCGGCAACACCACGACGCGCGATAAAGTCATTCGCCGCGAGCTGATGCTCGATGAAGGCGATGCCTATAATTCGCAGCTCTGGGACCTCAGCATCCTGCGCCTCAATCAGCTTGGCTACTTCGAAACGCTTAAGGAAAACGAATCCTACGAGCTCAAGCGCAATGGCGACAACACGGTCGATATCACGCTGAAGGTCCGCGAGCGGGGCCGCAACTCCATCAGCCTGAACGGCGGCGTTTCGGGTATTTCGGGATCGTTCGTCGGCCTGAACTACTCGACCAACAACTTCCTCGG
>CAZWTH010000284.1:0-6210 GCA_964636715.1 uncultured Solibacteraceae bacterium | reverse complement strand
TCTGGATGTCTTCCCACGTCAGCTCATGGACAAAACCGACCTGATTCTTCACGTCGTGCGCCAGGTGCGACAACGTGTAGCGCTGCGCCTGGCGGCGCTCCGGCGTAATCTCTTCGTCACGGCCCGTGAACGAAACCGGCTGGAACGAGAGGAACGAAATCTTCTTCGGATTATCGAGCGCGAACTCGATCACGCGGCCCACCTGCTCGTTGTTCACGCCATTGATGATCGTGATCACGGGAACGATGTCCACGCCGTTCGAGTGCAGGTTTTCAATCGCGCGCAGCTTCACGTCGAACAGGTTGCCGATGGCGCGGTGCGAGTTCGCCGCATTGCCGATGCCGTCAAACTGCAGATACGCGTAGCGCAGACCCGCTTCCGCCGCCTTGCGGGCGAACTCGGGGCTCTTGGCGAATTCAATACCGTTGGTCGCCGCCTGCACGCTGTTGTAGCCGACCTTGCGGGAGTAACGCACCGCATCGAGGAAGTAAGGCGAGAGCGTGGGTTCACCGCCCGAGAACTGCACGGACATCTGGCGGCGCGGCTTGATCGAAATCGCGTTATCCAGCATCGTCTGGATGTCTTCCCACGTCAGCTCATGGACAAAACCGACCTGATTGGCATCCATGAAGCAGGGGTCGCACATCATGTTGCAGCGGTTGGTGAGGTCGATCGTCAGTACCGAACCGCGGCCGTGCGTCACGGTCGAAGAACCGTGGTTGTGAAGATCTTTATCGGCATGCGCGCGAATGTCGCGGCCAGGGAATACTTTTTCGACGTGCGCCAGAAACGCCGGATCGATCGCCATGGTGTCTTCAAAGTGACCGTGGATCGGGCACTCCTTCACCATCAGGATCTTGCCGTCACGCTCGATGATCTGGGCCTTGATTTCGCCGATCTTGTCGTTACGGAGTACGTCCACCGGCAATTCGCCATCCAGAATTCGCTTACGCAGTTCCGGGATACATTTCGGGCAGAGCGAATCCGTCGAGCGAGGCCAGCCGAGCGGCGGCTTCTGCTTTTCCCACGACTTCAGTAGTGGCTTCTCGGACCATTTCGGGGTGAAAGATGCATTCGGCTTGATGGAGTTCAGTGCGTTAAATAGCTTCCACGCCACTCCAGCGGCCGCGGTCGCCGCAGTTTCCGCTACTTTCGTCGCTTTAGACATCGTATTTCTCTCCTGAAACGCTCGCAGGACGAACGCTTCCTGTGCAATCGGTTATCCTTCGTGATAGTAGGACATTAGCGGCGGCATCTCGACCAAAAAGCATCGAACTGCGCCAGAACGCCATCCGGCGGGGATATTGCCGGTTCAGCCGTCTGAACCCGGTATGGCGGTCCTGACTTCTGCGATCCTCGAAAGTGAGTTCTCGGACCTTTGGGAATTGTATCACAGCGCATAAATAGCCGTCTCATCCGTGAGTTAGCGGCGGAAGTCGGGTTTCATCTCGCCGGGGTTTCGCGGGCTGATCCGGTGCCCGATTTCGATCGCTTCCGCAACTGGGTGGATCGCGGTCTGGCGGGCGAAATGGGCTATCTGACCGATCACCGGGCGGACCGGCGATCCGCGCTCGACCACTTGCTGCCAGGGGTCAAATCAGTCATCTCAGTTGGGCGGCTTTGTCCCGAGCCGCGAGAGGGCTGGATGGCGCGATATTCCGAGGGCGAGGACTATCACCTGACGATGCGGCGGGAGCTGGAGGCTCTCGGCAGGCGGCTGGCCGAGCACTCCCCCCACGGATGGCGAGCCTGCGTCGATACCGCTCCGATCCTGGAACGGTCGCTCGCGAAGCAGTCGGGATTGGGTTGGATTGGGAAGAACACCTGTATTATCAATCAAAAATTGGGTTCGTTTTTTCTTTTAGGCGAACTGCTGACGACCCTGGAGCTCGAAACCGATGCCCCGGCGCCCGACCGCTGCGGCACCTGCACCCGCTGCATCGATGCCTGCCCGACCGTCGCCATCGTCCCCTCGCCCGATGGACGCTTTGAAATCGACGCCCGGCGCTGTATCTCCTACTTCACGATCGAGCTCCGGGGATCGATTCCCGAGGAGCATCGCGCCCCAACCGGCGGCCATGTCTTCGGCTGCGATATCTGCCAGGACGTCTGCCCCTGGAACCGGCATCAGCCGGTTTCGGATCAGCCCGCGCCCCTCGCGGAACTCGCTGCGCTGACCGAGCCGGAATTTCGCGCCCGGTTTCGCGGCACGGCGCTCAGCCGGATGAAGTATCCTGGCTTCCTGCGAAATATCGCGGTGGCGATGGGCAATTCGGGCGACGACCAATTCCGCGAACCGCTGACCAGAATGGCGGCTTCCGAAGATACCCTGGTCGCCGAGCACGCCCGCTGGGCGCTCGGCCGGCTGGACGCGCTAAGATTGCTTTCGAATGATTGAGTTCCCGGCGTTTGGGCTCACCGCTCCGGACGGCAGCATTATCGGTGTGATCGAAGAAGGCGGAGCTTCGGGCCTGACGAAGGGCGCCGCCGCCGAAATTTTCACCCACGATGCGCTTTCCCGGCTCGATGCCATCCAAAAGGCGCAAACGGTGTCGAGCCTGGTCCAGAAGCGGCGAGCGGGCGCTACATTTGTCCTGCTGACGCACGATGAGCCGCTGCTCGAAAGCTGCGCCGATGAAATCTGGTGGCTTCGCGGGGATAAACTAATTGCCCGTGGACACCCCGCGGAAGTCCTCCCGGCGTATCGACATCACGTTGCCCAGGCGCTGCGCGAAGCCGGCCGGAATCAATCGGCGGAAATCGCGCCCGCTCTGCGCGACGGCGACGGCCGGGCTCAACTCCAGGGAATCGATTTGCTTGGAGCGGATGGCGCGCCGGCGGTGGTCTGGCGCAGCGGTGAAACGGTCGCGATTCGGGTCACGTTCCGCTATGGCGCGGACGTGGCGGATCCGGTGATCGGAATTCTGATCCGTACCCGAATCGGCCTGAATGTCTATGGAACCAACACCGAACTGGAGAACATCCATTTCGGCCCCCTGTCGGCTGGAGATTTGGCGCGGGTGACGTATCGCTTTCGCTGTGATCTTTGTCCGGGGGATTACACGGTTACCGCGGCTTCGCACGATCCGGACGGCGTCTGGCATGACTGGGCAGAGGATGCTGTCGCTTTCGCCGTGAGCGATGACCGCTATTCAGCGGGCGTCGCCAATCTCAGAGCCCAGGTTGCCGCCGAAGTTCTGCCGCGGAACTGAACGATTACTGGAACTTTCCCGCTCCCGCGCGGGAAAGGGTTCATGAAATATCTCATTTTCCTTGCGCTCATCGCCCTGCGGATGACCGGTGCGACCGTCTTCGACGCGGCATCCATTCGGGTAGACACCGTGGGTGGCGAAGTGAACAACAGGCCTGCTGAGGAAAAGGTTCAGGTTGAGCCGGGGCGCGTCACGATGACCAACGTCACGCTGGTTCGGTGCATGACGGAGGCATATGGCGTTTATCCCTTCCAGATCGGCGCGCCCGCGTGGATGAGTTCCGCTCGTTATGACATTGCTGCCCGCACCGCAAACGCTGTGCCGGAAGATCAGGTGCGTCTGATGCTTCAGCAACTCCTTGCGGAACGCTTTCAGCTCATTCTCCACAAAGAGCATCGCGATCTCAGTCTTTACTCGCTGACACAGGGCAAGCAGGAACCGCGGCTGCGGGATGCGCAACACCCGGAATCCACCGTGATGGGGTTCGCCAATGGGGCCGTGGTCTTCCGTGGATACTCCATGGCAGATTTGATCGCCGCGCTCGCCGGTCCTCCTTTTCGTGTGGACCGGCCTGTCCGCGACATGACTGGTCTGCCCGGCAAATACGACTTTGAACTGAAAATCTCAGCAGATGATGCTGGTATGAAGAGCGTTTTCGAAGGGATGCTCAAAGCCGGAGGCGACGCTCCGTCGGTGATCAATCTGATTCAGGAGCAGATCGGACTTCGATTCAAAGCAGAGAAAGCCGCCCTCGATTTTCTTGTCGTCGACGGCGCCGACCGGACACCGACTGCGAATTAGAGCTCCGTCTATACCCTTCCCAGATACTTATCCAGCCAGTCGAGCACCGCCCTGACAAGTTGCGGGCGTTGCTCGGTGACATCATGCGGCGTATCCAGAATCACGTGCCGCTTATCTTCGGGCGCGGTCCCCAGCATGCGGAACAACGGATCCTGCGCCGTCGATGCTGGCTCCCACGCGGCCGAAAATGTGGGAATTCAGAGTTCGGGCTGGCTCGGCAGTTCCGCAGTGGAGTCGACCGCTACCAATTCCACCCAGGCGCTGGAGCCGGCCGCGTCCCAGGCCTTGATGATGATGGAGGTGGCGCCGGGGGCGACGGGGATTGTCGCTGCCCATGCGTTTGTACCGCAGGCCGTTCCCTTCTCGCCATTCGAAGTCTGCCAGGTTACTTTCGCGACTCCGGCGAGTGCGGAAGCTTTGCCCGTGAGCGAGATCGTGGACTTCGCTGTGGTCATGACGGCCGCGGCCGGCTTGTCGAACGAGACGCTGACGGCTTTCTCCTGCCCGTAAACGGTCATCGTGGCCAGGAGAATCATGATTGAGGTCCAGATCTTTTTCATGATTTTCTTATCGACAAAATAATTTTGCCGTTTGACTGGAATTTTTAAAAATCTCAAAACGGGAATTTTGGGGGGCTGGCGGGTTGCAGTGGGAAGTCGGGGAGTGGGATGCGGCCGGGGCGCCGGTAATTGCGGGGGGCGGGGAACGGGATCGGCCGGGGTGCTGGTGATTGCGGTGGGAGTCGGGGAGCGGGATGCGATCGGGGCGGCTGGCGAGACAGGGGGAACCGGTGAGGGAGAGGTGCGAGTGGCAGGAGGGGAGTTATTAGCGAACCGCGACGACCGCGACCCAGGCGCTCGCGCCGTTGGCGTCGTGGGCCTTGATCATCACGGTGGTGTTGCCCTGCGGAACCGGGATACCGGCGGCGACCCAGGTGTCGGTGCCGCACGCTGTGCCGGTCGCGCCGTTCGAGGTCTGCCAGGTGATGGAGGTGATTCCCGCGCCGCCGGAAGCCTTGCCGCTCACCGTGATCGTCGAACTCTTCACCGTGATCACCGGGGACACCGGGGAGGCGATCGAGATCGTGACCGGCCCGGCGGCCGTCGCATTCGAGGACTGGAGGGTGACGATTGCGGTCTTCGTGGTGACCTGATCGGCGGCGTCGAAGGCCGTCACTGTGATCGTGTTCGCGCCGGTGACCAATGGAACGCTCGCGCTCGTCCAGGAGCCGGAGGCGGCCAGCGTCGCGCTGCCGCTGTAACCGTGGTCGGTCTGCCACTGCACCGTGCCGTTGCCCTTGCCGCCGGTCAGCGTGCCGGTCAGTTCGATCGCGGCCGAGGTCGTGGTAGCCGCAGGCGCGTTCAGGACCAGCGCCAGGGCGGTGGCAACTGGGGTGACCGGAGCCACCGGAGCGGCGGGCGCCACGGTGGTCGTGATCATCGTCGTGGCCGGGGTGGTGGGCTTGTTGACGGCGGCGTTGTAGAGTTCGAGCGCCGCGCCGATGTCGTTCGTGGAAAGCGCGCGGCCCGGCTGGTAGTAGGGGTACATCACATCGTTCGGATTGTCCGAGTGGCTGAGGCCGAGGGCATGTCCGAGTTCGTGCAGCGCCACGGTGTAGATGTCAACGCCGGAACCGGCGCCCCAGGCTTCATCGGCGTCGAAGTGCATATTGCCGGCGATCGGCTCGCTGTTGATCGGGGCGGGGTAGAAGGTGTGGCCCAGCATGCGGCCGGGGCCGTCGAACGCGTAAGCATCGCCGTGCGCGCCGCTGGCGAAGGAGATCGAGATGCTGCGGGGCAGGTTCGGGGAGGCCGCGGGCTGGAAGGTGACGTTGATCTTGCTCGACCATGCGGCGAAGGCCCGGAGGATTTCGGCCTGCACCGTGGCGGCCGGAACCTTCGTGGTCAGGCTGCCGAAGTAGTAGCTGAGGTGCGCCGCGCCGTCGGCATCGAGGCTCCAGCCGTGCAGGATGTTGGCGTACTGGGCGACCGAACCGGCCGTGGTCAGCATGCCGGCGCAGGGATAAGCGTTGCCGCCCGCCACCATCGAAGGATCGGCAGGGAAGATGTAGGCGACTTCGTCCTGCTGGGAGAGGCGGGCTATCTTGTCGCTGTCGGCCTGCACCAGCACGTGCTGGGGAAGCAGACCGGCAGGCCGGAGGAACGCGATGCCGAGCGAAGATTCGAGAGCGGCCTGA
>CAZWTH010000283.1:0-11500 GCA_964636715.1 uncultured Solibacteraceae bacterium | reverse complement strand
GTACAAGAATTACCAGACGTTCACCTGGCCCAGCGCTTCGCCTGACGGGCCGCAGCCGGCCGGCATTCTCAAGCTCGATCAAAAGGAAGCCGCGGCTCTCCGTCCTTATTTCGAAGCCGAAATGAAGAAGGCGATGGCGACTTACGAGAAGAAGTACGGCTACAAAATGACGAAGCCCGTACAGGTGGAAGTCTACCGTCGCGAAAACGATTTCGGCGTTCGCGTGATGGGACTGCCGGGCGTCGGTCTTCTCGGCGTCACTTTCAATACCGTGGTTGCGATGGACGGCCCGTCTTCGCGTTCGAAGCAGGAAGGCTATCACTGGGCGAGCGTTCTCTGGCACGAGCTCAGCCATGTCTACACCATTGCGATGACGAATGAGCGCATTCCGCGCTGGTTCACCGAAGGCGTGGCGGTGCATGAGGAATCGGCCACCATCCCCGATTGGGGCGATCGTTTGAATCCCACCATCCTCGCCGCGATCCGCGAGAAAAAACTGTTATCCATTGCGGATATGGACCGGGGCTTCGTCCACCCCACTTATCCCGATCAGGTGATCGTCTCTTACTTCCAGGCGGGCAAGATCTGCGATTACATCGTGAAGCGCTGGGGCAACCAGAAGCTCGTCGACATCATTCACGCCTTCGCGAAAACCGAATCCACGGTGAACGTGATTCGCGAACAACTGAAGATCGAGCCCGAACAGTTCGACAAAGACTTCCTCGCGGATCTGGATGCGCAGACATCGAAGAGCGTGAGCGGATTCACCGAATGGACGAAAGAGCTCCGCGAGCTCAATTCGGATGTGAAAGACGATAAGGCCCCGGCCGATCTGGTGGAGCGCGCCCGTAAGCTCGAAACTATTTATCCCGAATACGTGGAAGCCGGCAATCCCTATGTGCTCGCGGGCGACGCGCTGCTCAAAGCGGGAGACAAAGCCGGCGCGATGGCCGAATACGCGAAGTATTCGAAGATTGGCGGCCGCAATCTGGAAACGATGGAGAAGTACGCGGATCTTCTGGCCGCCTCCGGCGATAAGAAAGCCGCCATCGCCGCTCTGTGGCGCATGATCTACTGCTTCCCGCTCGATTCCGGCTTACACGAAAAGCTGGGGAATCTCGATCTGGATACCGCCGCCAACGCCGACGCCGTTCGCGAGTTTCAGGTCCTGGTGGATCTGAATCCGGACGACAAAGCCGGCAGCCACTACAATCTTGCAAGGGCCTACAAGGCCAACGGTCAGACTGATAAAGCCAGAGAGGAAGCCATCACCGCGCTCGAAGCCGCGCCTGAATACAGGCCCGCCCAAAAGCTGCTGCTCGAAGTGAGCGGCGAAGACGGAAAGACACCATAACCCATGTCCACTCCACAGATCGATACCGACGTTCTGAAATCCCGAGTTGCGCGCTTCCGTGAGGTGGATGCCGAAATCGTCCGCCAGGTGAAAAAGGTCATCGTCGGCCAGGATGAAGTTCTGGAGCAGGTGCGCATCGGACTGTTCGTCGGCGGCCATTGCCTGCTGACCGGCCTGCCCGGCACCGCCAAAACGCTGCTTGTCCGCACCATGGCGGAAGTGCTCGGCCTCGAGTTCAAGCGTATTCAGTTCACGCCCGACCTGATGCCGACCGATATCACGGGTACCGACATCATTGAAGAAGATGAGCATGGCCATCGCGCCTGGACCTTCGTCCGCGGCCCGCTGTTCGCCAATGTTCTGCTGGCGGACGAAATCAACCGTACGCCGCCGAAGACGCAGTCCGCGCTGCTTGAAGCCATGCAGGAACGCTCCTGCACCGTGCGCGGCAATCACTACAAGCTGCCCGCGCCGTTCTTCGTGCTGGCGACCCAGAATCCCATCGAACTCGAAGGCACCTATCCGCTGCCGGAAGCCCAGCTTGACCGCTTCCTGTTCAACATCATTCTGGATTACCTGACGGCCGATCAGGAACTGGCCGTGGTGGATCTCACCACCACCACGCACGTGGCGAAGGCCGATCCCATCACCAACGAGCAGGAGATTCTCGACTTCCAGCAACTTGTACGCATGACGCCGATCGCCGAAACGGTGGCGAAGCACGCCATCGATCTGGTCCGCGCCACGCGCCTGAAAGATCCCTCCGCGCCGGACATCGTGAAGAAATATGTCAATTACGGCGCGAGTGTCCGCGCCGCGCAGAACCTCGTGCTCGGATCGAAAGCCCGCGCGCTGATGAAGGGGCGGTATCACGTGAGCTTCGAAGACGTGCGCGAGCTGTTCGTGCCCATCCTGCGCCACCGCGTGCTGCTCAATTTCCATGCGGAGTCCGAAAAAGTTTCCACTGACGACGTGCTGCGCGGCATCCTGCAGGGGATGCCGGCGCCAAGGGACTAAGCCAGTCTCATGCTCCAGCGATTTCTCGATCCCGCGGTGCTGGCATCCATCTCGTCGCTCGATCTGGTGGCGAAGACGGTGGTCGATGGCTTTGTCGCCGGCCTGCATCGTTCGCCCACCTTCGGTTTCAGCCAGGAATTCGCCGAATACCGCCCGTATGTGGAAGGCGACGATCTGCGCCACGTCGACTGGAATGTTTTCGCCCGCATGGATCGCGTCTATCTCAAGCGCTTTCGCGGCGAAACGAATTCGCAGCTGCTGATTCTGCTCGATACCAGCGCGTCAATGGGCTACACCTCGGGCAAGATCACCAAGCTGGACTACGGCCGTTTCATGGCCGCATCGCTCGCTTATCTTTCTTCCACACAGCGCGACGCCACCGGCCTGATCGTGTTCGATGAAAACGTGATCGACTACGTGGCGCCATCCACGCGGCAGGGCCAGCTGATGCGCATCCTGCACGCGGTTGAGAAAGCGGAAGCCGGCTCGCGCACGGATTTCGCTAAGCCGTTTTTCCATTTCCAGCAGTATCTGCATCGCCGCGGCATCGTGATCGTGATCTCCGATTTTTACGACGATCCGAAGAAGATCTGCCAGACGGTGGAGCCGCTGCGCTATCACGGCAATGAAGTGGTGCTCTTCCATTTGCTCGATCCCCAGGAGATCGCGCCGCGCTTCCGCGATCCGGTGCTTCTCTACGACGTGGAAGACAACACCGCCTTCGAAGTCACGCCGGACTACGCGAAGAACGAATACAGGCAGAAGATCGATCAGCACATCAAAGATCTGCGCGAGGAAGCAGCGAAATCCGGTCTCGAATACGTTTTCATGGATACGTCGAAGCCGCTCGATCAGGGATTGCGCAACTATCTCGCGATCCGCCAGAGGAGGATGTAAGTGGGTTTTCTCTCTCCCTGGTTTCTCGGCGGTCTCGCGGCGCTCGGCCTGCCGGTCTACATCCATCTGCTCCGGCAGTACAAGCAGACGCCGATGCCCTTCAGCTCGCTCATGTTTTTCGAGCGGCGCACACAGAGCTCCATCAAGCACCGCCGCCTGAAGTATCTGCTGCTGTTCGCGCTGCGCTGCCTGTTTATTTTTTTGCTTGTTCTCGCCTTCTCGCGCCCGTTCGTGCGCTCGTCCGTCGCGGCGGGCATCACGTCCGGCAAGCGCATAGTAATCGCGCTCGATAACTCGTTCAGCATGCGGCAGGACGATCACTTTTCCCGCGCGAAATCGGACGCTCTGAGCGCCGTCAACTCGCTGGGCGACAGCGACCGCGGCCAGGTCATCACGTTCGGCGGCGCCGCGAAGCTGCTCACCGAAATGACCGGCGACAAAGCCGCCCTCCGCGCCGCCATCCAGTCGATCGAGCCCGGCGATGACGCCAGTTCCTACAGCGAGCTCTCCCGCGTGCTCCGCTCGACGGCGGAATCCCTGAAA
Organism: uncultured Solibacteraceae bacterium; assembly: GCA_964636715.1. Taxonomy (GTDB): domain Bacteria; phylum Acidobacteriota; class Terriglobia; order Bryobacterales; family Bryobacteraceae; genus BOG-234. The sequence goes on along the minus strand of CAZWTH010000283.1, from coordinate 7,689 downwards.
TCCGGCATCACGGCCGAAGTCTTCACGGACGATCAGAAATCCTCCTGGCCCGCCAGCTTCGCCGATGCGCGTCTCGACCCCGGCACCAAGCTCGAGATCCACTCCTACGCCGATAAGTTCATCCCGAACTTTACGGTGGAGTCCGTCGACGCGCCTCGGCGCGTCTTCGACACGAAGAAGGTCCGCACGCTCGCCACCATCGCCGGGTTCAATACGCAGGACGCCACCCGTACGGTCACGCTGGTCGCCAATGGCAAGACTCTCGAATCGAAGCAGGTGAAAGTTCCGGCCAACGGGCGCGCCACGGCGGAATTCCTCACGCTCGACGCCCCTTATGGGGTCACCAAATGCGAAATTCGCATCGATTCCGCCGATGCTTTCCCGGATGACGATAAGTGGCTGTTCGCCGTGGAGCGGAGCGATCCAAAACCCGCGCTGCTCGTTCACAGCGCGAACGATATCAACAGCCCCCTCTACGTCCGCACGGCGCTCGAGGCCGCGACGGAAGCGGCTTTTACCATCGACGTCCAGACACCCGAGCAGGCCACCGGCGCGCAGCTTTCGAAGTACGCCTTCGTGATCCTTTCCGACACCGGCCCGCTGCCGCAGCGGCTCGATGATGAAGTCAACCGCTACGTCCAGAACGGCGGCTCCGTTCTGATCACACTCGGCAAGAATTCCGTGGCCGGCGCGAAGTTGCCCGCCGCCGGCATCCAGCTTCTCCAGATCCGCACGCTGAATGTGGATCATGACCATCCGCTCACGGTGTCGCAGATCGATAACTCTTATCCATCCTTTGGCTCCGGTCAAAACTGGGGCGGAGTCGAATTCGTCCAGATGGCGAAGGTGACTTTCCCGCAGGACGCGGATACGCGCGTCGCCGCGCGTCTTTCGGACGGTTCCCCACTACTCATCGATCGCAAGGCGGGTGAAGGCCACGTTCTCGTCTTCGCCTCGGCGCTCGATAACGTCGCCAACAACCTGCCGCTCCAGCCCGTCTGGCTGCCTTTCATCGAGCAGACGACACACGAGATGGGCGGCATCGGAATGGCGCGGACTAACTATCGGGTGGGTTCGTACGTCGATCTCAGAACCGTGAAAGAAAAGAACGTGCCGGTCGAGATCGTTGGCCCCGATGGCAAGCGCGTGATGTCGCTCTCGGAATCGGCCAAAGCCACCACGTTCCAGTTCCCGACCCAGGGATATTACGATATTCGCCGGGCGAACGGCCGCGAAGAGATGGCGGCTGTGAATCCGGACAGGCGGGAGTCCGATTTTACCCAGCTGAACCCCGACACTCTGAATTTGTGGAAAAATACGGGTGTAGGAACGTTCTCCGGAACCGCGGCGTCCGCCGCCGGCAATAAGAATGAAGAGCCCTCCGAGCTCTGGTGGTGGGTTGTGGCGCTTCTGGCGCTGATGGCAATTGCGGAAACAATAGTAGGCAACCGGCACATTGAGACCGCCGGTAAGGAACCAGCATGAATCCGATAACAAGTCTGGGTCAGTATCTTGATCGGCTGGAAAAACGGCTGCGGCTGTTCGCGTGGACGCGTGGCGCGGCCGCGACGGTGGGCATTGCGCTTTTGCTCACCATCGCGATCGTCGGGGTCATGATGGGCTCCGCCTTCACGCCCTCCAGCCTGCTCGCGGGGCGAGCCCTGCTGTTTCTCGGCGTGGGCGCCGTAGTGGCGGTGGCTCTGATTGTTCCGCTGCTTCGGATGAATCGCCGGCGCGCGGCGGGCGAAGTCGAACGCCGCCGGCCTGGTTTTGACCAGCGCCTCCTGACATTCCACGAAAAGCAGCAAGCAAACGCGGACGATCCGTTCCTTCCGCTCCTTGCCGAAGATGCGCTCTCGCTGACGAAGGATGCCCAGCCGGAAGCGATTGTGGAACAGCGCCACATTCTGGGCTTCGCGGCTTTTGGGGCCGCCGCCGCCGGAGTTCTGGCCTGGCTGATGTTCTGGGGTCCCGGTGTTTTCGGCTACGGCGCTCAGGTGCTCTGGGGCAGCCTGCCGAGAGACGCCGCCCAACAGGGTGTTTACAGCGTTGCCGTCACGCCCGGCTCGAAGACTGTGCGCCGGCGCGCGGACCAGCCCGTTGTCGCTCACCTGAACGGCTTCACCACTTCGAAAGCCAGCCTCTGGGCCCGCTACGCCAGTTCCGGCAAATGGGAACAGGCGCCTATGGTGGTGGAGAGCGGCGGTTCGGGCTTCGACTTTACCTTTATCGGTCTGCCTGAAGATGTCGAATACTATGTGGAAGCCGACGGGATCAAGTCTTCCACCTACAAGCTCCACACCGTTGACCTGCCGGGCGTGAAGAACATTGCCGTGACCTACAACTATCCGTCGTGGTCCGGCATGTCTTCCACCACGGAAAATCCAGGGGGCGATCTTCGCGCGGTGGAAGGCACCGTCGCGCATCTCGCGATCGAAACCGACCGCCCGCTCAGCGACGGCCAGATCGTTTTCGACCAGGGCGATCCGCTGAAGCTCGACGCGAGTCAGGTGGACGCGAGCAAGAAAAATACGACTAACGCCTCGGTGACCATCACCAAAGACGGACAGTATCACGTGGGCGTGCTTTATCAGGGCGAAGTAGTCCGCATCAGCGACGACTATTTCATTGAAGCCCGTAAAGTGACGCCGCCCACCGTGCGCATCACCAAGCCGGGCCGCGACGCCAAGGTCAGCCCGATCGAAGAAGTCGGCGTGCAGGTTTCCGCGGAAGACGATTATCCGCTGCAGGAACTGACGCTGCACTATGCCGTCAACGGCGCGGCGGAGAAGACCATCGACCTGCTGAAAAGCAAAGGCCAGAAGAAGGTCGATGGCACGACTATGCTTTCGATGGAAGATTTCAAGGCCGTTCCCGGCGACATCGTCAGCATGTACGCGGTGGCGCGCGACGGGAAGAACACGCAGCAGACGGACATGATGTTCATCCAGGCGATTCCGTTCGAGTACAACTTCTCGCAGGGCGGAGGCGGCGGGGGTGGTGGCGGCGGAGGCGGCGGCGGTGAAGACGAGCAGATCTCCGAACGCGAAAAGGAAATCATTTCCGCGACTTTCAACCAGTTGAAGGGCGACGCGAAAGCGAAGGCGTCGGCGGCCGATACCGCGAAGTATCTCTCTGAAGTGCAGAGCAAACTGCGCGACCAGGAACAGTCGCTCTCGAATCGCGTCAAGGCCCGCCAACTCGATGAAGCCGGCGCGGCGTTCAATCAGTACATCAAGGAAGTGGATGCGGCGATTGCCGCGATGACTCCGGCGGCCGAAAAGCTCAAGGGGCAGGGATTCCAGGATGCGCTTCCGCATGAGCGCGAAGCCCTGCAGCATCTGCTGCGCGCGGAAGCGACTTCGCGCGATATCCAGATCCAGATCACGCGCGGCGGCGGTGGCGGAGGAGGGGGCGGTGGCGGCGGAGCCAGCCGCGATCTCGCCAACCTGTTCGATCTCGAGCTCGATAAGGAACAGAACCAGTACGAAACCAACTCCCGCGCGGGCGGTAATGCTCAGCAGCAGGCGCAGCAGAAGCTCGATGACGCCATGAAGAAGCTGGATGAGCTTGCGCGGCGGCAATCAGATCTGGCGCGTCAGCAACAGCAGCTCAACCCGCAGCAGCTCGCGCAGAGTAAATATCAGCAGGAGATGCTGCGCCGCGAAGCGGAACAGCTTCGCCAGCAGATGGAAGATCTCCAGAACGGACAGCAAGGTCAGCAGGGCCAGCAATCCGGTCAGCAGGGGCAACAGTCGGGTCAGCAGGGCCAGTCCGGCCAGCAGCAGGCTTCGAACGGGCAGCAGGGTCAGCAGGGCCGCGCTGGTCAACAGGGCCAGCAAGGCCAACAAGGTGGGCAGCAGGGCGGCCAGCAGGGCTCGCAGTCGCTTTCACGCGGCCAGAGCGGTCTGAGCCAGAGCCAGCAGAGCCAGCTCGATCAGGTGATGCGCCAGATCCAGCAGGCGGAGCGCGCCATGAGCGATGCGGCCTCCAGCAACCAGCAAAACCCCGGTCAGACGGCGCAGAATGCGCAGCGCGCGGCGGATGCCATCAAGTCCGCAAACCAGGCGATGCAGAACATGCAGAAGCAGGAGACCGGCAGCCAGATGGCGGACCTTGCCAATCGGGCCGATCGCCTCGCCCAGCAGCAGCAGGATTTTGAACAGCAGATGCGCCGCACATTCGGCTCAGGCACTGAACCCGATGACCGCGCCCAGCAGCAGATGGCGAACGAGCAGGGGAATCTGCGCCAGAACTATTCCGATCTGCAGAAGCAGCTCCAGCAGGCTACGCGCTCCGTGGCCGGCACGCAGCCCGATGTTGCGAAGCAGCTACGGGATGCTTCGGGCCGCGCTCAGCAGAACGATATTGAACAGCGCATGCAGACTTCGGAGCAGTACATCAAATTCGGCCAGGGCGGCGCGATGGTAATGCGCCAGGCTCCGGTGACGCAGGCGCTCAACCAGCTTCGCGACGATCTGAAGAATGCTCAGCAGGCGGCGGCGCGCGGTGGCGAGGGCGCCGACCGGACGCAGCAGGCGCAAAACGCGGTCAACAATCTCGAAAACATCCGGACGCAGACGCAGGCGCTCATTCAGGGGATGATGAACCGCGGCAACGGCGGACGGCAGGGCAATCAACCGGGGCAGCAGGGCCAGAACGGTCAGCAACCGGGGCAGCAGGCTGGTAATCAGCCCGGTCAGCAGGGCCAGGGGCAACAGGGCCAACAGGGTCAAGGGCAAGGCCAGGGTCAGCAGGGGCAGGGTCAAGGCCAGGGACAAGGCCAGCAGGCCGGCAATCAGACCGGTGGCGGCGGCAGTCCGCAGGGCGGTGGTGGATACGGTGGCAATCGCGCTGGCGGCCCGCTCAACGGCGGTGGCGGGTGGAATGGCGGTCCGTGGGCCGGCGGCTATTACAACAATCCGCAGGGCTACGGCAACACGCCTGCCAACGCGCCGGAAGTCCGCACCCGCGCCGAGCAGGAGCAGGTCTATAACCAGATCCAGCGTCAACTCAGCCAGCTTCGCGGGCAGGTGCAGGGCGATCCGCAACTGACCCGTGAATATCAGGACCTCGTGAACCGCACCCAGAATCTCGACCCGGCGCGCTTCGCCGCAGGCGACGCCGAACTGGCCGCCCGCATCGCGAGCCAGGCGATGACGGAGCTCGATCAGATGGAACTGATGCTACGCAAGAAGGCCGACGGCGGGGACGGCAGCGTCCGCAGCCCCAGCCCGAACAGCGTGGCGCCCGGCTACGGGAACGCCTGGGGCGAATACACGAAAAAGCTCAGCAAATAGCGGGCGGTTGTTTAATACCCCGCCCGCTTATCCGTGACGTTCTTGAGTGGCTCACCCTTGCGCCACCGGCCGAACTGATCGAGAAATAACTGGACCGCGTCGTCCAGCCAGTCCTTCGTGTGATCCGCCGTGTGGTACGAAATCAGCACGTTGTCCATATCCCACAACGGGCTTTCCTTCGGCAGCGGCTCCACTTCGAACACATCGAGCGCCGCGCCGCGAATCTTCTTCGCCCGCAGGGCCTCAATGATCGCGGCCTCATCGATCACCGGTCCGCGGCCCACATTCATCACGATCGCCTCGGGTTTCATCGCCGCGAATTCCGCGGTGCTCAGCATGTGCTTCGTCTCGGGGGTGAGCGGCGCGGCGGAAACCACGTAATCGCAAAGGGGCAGCATCTTGTGCAGATCCGCATTCGGAAACACCTGGTCGACATCCTCGTCGCCCTCCCGGGGCGCCGTGTTGCGGCGCAGCGCGAGCACTTTCATCCCGAACGCCTTGGCGCGCCGCGCGATCGCCCTGCCGATATCGCCGTGCCCCACAATGCCCATCGTCTGCGCGCTGAGTTCCAGGACGTCAAACGTGTCCCATTTGCGCTCGGCCTTCGAGCGCAGCATGCGCGGCAGATCCTTCGCGAAGTACAGCGCCGCGCAGATGACGTATTCGCCGAGCGACTGGCTGAATGAACCCCGTCCATTCGTCAACGGCACCGGGCTGTTGATCAGCTCCGGACAAAGAATCGCGTCGAGCCCGGCGTACCGTCCGTGAATCCATTCGAGCTTCGGCGCGCCCGCCAGGACCTTCTTCAGTTCGTCGCGGCTCCCGGCCCACTGGAAGAGCACGCGGGCGTCTTTGAGCGCATCGCCCAGATCTTCCGTCTTCTCGGCGCGCACGACCTTCACATCGGGCCCTAACTCGCTCAAACGATTCAGGACGGGCTCTTTCGACCCGCCCAGTACAACCACGGTTATCTGATCCATCAGAGCCAAGCTATCACGCCCTGCCCCGATTCCGTGAACTCCGGGCGGCCCGGCCGCGTATCATCGGCTGGGAGGGCGCTATGCAATCTGCCCGCGGCCGCCGGGGCGGCATTATTTCCGCGCTGATTTTCGTTTGTCTGATTATTGGCCTTGCGACGATTGTCGGCGGAATTGTTGTGACAAAAAGCATCCGGGTCCACGGCAGCCATCATGACCTGGCGATCGACACTCCGGGGGGCCGGCTCGATATCAGGACTCATGAAACTTTGGACCCGGCGCTCGCCGGCATCCCGATCTATCCGGGCGCCATGCGTGTCTCCGATTCCGGCGGCGGGGCGAATATCGAATGGAGTTCCGCCGATGGGGACGGCGACAGTCTTTACGTGATGGCCGGGGAGTACCGCACGCGCGATTCCGCGCGCGACGTGCTCGATTTCTACCGGCGGCAGCTTCCGAATCTGATCGTGGTTAAGGAAAGAGGGCGCGATACGGATCTCGAATATCGCAAGGGAGGCATCCGCCGCATCGTCTCGATTCGTGAGAAGCAGGACGGAACCCGGATCGGGGTTGCCACCATCGGAGGGCGTGAGTCAAACTAAAGTTGTGCCCCCTGGGGGCGCAACCCATGCCTGACGCTCCTGAAAGATGCACGTGCGGCACGTTCCTGGTGGACAACGCGGCGTTCTGCCATCGTTGCGGGCGTCCTGTGCGCGCCAGCGCGATTCCGCAGCAGGAAACGCCCGTTGCGCCCGCGCCGGTTCCGCCGGTAGCTGCGGCGCCTGCGCCTCCGCTTCCGATTAATTTCGGGAATCCCATTGCGGTGCGGGTGGCGTTCCTGATGTCGCTCGGCATTCTGATGACGGCGTTTGTGCCGCTGGTCAATCTTCTGATTGTGGTGTGGTGCTTGCTGGCCGGGTGGGGTGGAGTGCGGCTCTATCGCCGTCTGACGGGTTTGCGGCTCACTGTGGCCGCGGGCGCGCGCCTGGGGTTTCTCACCGGCGTTCTGGCGACTGTCAGCCTGACGATTATTTTTGCGATGGGAATGCTTTTTTCCAGCCAGGAGATCATTGATGAGTTTGCTTCGCAGATGGCGAAGCAGCCCTCGCCGCTTGCGGAAGTTGCGAAGAATCCGTCGGCGGTTGGGACGGTGCTGGTGATGTCGATGTTTCTGATGTTTGTTTTGATGGTGGGGATTTGCGCCGCGGGTGGCGCGTTGGGAGCGAAATTTTCGCCGCCGGCCGAACCGCGCCCGTGAGGCTTTGTTTTTTTGGCCCATCCGGGAATTTAGTGGGTGATCCAGATAATGGGTGAGTGCAGGATCGAGATCTTTACGGGCAAATACTGGGAGTACGGGAGCCGTGGCGGGTGAAGGCGGTTGAACTGGATCTGAAGGCAGGAGAAGTAGTCGT
>CAZWTH010000282.1:0-47515 GCA_964636715.1 uncultured Solibacteraceae bacterium | reverse complement strand
CAGCAGGAAGAAATGCAGCGCAAGCTGATCGATAACGAGTTCTCCCTTGAGGACTTCCGCGATCAGCTCAAATCGCTGCGCAAGCTCGGATCGCTCGAATCGATCCTGAAAATGATGCCGAAAGTCGGCATGATGAAAGAGCTCCAGAACATGCAGCCGGATGAGAAGGAGTTGACGCGCATCGTCGCCATCATCGATTCGATGACGCCGAAGGAGCGCAACAACCACATGCTCATAAACGGCAGCCGTCGTCGCCGCATCGCGCAGGGCAGCGGGACCTCGGTGCAGGAAGTCAACAGTCTTCTCAAGCAGTACGGGCAGGCGAGAAAGATGATGAAAACCATGTCCGGCAGTCTCGGTTCTCTCGGAAAGAGGCTGGGCAAGCTGGGCGGGTTGGGATTGCCCGGATTTTAGACCCGCAGATCGGGTAAGATTTTTTTGAGGACAATTTTTTTTGAGGACAATAAAGTACAAATGCTGATGATTCGTCTGGCGCGGTTTGGCGCCAAAAAGAAGCCGTTCTACCGCGTGGTGGTAATCGAAAAGGAGCGCGCGCGCGACAGCCGCAATCTGGAAGTCGTCGGAAACTACAATCCGCTGACTCAGCCGGAAACCGTAACGCTGAAGCATGAGCGCATCGAACACTGGGTGAAGAACGGCGCGCAGATGTCGGATACCGTAGCCCGCCTGGTGAAGAAGCACCCGGCTCAGGCTGCTGCTTAATCCGGAAGCGCGTGTTTTTCAGGCAGTATAGTCAGGGGAAGCGATGAAACAACTCATTGAAGATATCGCGAAGTCGCTGGTCGATGTTCCGGAAGAAGTCGTGGTCACCTCCGTCGATGGCGAGCAGGTGACCGTGCTCGAGTTGAAAGTCGCTCCCGGGGACCTGGGCAAAGTGATCGGCAAGCAGGGCCGCACCGCGCGGTCCATCCGCACCATTCTGGGCGCCGCCGGCATGAAGCTCAATCGCCGCTTCACGCTGGAGATTCTTGAGTAAAGCCCCTTCGGAGGACGCCGCCGCGCTCGCCGATTGGGTGACGGTGGCTATCCTCGGGCGTCCCCGCGGCATTCGCGGCGAGATCACCGCGATCTCGCAATCCAGTCATCCCGAACGTTTCGCCAGCCTCAAACGGGTCCGCCTCTTTGGATCCGGCGGGGAGTACTTTGTCGAAGAAGTCTGGGACCACAAAGGGATGCTCGTCTTCAAATTCGAAGGCGTCGATTCCATGGACGCCGCCGAGCCCCTGCGCGGCGCCGAAGTCCGGATTCCGCCGTCCGAGCGGATCGAGCTCGAACCAGGCGAATATTTTCAGGCCGATATCGTCGGCTGTGAATTGCGCGACCGCGCTTCGGGCCGCTCCATCGGGAAAGTCACTGGCTGGGAGGAATACGGCGGCCCGCCGCTGCTCCAGATCGATGGCGGCCGCTTCCTCGTCCCGTTCGTCAAAGCCATCTGCGTGAGCATCCGGCCGGAAGAGAAACTGATCGAAACGGAGCTTCCCGAAGGTTTGGAGGACGCGTGACATTCCACCTCCTCACCATCTTTCCGGATTTTTTCGAAGGACCGTTCCGCCACGGCGTAGTCGCCCGCGCCGCGCAGGCAGGCTCGCTCGAATTCCGCATTCACGATCTGCGCACCTGGACCCACGACGTCCATCGTACGGTGGATGACCGCCCATTCGGCGGTGGCGAAGGCATGCTGATGAAAGCCGAGCCGATCTTCGACGCTGTCGAATCGATCTTTCCTGAACGCACGCCGACACGGAAAGTCATCCTGCTTTCCGCCCAGGGCCGTAAATTCACCCAGCAGATCGCGCGCGATCTCGCACAGGTCGACGAACTGCTCCTGATCTGCGGACGCTATGAAGGCGTGGACGAGCGCGTAGCCGAACACCTGGCCGACGACGAAATCTCCATCGGCGACTACGTTCTGAGCGGCGGCGAACTCGCCGCGGCGGTCGTCATCGATACCGTCGCGCGTCTGCTCCCCGGCGTGCTGGGCAACGAAGATTCCTCGATCAACGAATCGTTCACCGAAGGCATTCTCGATTGCCCCCAGTGGACCCGCCCCGCCGACTTCCGCGGCTGGAAAGTACCCGATGCGCTGCTCAGCGGTCATCACGCTGAAATCGCGAAATGGCGGAAACAAGCCGCGCTCGAAAAAACCGCGCGCCTTCGCCCGGATCTGCTGAACCCGAACCGGGCGTAAGCCAGCGCCTTACTTCGCGATCGTGAACGAGCCCTTCGAACGGATATCGCGCGAAGACGCGCCCACTTCCACCGAGTACTTACCCGGATAGACCTTCCAGTCATGCGCGCCCTCGTCCCACACGGAGAGCGATTCTTTGTTCAGCGCCATCGAAACCGTCTTGCTCTCACCCGGATTCAGTTCCACGCGGCTGAAGCCCTTGAGCTGCCGGGGCGCCTCGCCCGCTTCCGTGGGCATGCCCACATAGAGCTGCACCACTTCCGACCCGCGCCGCTTGCCGGAATTCGTGACCTTCACGCTGACCGTGGCATCGTCACCGGACTTATGATCGACCGTCGCGGCGCCGTACTGGAAAGTCGTATAGGAGAGCCCGTAGCCGAACGGGAACAGCGGAACCTGATTCTTCGCGTCGTACCAGCGATAGCCCACCAGCACGCCTTCGGAATAGTTCGCATTCTTGCCGTCGCCCGGATATTCATCGGGCTTCGTCGCATTGCCCTGCTGATCGCTGGCCGGGAAAGTCATCGGCAGCCGGCCGGAGGGATTCACGTCGCCGAACAGCACCGCCGAGATCGCTTCGCCGTCGAACTGCCCCGGATACCAGGCTTCCACCACGCCGCTCACTTTGTCGAGCCACGGCATCAGCACCGGACCCGCCGTGTTCAGCACCACAATCGTTTTCGGATTCGCCGTAGCCACGGCGTCGATCAGATGATCGAGATCGCCAGGCGTCTTCAGACCGGTGCGGTCATAGCCTTCACCCGCGCGTTCGCCCGCAAAGACGATCGCGACATCGGACTGCTTCGCCGCCTTCACCGCGGCGTCAACCATATCCTGATCCGGCGTCTGCCAGCCGATATGGATCGCGCCCGTTCCCGTGCACTCCACGCTCACAGGGACCGCCTGGCCAGCCGTGAGGCTCACCATGCCCGTCACCGTGACCGCGCCGGATTGTTTCGGAATCTCCGCCACAAGCTTGTTATTCACCAGAACGCGCGCCGTGCCCGAGGAGTTCAGGCTCAGCCGGTACATGCCCGTCGAGGGCGGCAGCAGCGAGCCTTCCCACTTCGCCGACCACGGAATGCGCGGAGCACGTCCGCCACGACCGCGTCCGCCGCCCGCAGCGCCAGCGGGTGGCGCAGGGTTGAGCGCGGCGACAGGGGGAGCATTGAAGTCGATATTAGTGTCTGTCTGCTTCGCCACCGGCTCACCAGCCCAGCCGGATTCCTTGTAATACGTGGCCTGCAGGTTCTGCCACGCGCTGGCAGGAATCGGAGTCAGCGGAGCGATACCCATCGTGCCCTTTTCATAGACAACCTTCACGCCCGAACCGGCCCGCGCGGTGATGGCCTCCGACGGCACGCTGAGCTTATTGCCGATCGGCACAACCGAATTCGTAGCCTGGATCGAAGCATCGGGCCCGGCATCGTCGCCAATCACGGCGATGGATTTGACGCCGGTGAGCGGCAGCAAATTGCCCTTATTCTTCAGAAGCACCGAACCTTCTTCCGCCAGACTCAGACCAACTTTCTTGTGCTCGGCAGTGCTGACATCCGCCTCCGCCGTGCCCTTCGGAAGATCGTAGACTCCCAGCCGGAACATGGGCACCAGATGGTGGTAGACGATGAGATCGAGATCGCTCTCCTTGAGTTTGCCCGACTGGATGGCCGCTTCGAGAGCCTGGCCGGCGATTTCATCGCTGCCGGCCTTCGCGGCGAGCGCGGCATCGGGCGCGGCTTCCGGCCGGATAAATCCATCGAAGCCCCACTTGCGCAGCAGGCCGAGCTGTTCGCCGCTCGAGCACACCGCGGGCCCGCCATTCATGGCGGCGAAAGCGCAGAACACGGCCCCCACATGCGCGTTCTGCACAGCCGATTTGAACGGCGGCAGATAGATTTCGTTCAGCGCTTTTTCGGAGACGGTTTCGTTCAGGACCTGGCGGTCGGTTTCCTGATCGTACACGGCGTAGTGCTTCAGCACGACGATCACATGGTTATCCTGAATCGCGGCAATTTCAGGCGTGGAGAGTTCCGTCATCAGATACGGATCTTCACCGAATGATTCGGGCGCGCGTCCCCAGTGCCAGGTGCGCGCAAGATTGACCGTCGGGCCCAACACCGTGCTCAGACCTTTGCCGTTGAACTCTTCGCCGATCGATTGCCCGAGGCGCTTCGCCAGATCGCGATCGAACGTGGAGGCGACGGCAAGCTCATCGGGAAAAGTAGTGGTGTGCTCCGCCAGAGGGTTGGGCGCGCCACCACGTCCGCCCGCCACCAGTCCATAGGGACCATCGCTGCCGGCTTTGGCATCGAGTCCGAGGCGCGGCACGGCGATCCGGAAAGCCAGCTTCTCCTCGTGCGTCATTTGCGGAATGACTTCGAGCGCGCGGCAAGCGGGCGTCTGCTTCGCATCGAGCCAGGGCTTATCGCCCGAAGGCGAGCAGCCGCTGACACTGACGCCGGGGATCTCGGCGAGTCCGGGGGCGGCCTGGACGGCAAAGCGTTCAGTGTTGGCGGCGAACCAGAAGCCAACGGTCAGGGCCGGCAGTAAAACATAACGGAGACGAATTGTCATGCGGAGACTCCTCAGGGCGAACAGCCAATGAGTTTATCACCACAGTTTGGCGGTTCTGCTATCATGCAGCAGCCCGTTGAAATGGAGGCTGTCGTGACATCAAGTGCCAAATCAATTGTCCGGACTCATCCAACGCGCCGCGCGATTCTTCAGTCCGCGGTCGCGGTAGCCGCGGCCCGCGCCGCTACAACGCACTGGAAGCCGAAACTGGGAATCTTCTGCCGCTATTCGGCGGCGAACATTGCTTTCGCCGGCCAGGAGGGATTCACCTGCGTACAACTCTCCACCGGCGGGCCCATCTCGCCGGAATCGACCGACGAACAACTCGCGGAAGTGAAGCGTACGCTGGCGGCCGCCGGCGTGACAATCGCCGCGCTGAACGCGGGCGGGAACCATCTCGACCCTGCCGTGCAGCAGCGTTTCCCGAAGGTCATCGAACTGGCGGGCCGCCTGGGCGTTTCGTATATTGGCGGCTCTTCAGGCGCCATCGCCGGGAAGCCGCTCGATGAGCAGGTGCAGGCGATTGTGAAGGCTTATGAGACGCAGTACTTCCCCGCCTGCGAGAAGTACAAAGTCCGAATTCTTTGGGAACCCTACGTCAATCCCGCGAATATCGCGGTCACCCCTGTGGCCTTCGCCGCGCTGCTGCGCGCCTTCAATGACTCACCGTACGTCGGCCTCCAGATGGACCCATCGCATCTCGCCTGGCAGATGATCGATCCTGTCGCGGCAACGCGCGAATTCGCGCAGTACATTTTTAATGTCCATCTCAAAGACACGGAAATCCTCTGGGACGTAGTCCACCGCGGCGGTATTCAGCCGGTCGATAAAGCCAAATGGTGGCGCTTCCGGCTGCCGGGCTCGGGCTCCATCGATTGGAAGGGCTTTTTCACCGCCCTCGCCGACGCCGGATATACCGGCGGCATGAACATCGAAAACGAAGACGAGCACTATTATCCGAATTACGAAGGAACCGATTTCACGGAATCGTTCAAAGACGGCTTCCGCGTGGCGCATGCCTATGTGCGGCAATTCGTACCGGCTGGTACGGGGAAGTGACAGAAGCGGTCACTACACGACCTGCTTCGTGGAATCGATAAACCGCCAGCACAGCGCGCCCGCGGCGTAAATCAGCGCTGAAGCATAGAACGTCAACGTCCAGCCATTGCCGGTGAGTTGGAGCAGCAGCCCGGTGGCGGCGGGCGCGGCGCTCGCCCCCAACTGCCCCAGCGTGTTCATGAATCCGGAAACCGCTCCGACATTTTCGCCGCCGATGTCCATGGCCGTGGTCCAGGAGATCGGACCGCTCAGTTCGGCCGCGAAACTCGATGCGCTCATCACGGCGAGCGCGCCCATCGGATTGCCAATCCACGTGAACGCGAGGAGCATCGCCGCGGCGCCGCCGTAGGAAATGTAGCCCATGATTCGCCGGGCCCGCTGCGCGCTGCCCACGCGCCTCGTCAGAGTGGAAGTTGCCCAGCCCGCGAAGAGACTGCCCAGCCCCGCCGTGAACAGCGGAAGTCCGGCTGCAAACGCTCCATGACGGAGATCGAGATGGCGCACCCGATACAGATAGATAGGCAGCCACGTGATGTAAAAGTAAAAGCCGTAATAGTGAGCGAACCACTGCAGCCCGAGCGCCCAAACGCTGCCGGAGCCGACGATCGCCTTCCACGTGGCTGAGCTCGCATGGTGGCCGCCGCCTGACTGCGCGGGGATGAGCGCCAGTTCCGCCGCATTGACGGAGGGATGCTGGCGAGGATCGTCGCGGTACCAGCGAACGAAAATCCAGCCCATCGCGCCACCCATCAAGCCAAGTCCCACGAAAACCTGCCGCCACGTGAACCACGAGTAGAGCGTGGCGAGAAGTGCGGGAGCGATCGCCGCGCCCCACCGCGCGCATGCCGCTTTAATTCCCTCGGCGGAGTTGCGTTCGTGTTTTGGCAGCCACGTTCGGAACATGGAAGCCAGTCCGGGGAAGCAGCCGGATTCGCCCGCCCCAAACAGCAGCCGGCTCGCAAACAGGGAGCCGAAGTTCCACGCGAGACCCGTTGTCGCGGTGAACAGAGACCACAGCCAGATGACGCGCGTCAGCAGCTTGCGCGCGCCGAACCGGTCGCAAAGCCAGCCGCTCGGCATTTCGAACGCGGCGTATGTGAATCCGAACGCGGAGAAGATGAGCCCCATCTCCGCGGGCGACAAATGCATTTCCCGCGAAATGAACGGCGCCGCCTGCCCAATGGCCGCCCGGTCGAGAAAAGACAGGAACGCGATCGCCGCGCCAAAGGCGACAATGGCGCGGCGCGTGTTGGTCGGCCGGTCGGCCGCGCCTGAAGCGTTCCGGAGCGTTCTATCGGACGATGTCTGCAGCGTGGTGTTCACGGGAGTAGTTGCCGAACTGCGCTACAGCATAGTCTACTCGCGGCCGGAAACCCGCTTCGGAACGGACGCGGTTCAACTGTTTCCGCATCCCGCAACTACTGACACTTCGTGCCAGGCGCCAGCTTCGTTGTCACGAACGAAAGATCCAGAACATTGATGATCCCGTCTCCGTTGACATCCGCATCGACATTGAATTTCACGTCTCCGCGTTTGGAATTCAGCGCGCCTTTTACCAGGCTGATGTCGGAGCAGTTCACGGCATTGTCATGCGTGACATCGCCCGCGGGCAGAACATGGAACGTCGTGCTGACTGTCACCGGAGATCCCAGCGCGCCATTGTCGAGCTGAAAACTCACCGGCCAGTCCGTATTCCCGATATTCAGGAAGGGCGTCCCGCCGATGGTCGCGGTCCCCGCCTCATCCACGAGAGACGTCGCGTTGCTGAAAGTCAGTCCTGGCGGCAACTTACCGATTCGGGTGATCTTCATGGCCCCGAGCCGTGGATAGCCGTCAGGCCGTAGCGTGAAGCTGGCCGGAGCTGTTGACATCACATTGATGACGCCCGGCAGATTGAGCGACGGAGCTTCATTCACATGCAGCAGGAACGTCTGAGTGGTCGAATTACTACCCGCCGTCCCCTTCGCGGTGACGCTGTAATCCCGTCCCGTTCCAGGCGCGGGCTGCCCCTGAATGGACCACTGGTCGTTGTCGTCCACCGGTGGAACCAGAGACAAACCGGACGGCAGAGGCGAAAGAAGCTCCACCACACCGAACCCGTACTTGAGGTTAGACGAGAGATCGAAACGCCCCACGCGGCCAGGCTCAAACGTCACTTCCCTGGGGCCGAAGAAATTCGGCCTGCCATCCACCGCAATGACCAGATTCGGTTGCGAGCAGTCGATATCCGCCTGCGATGTCGGCAAACCGGCCGTATCCATCTGCGCGCGAACGTAGTGAAGGTCGATGGTTCCAAAATTCTTCGGCGGCTTGCCGGAAATCGTCATGCCGTCAACCGATAGCGGCGAATAGCCCATCCAGTCGACCCCGTCCAGCATGTTCACACAGAATCCCTTCATGGTGACGGGCGTGATGGCGCCCACGGTCTTCAGCGTGATCTGCGAAAGTACTCCGGCAGTAAACGTCACCTGGGTTGGATCGGGCGGAGTCGGAAGATGTCCACGCGGTACAGTCGCAAGCGAATAGCCCGAGTCCGTGGCGGTGCAGACGCCCGTGGTTCCGTAGCAGGCGATGATTCGAAGGAGCCCGCTCGTATCAACGCTGGAAACCGGTGTTCCCGAAATCGTAGCGGTATTGTTTCCGTTGTCATGGAACGTCAGTCCGGTGGGAAGCACCCCGTTAATGATCCGAAAGTTCACCGCGCCTCCCGCCGATACGGCAAACGTATCGTGTACAGGCACGCCGGCTGTCCACGTCGATCCATTCGGATACGGCGCGTTTCCGGGCGACACCAGATACTGAATCCGGACATTGATGTCGGCGCCCGTAACGTTGAAGTTGTAGTCCTGAGTCGCGGAACCGCCTGCATTCGTCGCGCGGATGCGCGTCGTGTATTGGCCCGGAACTCCCTGAACGCCGAAGCAGTGGATGACGGCCGCGCTCCCGGCAAACTCCGGACTTTGTTCGAGCGAGCAGCCCGGAGGAACCCCGAATCCCGGGTCCGTTGTAATGACCGGTGTGGGAGCGCCGGTCACATAAACCGGAAAATCCACGAAGGGAGCCGTCGTGTCAAATACGTAAGGGTTCGCTCCCGGCGGAGTAATACCCGGCAGATTGGCAACCGACACGGTCATGTGGCGGCCCAGCGAATCCAGCATCTGGAATGATGACGCGACATAGCTGACGCAGGAGCCGCCGGTCTGAGCGCTCACGCCGGTACTGGCGGACGCGGGGCAATCCACATCCGTGGAATCCTGAATCCTCTTCGAGATGATGAAATTGGTCCCATAGCGCGACGCGATGTACTGCGTTCCGTTCCAGTCCCGGTAATACAGACTCGGGTGGAACGTGCTCACGTGCAGCGTATTTCCAATCCCGGGCAGCAACGGAATGTTGCCAATACTGGCCGGCAGCGTGATCACTCCCGCACGCGCCCACATTCCCCGATACAGCTTTGCCGTATACGTAACCCCCTGCCAGTCCTTGTAAGTGATATCACTCACCGGCTGAGGTTGTCCTCCCTCGACCGCTGCCACCAGGGTTCGAGATGCATCCGCCGTGGAATCGGCGGGCGGCGTTGCGGAGCTGGGAACATCCGGATAGGTCAGCTCCGTCAGCGTCACCTTGAGCTGATACCGCCCGAACTCATCCCGTCCCATGTT
Source organism: uncultured Solibacteraceae bacterium (assembly GCA_964636715.1). Taxonomy (GTDB): domain Bacteria; phylum Acidobacteriota; class Terriglobia; order Bryobacterales; family Bryobacteraceae; genus BOG-234. The sequence continues at coordinate 38,011 of CAZWTH010000282.1, read as the reverse complement.
GTAAATATCGGGGAGATTCACCTTCGCCGCGTTATTCAGGTCATCGAGCTCGCTCAGAGACTTTTCCGCGTCCGCTTCCTCGGCCACAATCGTGACGACCGTGGTGATCGCGATGAGCGCAATGCCGATGGCAATGGCGGGTCCCAGGCTCGCGGCGATACCGGATTCGGCCGCGACGTCCGCCGCCAGTTCGGTGGCGAGCCCGGCGCCTTCGTCGATCGCGACTTCGCCGAGCTCTTCGCCCAACTCTTCCGCGGTCACTTCGGCAATGGTCTCATCGGCCAGATTTTCCCCCGTGACGTCGCCTTCCGCGGCCGCGGAGTCCTTCGCGCTCTGGGCATTCGCCTTGACTGCGTCATTGGCGTTTTCCGCATTGGCGGCATTGTTGATTCGGTTTTGCAAAGCGGCCCTCGTCGTCGAATTCGGCAATAGCTGCTGGCGGACCCCGGGATTCGCCAGCGCGAGCGGCACGCCGATCGCCGGCAATCCCACCACGGCGCCCACCGTCCCCAGAACAACGCTTGTCTGCGTATCGGACATATTGAACAGTGTGAATCCGGCAGGAGTATTGGCCGCGCTGCTCACGACCGAAGTTACCTTCGAACTGTTATTGGTGATGGTGAAATCATTCGGCGAAGTTACGGTCGCGGTGTTCACGATGCTGGCTCCGTCCGTCGCATTGCTTCCCACGTGAACCTTCATCGTCAGCGTCACGGTGGATTTCGCGGGTACATCGGTAATCGAACAGGTCACCAGGTTGAGGCCCGAACATTGAGCCAGGCTGGGGCTCGCCGTAATCGAAACGAGGGACTCCTGAAGAGGAAGACTGTCGGAAAAGCTTGTGAAACCGGGGTTCGTGTCATTGTTCGTCACCTGAACCGTGTACACGGCGTCGCTGTTGGGAAGCATAACGGAAGGCCCGCTCATGCTCACGCCGAAATCCTGTTGTGGAACCCCCGCATGCGACCGCAGACGTCCGGTCTCTTCGTCGAGCGCCGCGCCTTCTCTGGCGGCGGCCGCCATCACGGCCGGCGCCGGATTCGATGGCGTCAGCGATACCAGCAACTGATCGAACTCGCGCTTCCGCGCGGCTGTCAAAAAATAGTCCTTTGTGGGCGCCGTGTTAAAAACCTGGGTTCCCACGCAGGCGATGTAGTGGATGCCGTATGCGTTGGCCACATCCTGATCGGGCTTCCAGCCGCAGCGGTCGTTCTGCCACGCATTCTTGTCGTCCACGGCGGATTGATACATGCGCTTCTGATGCCGCCACAGGCGGTCCCGGAACCAGTTGAAGAAATCCGCCTCCGCCGGCGTCTGCGGCGCAGTCAGCCCCAGATCGATAATTCTCATGAGCAGATAAGAGCGGAAGCTGACCCGAAGGTCGGTGTGCGCATATTGATAGAAGAACGCCACGTCCGCGTCCGAATTGGGCAGATTGTACAGACTGAGATAGGCCTTCAGCGTGTCGCTCTCGAACTGATGAATATTCGCCACCACGCTGGCCGCGGGCGGCGGACTGCCGGCGTCCCCGTTGCAAATAGTCTGAAAAATGTATGCGCCCCCGGATTGAACGCAGTTCGAAGGAACCGCGATCGCGGCGCTCGCCGATGTGGCGCGGCTGGGCATCAGATCGCCGTAGGGCAGAAGCAGAGCCACCAGCGCGGCGGCTACAGGCCGGAAAATAAGAGTTCGCCGGATATTCATCGGTTTTACCTCGCCTCGCTTTTGTGAATCGTTCTCCGCCGCCACAGTCCCCCGGCGATCGCAAGTGCCATCAGGGCGAAGGAAGACGGCTCGGGCGCCGCTACCTGCGCGGCCGCCGCGGTGACGGTTGCCGGGGTTATCGATTGCACGGGAATTTGATTCAAACTATCATCGGAAATCAGGACAGATGAAGGATCAATCGCGATCTCCCCCGACCCGGCGCCGTTCACCGTGAAATTGATGCTGAATAACGTATCGGGGCCGCTCAGCGGATCGTACGAACCGACCAGCGCGTCATAAATGAAGCCCAGATGTCCGGGCGTCGAGGTATCGAGCACCCCGAAACAGCAGCCGTCGGTCGCAAACAACCCCTGTTCCTGCATCCCTTCGTACGTCAGGAAGGTCGGGTAGTCGATATCCATGCTGAAGCCGAAAACGCGGTCATCGCTGTCGATATCGACGTTGACCGTCAGGCTGTCGCCCACATTCACGGTGTTGTCAGGCGGGTTAACCGCAAGGATGACGGAAGCCTGGGCCGCTGCCCCGCACAGCAGAAGGCCCAGCAGATAAAAAGCGATAGTTCGAACGCGCATATGTTGTCGTTGGGACACGAATGTCCTCTTTCCTTTCTTTTGAAAAACAGTGGCTGAACGGTAGGGGCAAAAAGACTTGGAAACCCGATCACGCAATCAAAAAAAACTTTGATGATCGAAATCGGGCGCGAAAAAGCCCCTGATGCAATGGAGGTCCTTCCATGCATATCCACCGCCGCGTCCCTCTTCTCTTGCTTGCGGGAGCACTGACTACTCTGCCCCTCAGCGCCGATCTGACCTATGTCCGGACAACCAGACACGGTTCCGAAATCCAGGTCTCGAAGCGCTTCTATAAAGGTCACAAAATGGCGGTGCAGAGAGAAGACCGGACAACGATCGTCGACCTGGACAATCGTACGGTCACGGTTATCCACAGGAAGGAAAAAACATATGCAACCGCCCGGTTCAGGCTTCCGGAAGCAACGGCGTCAACGGGTACGCTCGGCAACATCCGGACAGATACGCGCCTGAAGGAAACAGGCAGGCAGAAAGCCATCGGCGGCCATCTCGCGCGGCAGATCTTTTACACGATGGATATCCGGCTGCCGGGCCAGGATGAACTTCTGGCGCGAATGGAAGCCGAGGTTTGGGTGGCGCGCGAAATCCCCGGGGCGAAAGAGATGGCGCCAATGCAATTGATCTCGGAATCGATTCTCGCTCCCTCGCCGGCGAACGATTCCTCGGGGCTCGGGAAGTCATTTTCGGATTTTCAGCGCGCGATGGACCGGATCGGCGGCACTCCCCTTTCGGAAACCGTGAGAGTGCAGCTTGGCGAAAAGCTGCTGCTGAACACCACGTCGGAAAGCAGCGATTTCTCCAGCGCCGCGATTCCATCTTCCGTGTTCGCCGTCCCGGCGGGCTATCGCCGGATAACTCCGGAAAGGACCGTGAAGAAGCGGTAGCGTTCACCGCACAATATCGAAGGCAACCTGCACTTCCTGAAGTTTCAAATCCTGCTGCACATATAAGACGGACTTTCCGTCGGGCGCAGCGGCCAGCCCCCGGAGATACGTCATCGGCGGTTTACCCGGCGGCCCGATGTCTCTCACTTTACCCGTCGCAAAATCCAGACTGCGAAGCATCGGCGCTGGATTCCGGTCCACAAAGTACAACCCGGCTCGCCAGAGATCCCAGTAACGGTACAGCAGCAGGGGCGGGACCTCAGGCACAACCTCATCCGCCCCTCCGGTCAGCGGCCGCCGCCAGACGCTGCCTGCATCGCTCTTGCTGAAGTAGAGAAATCTTCCGTCCTGCGTCTCTTTAGCCTCGAATCCCCCCTCACGCGTCACCTGCGCCGGCTCTCCGGAGCCATCCACCCGCGCTTTCCATATCTCCTTCTGACCCGTGCGCTCCGAACAAAAGTAAATCCACTTGCCATCGTGCGACCACGCGGGAATGACGGCCTCCCAGGTCCGCGCCATCAGCCGGCGAGGCTGGCCGCCTCCTGCGTTGACAATCCAGATTTCGGAAACTCCACTCCGTTTGGAATCGAAAGCGATCTGGCTGCCATCGGGCGACCACGCGGCGCTCCCCGAGAACGCCTTGTCGGATGTCAACGCATGCTGGTTGCTTCCATCCGCGTCGCTGATCCAGATCTCCTGCGTTCCGGTACGCCGCGAGGAGAATGCAAAATGCCGTCCATCGGGCGCGTAAGCGGGGTCCTCGTCTTCCTGCATGGCGCTCGTGAGCTTTCGCGGCGGGACGCGATTCCCGGTATCCAGTTGCCAGAGATTGGTATCGGAAAAGCGAAGAGTAAAAGCCATGCGTCCGCCGCGCGGCGATAGCGTCAGGTCATTCGGGTCGTAATCCAGTACATATTTCGCCGGCGTGGCTTTTCCTCCCGCGATCCCGATCTGGTAGAGGTCCTTCGCGCCCCAGCCGTAGAGAATCGTGGCGCTGTCCTCATACCAGGTAAAACCCAGCACGCGGTTCGGCACAGGTCCAACCATGCGGCTGGAGCCTCCTTCCGCCGGCGCCACGCAAATCTCGGGATCCGCGTTCGGCCGCAGCCGCAGAAACGCCAGCAGTTTGCCATCGGGCGAAAAGGTTGGCGCCGTATCGGATCCCCCCTCGGCGCTCAGGAACGCGCTGCGCTTTCCCGTATGAATATCCATCCGGTACAAAGCGAGATCGTCATTGCCGCCGTGCGAAGAATCGGAGACGATAAGCGAATTGCCGTCCGGCGCCCACGTCATCCGCGGACGTTCCGGGCCGTCGCCGTGGATCCAGCCAATCTCTCGCTCGGCGCCGCCCTCCGCTGGAATCAGCACAATCCGAAGTTGTCCGCCCATTCGCCGCAGGAACGCGAGGCTGCGTCCATCCGGCGACCAGCGCGCTCCGAACTCATCCGCGGGATTTTTCGTCAGGCGCTGCGCTTCCCCGCCCTCGATCCTCTTCGCCCAGATATCGCGAGTCGTTTGCTCCGGAGTACGGAAGGCAAAGGCCAGACTTTCTCCATCCGGTGAGAACGCGGGATCGCTGCTTCGTCCGGGCATTCTCGCGACTGTCACGCCGGATTTGAGCGGGCGAATCTGAGGTGACGTCGAACTGTGGCTCTCGCGCCAGACGAAAAACGCGGCGGCGATCGCCACAATCGTCGCGATTACGGGGACCGCGAGTTTCGGAACGGCGCGTCTTCTCACGCCCACGAGCGCGGCAGGGAGTTCGACCAGAGCCTTCGATACCTCCGCGGCGGAGGGCCGGGCCGCCGCATCCTTCGACAGCATCCGCAGAACAAGGCTGTCAATCGCGGAAGGCAGTCCGTCCACAACGCGGGACGGCGCGGCCGGCTCCTGCGTCGCGATGTAGTGCGCCGTGCTGAACGCTGTCTCCGCCGCGAAAGGATGGACGCCCGTCGCCAGCTCGTAAAGTACGATCCCCAGAGAGAAGATATCGCTGGCTGGAGTGAGCGGCGACACCCGCGTCTGTTCCGGCGACATATAACGGAACGTCCCCGCGGTGAGACTGGTCGAGTCCTCATCGGTGCTTTCGTAGTGCCGCGCCAGACCGAAATCGAGCACTTTCACGTATCCATCCGGCCGCAGCATCAGATTTTCCGGTTTGAGGTCGCGATGGATCAGCCCCTTCGCATGCGCCGCCGCAAGCGCATCCGCGATCTGCCGCCCCCATCCGGCTACGTCGGCGGCGGGATTTGGCCCTCCGCACAATTCACGGAACGCATGCCCCTCCACCTTTTCCATCACGATGGCAATGGAAGACGGCACGTGAACGACTTCATGAACCGTGACGATATTCGGATGATTTAAAGCCGAAGCGGCCCGCGCTTCGCGAACGAAACGGTCCGCCGTCCGCGCATCCGTGCTCGTTTCAAACGAGAGAAACTTCAGCGCGACCTCCCGGTCGAGTTCCGCATCGAGCGCCGCGTAGACTTCGCTCATGCCGCCGCGGCCCAGCGGCCGGGTCACCTGAAATCGCCCAACCTGCTTGCCTGTGTGAGGCCATTCCGGGCGGCTGCTTCCACGGAAAGAATCAGCCGCGGACTGGTTGATGGAACTGTCAGGGCCGGTTTCGTATTGATCGAGCAATTGCAGGACGCGCCGCCGGACTTCTTCGTCGAGCGTGGCGGCTTCCGCATAGCGCCGTTGCTCGATAGCGGGAAGTTCCGCCATCGATTCCAGGAACGCGTAGACCTGCTGCCAGTCCTGCGGCTTCACTACTGAGGATTCCCGAACTCCTCGGCCAGCCACTGTTTGGCAAAACTCCACTGCCGCGTCACAGTGGCGGTTCCGCATCCCATCCGCTCAGCGGTCTGCTCCGTGGTGAGTCCCTCGAAAGCGCGGAACTCCACCACCGTTCTCAGCTTCGGATTGATTTCGCTCAGCCGGTCCAACGCGTCTTCCACCTGAGCCAAAGCCTCGGCGCCGGCCGCGCTCTCGTCCCTCATGTCCGGCAATTCCACTTTTTCAAATCTCTTCGAGAGAGGACGCGCATGATGAATCAGCAGCCGGCGCATCAGCGTGGCGGCAAGGCCGAAAAACGCAGCGCGCTCCGCGGCATTGCCGGAAGACGATTCCCGCAGCGCGTTGACCTTTACCAGTTCCAGATAGAGTTCATTGACCAGCGCGGTGGGCTGCCATGTGTGGCCAGCCTTTTCCCGCATCATGTGCGAGCCCGCCAGACGGCGCAGTTCCGGGTACAGCAATTCAACCAGTTGACCGGCCGCCGCCTTGTCCCCACGGCGAAAACGGCCCATCAAATGTGCGATATCCGAGGAATTGGAAACACTGATCGCCACGTCTGAATCAATCCATAGTATCAAGGGCGTAAGGTGCGGATAAACACAAAAACAGGCTTAACCGCTCGGAAAGAGGCCAGAAGCGGGAGACCGATGGTCCCCCAACCGGCGCACATGCCCCTGCCCCTTCTGCCGAGTTGCGTTCGCAGCAGCATTTCGAATGCGGCGTACGTGAATCCAAACGCGGAGAAGATGAGTCCCATCTCCGCGGGCGACAAATGCATTTGCCTCGAAATGAACGGCGCCGCCTGGCCAATAGCCGCCCGATCGAGAAGACAGGAACGCGATCGCCGCGACTTCCAGGCTCTGTCGCGGTGCCCTCCATTCGCGCGCGGCAGACTCGTAACAGGAATATCCAGTTGTGAAAGATCCATCGGCCGGACCTCCTCGTCGAAGACGGCCTGCATCAGGACGCAAAATCAAAAACTTCAAAACCGATTCCAACACAGAGTGAAATGCTCGCACCGAACCGTATTTCAAAGCAAAGCTCATGCCGGCTTTGCGCCGTAGCCAGCGATTGGCTTAATACACCTCGGCGAAGGTCGCGTCCGCAATGGCTTCGCCGACGAGAAAAGAGTGGCTTTTTCGGGGTTCGTTCTGGCTTCGTTGAGGGTTCGTTTGGCCTAAAATTGGCTTTGTTCCTCAACACTTTTCCTTTGACATCAATAGCTTACTGGCTTCGTTTCAGCCCTTCCTTTTTTGGGCTACCGCTCCTCGGTCACCGCCGCACACTGAAGAATGCCTCCGATCATTCGGCCAATCCTACCAGCCGTCGCGGATGCGGTGGCAGTACTTCCGTTGAACCTGTTCGCAAAAACGCGCGCGAAAAGTTGTGACTGAAGCGGCGGCTAAAGTATTTTGTGAACGTCAGACAGTAACCCCATCGGGACGAAGGCCCAGACATCTCGTTTTGTCCCCGGCTTTTCGCCGGGCGGCCGCTCGATGAACAGCGCAGGTCATCATGAAAACTTACGCGCCGCAGTACTTCCCCTCATGACAAAGCCTTCGGAACGGCCCACGCTATATGACGGCGATCATCGGGGGCGAGACGGGAACGGAGCAGGAAGATGTGCCGTGATTCACCGCCGTCGTAGATTCGAATCGTAGCAGTGCTCGCCAGACTGCTATGGGGACAACAATCGGAATCGGATTAACCCCGGCACATCAATAAGGGGGTATCACGAAGAAGACTGGCAAGCTCGCCCGCTGCAGGTTCAAACGCTTCATTTAGACGCCACGAAGCGATATCGCTGAGGTGCATCCTGCATCCATAGAAAGCGTCGTCCCACGGAGGCAATTCTCCCTGCGCATCACGAAGAGCCTGCGCGCCCATTCGCGTCAATATGTGGTGAGAATGGTTGCGGGCCGTCACCATGGAAAGAGTGTGGACCTTGCCCTGCGATCGCGCAATTGGCCATGAGCTCAGCAGAACCGCAGCGCTTCGCCGGGTTCCTCGACACGCGGGATCGGTCGCCCAGCCACCCGCTTCGCAGAGGACACCGCCATTTGCAAAACAGGCTGCCTGAAACTCGCAGATCGCGCGATGATAACGCCCGGCCAATTTGCCTTCGAACAAACCGGAGCGCGATATCCCCATCTCACAGGGGCTGATCGGATCTCTGTAGAATTTCAAACGCATAGTTGCGCACGCCTCATTTCCATCGCGTGCGACTACGTGCCAGCTCGAAGGATCCCATGGCGAGACAAGCCGCCCATCGTCAGTAAGTGATCCTGTGTCGATCGCCCCATCTGCAAGATATGCCATCCCTCGAAGCGTCTGAATTTTCCGTAGCCAAATGTCATGCTGAACTGCGTCAAAGACCCGCCGTGAATATTGTGGCGGCACCTCGGCATAAGGTGCGAGGAGGAGTAACGAATGATCTGCAACTCCGCGCAGCCATGACGCCACACTCACCGTTCACCGCCGGCAAGCTCCGTCCGCGCGTGTCGAAGCGCCGCGGCCCAGATTGGTTCGGGATAGACAGCGGCGAAACAGTCGAAACCGTATTCGATCGCCGATTCCGACGAAGGATATTCATCCACGACGCGATCGATGAAATCGGCAAGAAGCATCGAATGCCCAATGTCTTCCTTCGCGTGAAAATCAATGAAGCGCCTCGCCTGGAAACTTTTTCGCCGCAAGGATCGTCTGAGCCCTTTCCGTCAATACCGGAGTCAGAGATTCGAACAGATACATGTAGCCGAGGTAAGCCCATGGCTCTTCCGCCGTCGCCAGCAGCCGGCATGTAGCCGCCATGCAAAAGGACTCTGGCGTAATACGGCGCCTTCGCGCGAAGAACTCATTTCCGCCAAGTCTGAGATAGTCGCGCAGCGCCATCTCCCCGTGATCGACTTCGGAAAGATCGTGAACGATCATCGGCTTCATCAGATCGGGCCGTTCCTTGGGAAAACGTCCAATGGCAGTGAAGGTCGCCTCCGTAACGTGGGGGCCGTAAGAGAAAGCCTCCAGAAGGATAAATTTGATAATCGTGGCCGTGGTCCGCGCGTCAGTTTCAGCAGCGGTCATGAGTCGGTACAGCTCGGTGTTTTCCACTTTGAGCAGATGAGCCTGTAGTTTCTGGTGGAGTCTGCCTGAGAGTTTTTCCTGCGTCGCTGTTGTTGTTGACATGATTTCCTTTTCGAAGTGACTGTAGATTTAGGGGAATTGGCCCAAGCAGCCGCGGCTCCGCTGAGGGTGCGCCGATCGCACCCGATTGCCGCGGCTGACTTTCAGTTCAGTTAGAAGTGAGGAGTGATCTTCCCGAGGAGTTGCCCGATATCGAAGCGAGTTCCAAAGAGGAACCGTAAGTCATCCGGCCCGCGACCCACGTTAAGGCCAAAACCCACGAAAAAGGGTGAATATGGAACCTGCAGAACCCCTTCGGCGCTAAATCTCACGGGGTACAAATATCCCGCACCGTCCACGGGCTGAACTCCCGGACGAGGAGTTCGGAGGTTATCCCAACGTCCAGCCGTCAGGTCAAGATAGCTGATCAACTGGGGGGAGGCGTTTGAGCCAGGCAGGCGAACATGCCCGAGCCTCGCGCCGCCGGCGATAGACCGATAGACATCCTTATCGTCGATTTCCGCCGTTTTGGCCTGATCTGCCGTCAGGCCATCGATATTTCCGCTGCGGGCCGTCTGAAACGATCCCTTCACAAGCGGAGCGATGAAGAGCGCATAGTCTTTGTGACGGAATTGCCATCGTGTATTTCGAAAGTAGACGGGGGCATATGCTCCCGCTTCCACGAATCCGGATTGGGACGACTGAAGGACGGTATCCGGCCCGATGCTCAGAACAGGCGCGCCGGCCCCGGTTGAAAGCGGAACCTGAGTGAGACGGGCATCGAAGAATGTATTAAACAGCCAACCTCCGCCGCCTTTGTTCTTTTGCCAGTCTGTTTCAAACCAGGTGTAATCGACGTTGAGGCCCAGATATGTACTCGGGCTGGAAAAATCACTCCCGCTCTTCGCGATGACCGTACCACCGCTGAAATAGGCGCGCGCGCGCCCCCAATCGAAAATGGCGGAACTGACGGTGACAATTGTCGGGTCGCCTAACGGTGAAGAGTTGCTGTCGAGTGGCTGTACGCGTACGACCTGGCCAGCCCCAAGACGCGAATCGAACTTCGCGGTGAAAACATTCGAGCTGTCGACGCAGGTTGCGCCTGCGGCAGCGCCGTCTGGCGGATCGCAGGCACCAAGCTGAATCAGTGAAGCACCGTCAAGAATGGATGGATCGTTTACTTTGATATTCGCGCCATGCATTCTGGTCCATTCGTCCTTTTGAAAAACATCCACGACCACCGACTTTGTTCCTGGCGGAACGCGTCCGGAAACGCTGTTATTTCCTTCTCGCGGCATCACGACCTCAGCGCCGCCTGCGGCGAAGCCCATCCGCGCTACGGCAAAAAACAAAATAAACCACCTCATCGAATTACTCCTCTCTTCCTGGAAGAGCGAAAGACATTCTCTTACGCTCACGGCCACAAAGACGGAGAACCCCAATGATTCCCTTCACGTTTTTGCGCGAAAAATAAAACAGGCGGACCATGCCGTCGGATACCCCGACCAGCATGCTCCGCCGTCGACTCGTCAAAAGAGATTTACTCTGCGGAACCCGTCTAGCTGCCGCCTCCACCACTTCCGCAGCTACCATAGTCTAAATAGGGTCGGCCCCTCTTTCTCGCGTCATCTTCAACTATCGGTGAAGGCAGGGGTGGATCCCAGGAGTACAGGCTATGCGATCCCCTGTACTGCATTTGCGCGCCGATTGCCCGCAGATGGTCAACACGTTCGTGAAGGAACGTCGTGACTTCGAATTCGCGCCCCTCCAAATCCGGAATGTTTATATGACGTGGACCGACGAGCTTCGGATTCGGCCCGTTGAATTTGATATTGTAGGCCAGCAGACGGCCGACCTCCTCGAAATCGCCAGGCTGATCCTGGCGTGAACCGTTGTCATCCGCAGCGAACATATGCAGTGTTATCACCCGCATCCGTGTGAGGGGAGAAGGCTTCCAAAATATCTCCTCGTGAATAGCGGCTTCTTCGTTCGCAATACCACCGAAGCGGAGATAGGGAGGATTCACGAATTCATACTCGAAGACCGGCACAAGACACATTTGCGAGGAATACATTTCACACGGGGCCGCAGTTTGATTGTCGTGAATATTCACCGGCCCAACGAGCAATTCCGGATGGATACGCGCTGGGCGCGGGAAGTGGATGTCTGCATACGCCTTGCAACCTTGCTTCTCAAGCGGCTCGAACAGAACCATCTTTTTCTTGCCATCTTCCCAAAGCCGTGCCTGGCGAGGTTGTTCGTCGATTTCAAGGCAGAGTTGCGAATGACGGACGATCTTGATCTCCCCCATCCATGACCCGGCCATAAACACGTGATTGGCGAGATCGGCTGCTCTCGCATGGATATATTTCTCTGGCTTTTTGACATTGTCGACGAATGCCCATGATCCATGAAATATGACGTAAAGCTTATACTTCGGGTGGTCTTTATCCGAGGGTTCCGGCACCTCTGTCTCCTTGTTATCTGCGCGTGCGCGTTGTTATTGTCCAAACACATCAAAGCCGGCCCAGTAGAAGGGATGGCTCTGTCCTTTGCTCCCGGCGACTTGTAACTCCGCGGCCGCGAGCGCTTCAGCCGGGCTCCTGTTTGCATACAGCCCGTCGTAAAAATAATTCATCAGTGATGTCGTCGCCGTGGTGTCCACACTCCAGCGCGAAGCAATGACTTGCTTCGCGCCGGCGGCGTGAAGAGCATGCACGAGACTGCCGCTGTTAACCGGCCCGTGCGCCTCGCCCGTGGCAGTGAGACAGGCAGCGAGAACCGCCAACCGCACGTGACTCCAGTCCTGTGACCTCAGTTGGTCGGCGTCAATCCAGTTGGCTGATTGCCGTCCGTCGTCGTGAACCGTCGGCGCGAGCAGCAGTCCGCCATTTCCTCCATTACTCCAGCCATGACCGGCGAAATGGAAAAGCGTCGCCTGGCGGACATCCTTCGCGATCGCTGCAACTGTCGCCGCCGAATCGCTGAGAACCACCGCCTGCTTCGATTTCCTCCGCACCTGCGACGCGTCATCGATTGCTCCGTTCAGCAATGGTTCCTGAATACCTACAAGGTTCAGAGACGCAGACACTGAAACGATTAACGCTGGATCGTTCGGGCCGAACCGATAACGGCCGCCATCCGCTGAGGCCTTCGGGACATAGGCAAGGTTGACAATCGGATTCCGCGCCGCCAGGTATTCCCCGTTCCCGGCGACTAGCGCGCCAAAGGGAATCGACGCCGCCCAATCATCGGCTTCAACTCCCAGGATCGTCCCGCGGGAAATTCGATCCGCGTAAGGCTCGACCAGCGCTTTGTAAAGCTGGCGCGAGACATCGGTCAGGTTCGCCACAGGCGATCTGGGATCCGAAACCTGTCGAAGAAATAGGGCCGCGGAATTCGCCAGACGACTCTGGGATTCAGGAACAATGCCGCCACGGACCCCGTTGGAATCTGAAATCCAGCGTGCGAGCCCCGATGGAAGCGACGCGTATACCAGAATAGGCGTATCGCCAAAAGGCGCCTCCCGCGCTTGTTGACCGGCCAGTTCAGCCCGGTATTTCTCCCACGTGTTGAGCGCGCCAAGCGGATCATGATCGGTAGTCAACTGCAGATCGGCGAGATGGCGATAGGACTCTCGAACCAGCGCTGCCGCGGCAATCCGGTCGGAACTCCGCGTTGACCGTGCGATTTCGGCCTGATGAATCCGTAGTGCCTCCTCAAAAGCTGCCTTGGCCTGCTGAATATGCCCGCCAGCGCGCTCCGCCATGCCTTTGGCCTGATAGAAGCGAACTCGGTCGGAATCGGAAACCGACTCCGGAAGTTGTCCAATGCTTTCCAGCTCATGGAGCGCCTGCGAGGCGGAAGGCCCTTCGGAAGCCGTTTCGATGCGTCTCAGCTTCGCGTCGAATTTGTATGCATCGCGCGCAGAGCCCACCGGAGCGCCGTCGAAAATGCGCTCCGCGCTGCTGAGCTCCGCAAGAGACTCGTCCGTGTATCCCGCCTCCCGGAGCACGGCTGACAGGTGCACGCGATTGACCGCCTCCATAATCCTGCTCCGCGAGCTGGCCGTCGCACGAGCTGTAGCGCGAACGGCGGCTCGCCCCAGAAGGACGGCGCATTCCTTCCAGCCCGAACTTTCGGCCGTGGATGCGAGATCGTGGATGAGTTGCTGTGCGCGAAAGTCGGAAGCGCCCGTGTGCCAGTAGGTCTTCAGGCCATCGGACGCGATCTTCCAGACCTGCGCATAATTGCCCCCATGCAGATCTACATTGGTGAGAAAAGTAGCAGCTTTGAGCGCGAGGAATCCCAAGCCAGCCTGCCGGGCCGCATCTCGCGTGGACTCCACTTCATCCCTGATGAATCCAGGCCCTTCGACTCGGCCCTGGCACGATGCGCGCTGGATCTGCATCTGCAGACGAAGCCAGATCCATTTGTGAGCCGATATCCTTCGCAAACTTTCCGCTGACTCGGCAAGTCCTGCGTCAGCCTTCCCCACCCTCGTGAGATCGAAAACCGTTTCGATGGATGCCCGTTCGCGGGCTGCCGATTGTCCACGGGCGGCCAGAGAAGCCACCAGAGTCCGGGCTCGGGAGACGGCTGCATCGTACTGCTCGGTCTCGCTCGCGTGGAGAAGGTCGGCCAGACCTCTGAGTTCGCCGGAGGCATCGGCAGCCTGAGCCTCGAGTACCGCATCCCGCAGGGATTCATCGCCGAATGTCTTTACGAACAGTTCCGCCAATCCGCTCGCCGCTTGCAGCGCCGCCGGGTCGGAATGCAGCGCCGGCAGCCAGTTCTCCCAGAACGAATCCACATAGAGTTCCGGCTCCACATTTCCCTTCTTTACCAGCGCGAGGAAACCTGCGGGGTCGCGTGGATAGGAGCTTGCCTTCCTGCGACTCTCACGAACGTCCTCCGCGTCCTTCCTTAGCTGTCGGGCTTCCACAGCCCACGCCCCCGAAGGATCGAGTTTCAGATACCGGTCCCATGCGTCTATCTCCTCATCCACCAGCGACATCCTTGTGTAGATGAGACCGAGGTTGTAGATCGTGCGCGGCTGATCGGGTTTGATCCGCAGGGACCGTCCGATAAGGTCAATCGCACGTCCATACTCCAGCGTTTGGCCACCGTCTGCGCGCAGAGCATAAGCACAGGCAAGATCGGACAACGCCTCGGCATTGTCGGGTTGCAGTTCCAGGCTCCGCGTGAGAGCGTCGATAGCAGACTGCGAACCTTCCAGCAGTTCGGCGCGGCCCTGAAGAAACAAATCCGCGGCGCTTTCGGCACCTGGCGAGTTGCGGCGTTGAATCTGGACAAATGCCTCTGCGAGCGCTGGATTCCCCAGGATTGAACCGCCGGCCAAACGTTTAGTTCCTTCGTCTGGGTGGTCGCCCGGAAGTCGATAATCAAATGGAGGCCTGTCGTGATAGGCCTGGGCGAGCAGTTGCTCCGTAGATGTCCGGTGTTTCATCAGTGCCCAAAGACCTGCGCCAATAGCCACCAGAATCGCGGCTGCAATCGCAAGCCAGCGGACATCGAGCCGTTGCTGGCATGGACGCATAACTCCCATCGCGGCCTGTCGTCGCCACGTCAAAGAGCTCGTGTCGAGCGACGCCAACAGTTCGGTCTCCTCCTGGCTCAGTGCGTCCTCTTTCATCGCTTCCCGCAATATTGCTCCACATCGGTCACAGGAAGCCGCGTGCAGTAGCCCATTACCGGAGGAGCTCGCTGTCGCAAAACGCGCGATTTCCTCCGGGCTCAGACAGTCAATTCCCGGTTGGCGCAGTTCCTCGCCCGTCTCTGGACCTGCCCACCTGTCCAGCCATGAACGCCAGCCCGCTACACCGGACTGGCATGCCTCGCAGGATTCAAGATGAGACGTGACGCTCGGCCCTGTTTTGCCGATCGCAGCCTGAAGTTCCTGTTCAGGCGTAAGGTGATTACCGGCTTCCACGCCCTGCCTGCTTTCGAAAGACGTAGTTCATAGGCGATTCCCTTCAACAATGGGCGTGATCTCGGTAACATTTTTTCGGGTCACGCACTCCCGTACCGCTCGGGTCATTCGCAGGATGGTGCTTTCAACGCCCTTGATACCAAGACCGATGGCGGCAATGGAGGCTATGTTCTTTGCCGTCAGTCCCTGCCGGTAGTAGAGCCAGAATACGGATCGGTCTCGCTCTTTCTCAGACTGCAGACACCGATGTATCCGCGCGCGCAGCAGAGATCGCTCCGTGGCTCGGAACGTATCATCGGCTGCCGGCAGGATCGCTTCCACGTCGCCTATACTCGCGAACGGCTTACCGGGGCTGCTCCGCTGCGCGAATTCGGAGCGCTGGCAGTCAATCACCACAGATACGGCTACAGAACGAAGCCATGCGATCAACGCAAATGAACTGTCGGAACGGAACCCGCGCAACGCCTGTGCATCGTGAGAACACAAGCGCATGAATGTGTCCTGTACAAGGTCATCAACCTGCTCCCGCGTCGGTGTACACCACCGGGAAAGGGTTCTCAGCACGGCAACGGCAATGATCCGCTGAGATAAAGAGATAAACTCCTCCCAGTCGCTTTCCCGCCCTTTGCTGAGGCATGCGTCCAGAACGCTGGCCAGACGATCCGCGATTTGTTCTACACGAGAAATGTGGCTATTATCACATGCCCATCCTTGAAACGCTATAGACAAATGAGTTCAATTGCAGCGACGGCCGGCGAAGATGGAATTGCATTCGCGCGATATCTCGATAATAGTAGGCCAGTGTTTCAACATTTCCCCGGTTATCCTGGCAATTTTGGCCGTCTGCTGCGCCACCTCAGTGGGACTGCAGCCGAGAAGTTCTTCAGGATGCCAGCAATCATCGGACTGGATCAGCCTCCCCACATTTTCCTGCAATTCATTCAGGCGAGCCAGCCACCACCGCGGAAGATTTTCATTGGCAGTTCTGCGCTGGTCGATTGCCTCGAAAAGATTTCTCCGGGACCGCTGCACGGCTTCACGGGCAATGCATTCGAATCGTTGGCTCTGTGCGGCGGATGAAAGGTATTCACCCAACTGACGGAAAGCGGACTCGGTGGTGGCTCCGGCGCAGAGCCGGCATCCGGATATCAGCATGATGATCAACTCCGAGAGCCGGATCTTCTGCGGCTGGTGAGGCAGGCGATGATACGGTCTGCCTTCCGGCGCGCTATGCAGAATCGCGAGCGGCAGGTGGAGGGTACAGATCTCGGGCGCGCATCGCGCCAGCAGATTTCCGAAAAACCCGTCTTCATTTCGCCCCACCGGCAGGAATGGAGGCAGAAGAGTCCGGTTGTCAACTCCAATTGCAGTTGCCATGCATACAGTTGCGTGTGTGACCGTCATTCCTGGACTGATGCGAATCACTTCGCGGCTGCTGAGTGCGAGCCGCAGAATCTCTTCCGAACTCAGGAGTTCCGCGGAAGTCTCAGGCGACGCCATCCAGAGCAGGTGAGCGGGGGAATAAAAACCTGAATCGCCTACAGTCCCGATACTAACGATCCGAATGATCCCTTTCTCCTCGGCAGCGAGTTGCTGAATGTGAGGACAGGAGCGGTTCGTGACAACAAATTCACGGCCAGGTCGCTGTCCGAGCCAACGAGATATTTCCCGGAAAATATCGGTTGCCACCCATTGGGCTTTTGATTCAGCCTCAGACCTGGATGAGAAGAAGCGGAGGTGGGTAGGATCGTCGTGTCCTCCCAGACAGGCGTCCATCTCGTCCCTTAACCCGTAACCTGCTACTCTGCCCCTTGTATCGTCGTCTGCCATCAGGAAAGGCGTTGCGGGCAAGACCACTAACGCGGTATTGCGCGCGGATCCCGCCGTGAACCAGGAACTTGCCTTTCCGAGGAGACAGAACTCTGCTACTGCGGCCGGAATTCCTGAGCCTGCCAGCACCCGCACAATTGCAATTCGCGCTGCTCGGTCGACATAGGAAATAGGTACAGAAGCCTTTCGGGCACGACGGCAAACGGTGTCGAAAATATATTCGGATGTCTGGACATCGTGCGAATCGTCAACCACAACGACCTTCGTTGGCAGTCGCTCTTTCCGCAGATAACTTCTAATCGAAGCATCGACATCACGAGGCCGGTTTGCCGTGATAAGCACAAGTGGAAGAGTCGCATTCATGCGGTTCACTGCCTGGAGATCTCTATTGAATTCTCAAAGGCGCGAATCCACAGATTGAACGGAATGGTGAGCCGGGCGGGGCTCGAACCCGCGACCACCGCATTAAAAGTGCGATGCTCTACCAACTGAGCTACCGGCTCTCTGATGAAGGCTGAAATCGAAACGCGCAGCGCTCTCGCGCCACGTCCCGCATGCTCAGATTAACACGAACACTTCCACCCTCCGCTGCTATAATCGCAACGTTGGATCGCATGCGGATGTGGCGAAATTGGCAGACGCGCCAGACTTAGGATCTGGTCCTCGAGAGAGGGTGGAGGTTCAAGTCCTCTCATCCGCACCACGCGCCGGCCGCCCGCCGCAAACCTAGGCAGCGACAGATTTCTTCGGCGCCCCAACCCGCGGCTTCGCCGGCCGGTCCTTCGGCGGAAAGTGCTGTTTGAGCCAGTTCTGCAGGTTCTCTTTCTGCGACGCGTTAACCACCCGATACCACCGGATCTCCCCCGTGTGGTCGTCATACTCAGCCATGACGTAAGCGCCGGTGGTCATCACGCTGATGATCCCGTCTTCCCTCAATCGCCCGCAATAAAAAGAGTCGTTAATTGTGTGACGGTCAATCATTTAACTCAATTATAGCAGAGAAACGCCCTACCCTGCCCGCGCAAAGTCCAGATAGCCGCGCCTCGGATCGGCGCTGATCAACTTCACCCGTAGTTTATCCCCCACATCCACTCCAACCGGCTGAATCAAAATGCCTTCCGCCGGCGGATCCGTCACCCGAACGAACGTCCCCTTCGGCGTCACGCCCGTCACCACCCCGGTGAAGGTCTCCCCGATCCGCGGCTGCAGCGCCACGGCCGCGATCCGCTTCTGCATCGTCCGCTCCACCTTCCGCGCCGCATTCTCCTTCGCCGTGCAGTTCCCCGCAATCTCATCCAGTTCGCCGTCCGAATACGGCGAGCCGCGCCCCGCAATCACCGCCTTGATCAGCCGCTGCGTCACCGTATCCGCATACCTTCGGTTCGGCGCCGTCGAGTGCGTGTAATCGGAAGCCGCCAGCGCGAAGTGACCCGGACTCGCTTCCCCGCCCTTCGCCAGCACATACTCGCCCGGCCCCATCAGCTGCACCACCGCCAGCGCCACATCCGCATAATGATCCGGATCCGCCGCGCGCCGGCTCAGCAGGAATCGATTGAGCGCGCCCGAATCGGGCTCAGCCGGCAGCTTCTCGCCATACTGCGCCGCCAGCGCCACAATCCGCTCCCACCGCGCCGGCGTCTTCACCACGCGCGCAATCGACGACACGCGCGCGCCCGCCAGCGTCCTCGCCATCACGCCATTCGCCGCCACCATGAAGTTCTCAATCAGTTCCGTCGCGCGATTCTTCCGCCGCGTCTCGATCCCCGAAACGTGGCCGTTATCCATCACGGCCTCCGCCTCCACCCGATCCAGATTCAGCGCGCCCATCCGATGCCGCTCTTCCCCGAGCAACTGCGCCGCCTCATCCTGCAGCTTGAGCTGCGCCGACAGATCCTTCGAAGCCCCCACCTTCGCCGGCGCCTCGCCGCGCCCTTCCAGCCATGCCCCCACCGCGTGATACGCCAGTTGCGCATGATTCCGGACCAGCGCCCGATACACACGGCCTTCGCCTACTGCCCCATCCGCCGCAACCACGAACTCCGTCACAATCGCAAGCCGGTCTTCGTTCTCGTTGAGCGACGTCAGCCCGGTCGAAAGCTCCTCCGGCAGCATCGGAAACACCCGCACGCCGGTATAGACGGAAGTCGTCTCCGAAGCCGCATGCAGATCGATCGGCGATCCCGCGGGCACATCCGTATCCACATCGGCAATCGCGACGCGCACCAGGATGCCGCCATCCACGCCCTCGGCCATCTCCGCCTGGTCCAGATCGCGCGACGTGTCGTTATCGATCGAAGACCACAACAGCCCCCGCAAATCGCGAACACCGCTGTCCGCACGCGGCAGGCTATGACCCTTCAGCCCCTGCAATTGCCGCAGAGCCTCCGGCGGAAAGTCAGGATGGAAACCCGCATCGATCATCGTCTGCCGCGCCGCGGCAGCCAGATCGAATCCGTTGTGATTCATCAGTGAGCGGCAGCCAGATGAAACGCGTCGAGCGGCAGATTGCCGTCCGGTCCGAACGGCAGATCATGCGCCTCTTCCAGAATCTCGAGCCGCGGATTGGCTTCGATCTCCGCCCGCATGTTCTCGCTCAGCCCCATCGGCGAAAGCGCCAGCGTGTTGGCGATCCAGCCGATCCGCACCTCTTCGAAGTTCTGCTTGCCCAGCGTCGGCACAATGCGCTCAATGCACTCGCGATCGGTCGCGAAATGAATCGGCAGCTTGCCGCAACGCGGCGTCGTCGCGGTCAGCACGTTGAGCCAGGTCGCATTGTTGTCAATCGCCTGCGCCAGCCGGTCCGTAATCACTTCCGCCATTCCGATCCCGGACGCATTCCCGTAGCTCTGATCGCTCAATCCGCGCACGAAAATCCGCTCCACATGCGGCAGCGGCCACGGATTGATCTCGCCATCCACGCCCCGGTTCACCACTTTCGTATCCATGCCCGCGCCGCTGAAGATCTTCCCCATCTCGTCCACAATCAGCAGATCCAGATCGCACGGCAGCGTCGCCGCCCACGTCTTTGAAAGCGCCAGCAGTTCCTTTTCCCGCTGTTCCATATCCGCCGAATGCACCGCCGCCAGCTTCGCCGTATTGTGGAACGCGTCTTCCAGAATCGCCAGTCCGCCCAGAATCTTGCCCGACCCGCGCACCTGCCGCCCCACCGACCGAATCACGGCTTCAAGACCCATGCGCCGTGCATTCATGTGATAGTTCTTCGCGCCGGCCCACTTCCCGAGGCCGATCGCCATCATCTTGTAGAGACCGCTCTCGATCTCGCCCGCGAAGTCAGTATGCTGCTTCACGCGCCCGCACAGAAACACGCCGCCCGCTTCCGAAGCATACTTATCCAGAAACACTTCGATGCCCTCGGGCGTCTTCCCCAGGCTGATGACTTCAAGCGAACTGCGCAGTTCGCATCCCATCGTCTCCGGCGTGATCCCGTAGTGCGCCAGCACATCGGTCTGGCCTTCCGCCGTGGCCGCGCCATGGCTCCCCATCGCCGGGAAAATGAACGGAACGAACCCGCGCGATTTCCAGTAATCCACCACCGCGCGAACAATCGTGCTGATGTTGCTGATCCCGCGGCTTCCCACGCCGATCGCGACTGTGGAGCCAGGAGCAAGTCCCGCTCCGAAGTTGGCCGCGCTCAATTCGCGCTGCACTTCACCGGGAACGTCTTTGAGGCGCCGGTCTTCAAACTTCTGACCGACAAGAAGCATACGAGAGAGTTTCACGCAACGAATTATATCGTGCGAGCTTACGATTCCTGCTCCTGCCACTGCTCCGCCAGCATGCGGGAATACTCTTCCGAAGCGAAGATCCGGAAATCGAACGAGTGCCCCTCCACCGGCTGATAAGGCTTCATCTGCTGGAAGCAGACATAGGCATAATCCGCGAACCGGTGATAGTTTTCCAGAAACATCGGCGAAAGCGTTCCAATGTCGGGCGGCTCCTCAAAGAGACACCGGATCCCGATCCCGCGCGAAAACACCGCGCGCCGGTCCGAAACGCCCCATTCCTCCAGCTTGTGCTTCACCGCCGCGGGCGGCGAATCGACAATCAGCGCCGAAAAGAACTGCGCGTTCGTCTTCACGCTTACATCGCCCGACCGGCTCAACTGATCCAGACACTGTTCGATCCACCGGAAAACGTCCTTCCCGAGGAACAGCAGCATCCGGATTTCCTGATACCGCCCCAGCAGCACGCGTTCATGGATCTCCGCATACCGCGGATTCGAAATCGCCGCTTCCTGCAGATCCATCGCCGCGCGCGACCCTTCAATCAACTGCTCCGTGCCTGACGCAGCTCCAAACGGATGCAGAATCAGGTGGGGCAACGCAATGACGAAGTCTTGGGTCACAGTTATATTGTCATTATCGGCCACCGGGCCGAAAATTCTACTCAAGGTTTTTTCAACGCCGTTCGAAGAATTTCACTTTAGCCGACACCCTCTTGCCATCCCGAAGGACGTCGACAACCACCTCAGCGTCGCCCTTGTGCGCCATCAGCGCAAACGTAAAATCATTCCGATTGCGGATTTCCGTCCCGCCGAGCCCACGCAGCACATCGCCAGCCCTCAGCCCTGCCATTCCGGCGGGAGAATCCGGATGCACATCCACGAACCGCACGCCTCCACCAGGCGGCGCCGCGGAATCCGGCACCCCGCCAAACCAGGCGCCATCCTCGCCACCGATCACGCTTCCGATGTGACCTTGCGCTGGCTCCGGCCTCACCCGCACAAAAACCGGCCGCTCCTTCTCCGCCTCCAGCTTTCCCACCATCCCCGACACCAGCTTCAGCACATTCACCGCCGCCGGCGCGTCGATCTTATCCCACGTATCGCTCGGACGGTGATAGTCCCCATGCAATCCCGAAAAGAAAAACAACACCGGCACCTGCCGCGCGCTGAACGACGTATGGTCGCTTGACCCATACCCGCTCTCCGAATAATCCACCCGGAAACCCGACTTTGCCACCAGCTCATCCAGATCCGCCCGAAACGTGGTCCCCGTCGCCGCGCCGCCGATATACAACTTCCCCTCGCGCACCCGCCCGATCATGTCCATATTGAGCATCGCCACCGCATCGCGCAGCGGCAACAGCGGATGACCCGCGTAATACCCCGAACCCAGCAACCCCAGCTCTTCCCCCGCATAAGCCATGAACAGCAGCCCGCGCTTCGGCCTCGCGCCCCGGTATACCTCGGAGAAATACCGCGCCAGTTCAATCACCCCCGCCGTGCCAGACGCATTGTCATCCGCCCCCGGATGCACCATCCCCGTCATCAGCGGCGCCATCGAATACTGCCCGCCCAGCCCCAGATGATCGTAATGCGCCCCCAGAATCACGTACTCCGCCGTCTCGCCCGGCAGATACGCGATCACGTTGTGGACCGTCTTCACCACCCGCTCCACTTCCACGTTTTCGCGAATCTCCATCCCCGGCATCGCGAACGATCGCGGCTTCAGGTCCTTGTCGATCGCCTCTTCCGTCGCGAGCAGATCGTGCCCCGCGTCCCGCACCCACTCATTCACCACCGCTTCCCGCACCTGCACGAACGGAATCCCCGCGTCCGCCGGACCGCTCTCGCCGGAAAACGCATCGATCTCATCCTTCGCGTCCTTATGGTTCACGCGATCGAGCGCCAGAATCACGCCGCGCGCCCCATGCTCCCGCGCGTTCACGGCCTTGGTATAAATCTCCGAGTGATCGGTGTAAACCTTGCCTTCGAATACGCTCTTCGCGTCAAATTCCTGCGGCTCATGCGCCAGCACGATCACGAACTTGCCGCGCACGTCCATCCCGGCGTAATCGTCGTAGTTGTACTCGGGCGCCGTAATCCCGTAGCCCGCGAACACCGCCGAGCCGGACGCCTTCGCGCTCGCCGAAAAGTTACTCGGCGCGAAATCCTTATCCGGCTGCAGCGATTCCAGATCGCCGTTCCACGTCGCTTCGAGCTTGTTGCCCCGCCCCAGCTTCGCGCTCGCCGAAATTTCGAACGTCTGCAGATAGCCGCTGCCCACCGGCTTCAGCCCATCGGTGCGAAACTGATCTTCCACATACTTCGCCGCCTTCTCCAGTTCCGGCGAACCGTCCGCCCTCCCGCGCATGTCGCGCGAAGCCAGAAATTTGATGTGGTCCAGATAGCGCGCGGCGTCGAACTGCGGAGGAGATGTCGCGGGCGCGAGCGCCGCAACAACCGCCAGCAGCGCCCCGCGCCGGATTTTCACCTGGACGGCATCCCCGGCAGCGCCATCTGAACACTGCAGCAATCCGATGGTTTCGCATGCGCCTTCGCCCACGCGATCTCATGCGCCACCACCATCTTGAGATTGTCGAGCGCGATCGTCCCCACCATCCGGCGGCCGTTGATGAAAAACGTCGGCGTTGCCGTCAGTTTCAGCGCATCGCCGATCGCCACGCTGCGATCTACCTGCGTCCGCGGCTCCGGCGCAACCGCGCACTCCGCCAGCTTCGCCGCATCCAGATCGGGATCCGTCTTCGCGTATTCCAGGCCCTTATCCTTCAGGTTCTCCGGCGTGATCTCGCTCTGGTGCGCGAAGATCCAGTCGTGATACTTCCAGAACGATCCGTTGTTCTGCGTATAAATGCACCGCCCCAGTACCGCCGCGCCGCGCGCAAACGGATGCATCGAGGCCAGCGGATAATCCATGAAGTAGAGCTGAATCTGCCCCGGAAACGCCTCCATCAAATCCTTGCGGATCACGCTCGCTTCCTGCCTGCAGTACGGACACTGGAAATCCGCGAACTCTACAATCGTCACCGGCGCGCCTGGCGTCCCCAGAAAGGGCTGATCGGCGGTCTTCAGAAGGTCGAGGTCCGCCTGGAACGGATTCTTCGCCGTATCCAGAATCTCGCCGCGGATCACCGTCTTGCTGTCGGCCGAAACGTAAAACGGCTCATCGCGCGAGCTGCTGCCCAGCTTCCCGTGAACGTTGACGCTGTAAAACCCCGCCATCGGCGCAGGCCCCGGATCGCCGATCGTCACCTCCACGCTCGGCGGCCACATCAGCAAATGCCGGAAGTACGCCTCCAGTCCGGACTTATCCAATGACGGCGCGGCCGTTTGCGCGGCAAGCCCGAAAGCCACAGCCAGCCCCGCCATCCAACTTTTCCACATGGAAAACTCTCCCCGCGTCACATTACCGGCCCAATGCGCCACGGCACAAATTCGCGATGTCCCAGAATCTCCGCCTTCGTCTTCTCACCCGAGGCCACGCGCAGCAGCATGTCGAAAATCTCCTTGCCCACGCGCTCCACCGTCGATTCGCCATCCGCGATCACGCCGGCGTTGATATCCATATTGTCTTTCATCCGCCGTCCGGTCGCCGTGTTCGTGGATATCTTCAGCACAGGCACGGTCGGAAAGCCGATCGCGCTTCCCCGCCCTGTCGTAAACGCGATCAGATTGCAACCGCCCGCCGCCAACCCCGTGAGCGACACCGGGTCGTACCCCGGCGTATTCATGAAAACGAACCCAGGCGCGACCACCGCCTCGGCGTAATCCACCGCATCATTCAACTGCGAAGTCCCCGCCTTCGCCACCGCTCCCAGCGACTTCTCCAGGATATTCGTCAACCCGCCTTCCTTATTACCGGGCGATGGATTGTCGTCAAAACTCCCGCCAAACCGGTTGAGGTATGTCTTGTAACCCTTGATAAAACCAAGGAGTTTCTCCGCGACCTCTCGATTCCGTGCCCGCCGCACCAGCAGATGCTCCGCGCCGAAAATCTCCGTCGTCTCCGCGAGCACCGCCGACGCTCCCACCTCCGCCAACATGTCGGACGCGAGCCCCAGCGCGGGGTTAGCGGTAATGCCGGAAAAGGAATCCGAACCGCCGCAGTTCAGCCCTACTTTCAGCTTCGAAGCCGGAACCTCCACGCGCTTTTCCGCGCTGCACTCCTCCATCATTTGCCGGATGTGCCGCCGCGCCGCTTCCACCGCCCCCATGGTCCCGCCGCTCTCCTGGAGCGTCAGTCCCACCAGCCGGCTCGATCGCGGAGCCGAATCCCCCAGATAATGCGAAATCTGATTCGTCTCGCATCCCAGCCCCAAAATAATTGCCGCCGCCACGTTCGGATGCGCCAGCGTTCCCGCCAGCGTGCGCCGCAACTGGATCGTATCCGGGCCGATCGACATCGCGCACCCTTCGCCATGCGGAAACGCCACCACGCCGTCGATGTTCCCCGGCATCGCCTCGCCGCGGAACGATTCCGCGATCTTCTCCGCCGTATGCGCCGCGCAGTTACTGGCCGCCACCACCGCGACATAATTCCGCGTCCCGACCCTCCCGTCTTCCCGTAAGTAACCCATAAAGGAAGGACCGTTCGCGGGCGGCGCCGGAACCGGCGAATCACTCTCGGGAAACTCGTAAGCAAATTCGAGCTCTTCGAATCCAAGATTATGAGTATGAATGT
Source organism: uncultured Solibacteraceae bacterium (assembly GCA_964636715.1). Taxonomy (GTDB): domain Bacteria; phylum Acidobacteriota; class Terriglobia; order Bryobacterales; family Bryobacteraceae; genus BOG-234. Next base: position 12,666 of record CAZWTH010000282.1, on the reverse strand, counting down.
GTTCGCCCACGGCGATGTCGCGCTTTGCGCGTCCAATTCGCTGCCCATAGCGGATCACATTTTCGCCCGCCCGAATCGCCTTCAGCGCCACCTTATGTCCGGGCGGAATGCTGTCCTTTGAGGTAAACGCAACGCCGCCGACGCGCACCTCGGTTCCCACCGAAAGCGGCGCCCGCACCACCGCGACATTGTCGTTCGGGTGCAGTCGAACCACGACATTCTCCGCGGAAGGCGCGGGATGAATTCCAAGAAGTGTGCTCATCGCGACACCTGCGGAGTCTCAATATACAAATAACGGAAGAGTGGCATAAAAGAAGCTGGCATAAATCGGCTGCGAAACAGATGGGCGGAACGTCCAACCACCGTATACAGCGCTATTATAGTGGTTAACGGACCGCCCGGAAGGCGGAAGAGGAGCTACACTGTCAAGTGACGGATAACATTGACGTTTAATTACTTGGCAAGGGACCTCCTCGCAACGTATGGTGTAACTTAGGCGGGTCTACTCTCGTCGAATGTTCTGCTGTACGTATCGGGACGAACAAAAACGTGGTAAGCCGTTTGTTTCCAGAACGGGAATGCTGGACTCCCAAAAATGGAACAGAGGCGCGGCATCATTCGTCATATCAACAAAGTCATACTGAGGCTCGGGTAAATTCGAATGGCTGAATCTCAAAAGCATCACAATCGCTATGACGCCGATCTCGCTGCGCACGACGCGCAGGGGAACGTGAAGCTCTCGCTCGACGCCGAAGACCATCTGGGCCGTCTGCTGGCGCCGGACACCGAAGTTCCCTGGTACAAGTCGATCATCGAGAACGTCCGGGATCTCTTCAATAAGGAAGAGCTTCCGCCGCTCGAACTCACGTCGCAGCCGGTCGCGGTCAAAGACATCTGGGGACAGGGCACTGATCCGAAGCGCGTCGCCGCTTCCATCGTGATCCACGGAGCCGTTTTCGCCGCGTTGATCCTGATCGGCACCAACAAGCAGGTGCAGAAAATCGTCAAGAACGTGGTGCTCATCGCTCCGCCGCCTCCGCCCACCAAAACGGTGGAAGTCAAGAAGGCCGCTGGCGGTGGACAGCGTTCTCCTCTTCCCGCACTCAAAGCCGAACTTCCCAAACCGGCCCCGCGCCAGTTCACTCCCCCGCTCGTGACCATTGAGCATCCCGCTCTGACCATGGATCCTTCGCTGGTCGCCGCGCCGGACGCCTGGGCCGCGCCCACCGGCGCAATCGGCAACCCGCTCGGCGCCATCGGCGGCGGCGGTGGTCTCGGCAGTGGCGGAGGCATCGGTAACGGCAAAGGCACCGGCATTGGAAATGGCAACGGTCCCGGCGCCGGCGGCGCTGGCGTCTTCTCGGTCGGCAACGGAACCACCGCCCCTGAACTCATCAGCAAGGTGGAACCCGAATATTCGGAAGAAGCCCGCAAGGCCAAGTACAGCGGCGCGGTACTGCTTTCCATCGTCGTCAATACGGATGGCAAGGCGGAAGACATCAAAGTCGTGAAAAGCCTCGGCATGGGCCTCGATGAAAAAGCCATCGAAGCCGTGCAGAAGTGGCGTTTCCGCCCCGGCAAGAACAAGGGCACGCCCGTGAAGGTCAAGGCTCAGATCGAAGTCAACTTCCGCCTGCTGTGAGTATTACCAGACTCTGATTTCTTCTGTGTGGCGGGGCTGCTGCCGTGCGCGCCGGGCTTCCGCCCGTCGCCTCACCGCGCTGCTACAATCGAGAAAAGTCCAGCCGCCCGTCCCGAGGGAGACGGGCGGCTTTTATTTATCAGCCATGTCAGCTAATCGACTTCAGCACGAAAAGAGTCCTTATCTGCGGCAGCACGCCAACAATCCCGTGGACTGGTACCCATGGGGCGAAGAAGCCTTCGAAAAAGCCCGCCGCGAAGACAAACCCATCTTCCTCTCCATCGGCTATTCCACCTGCCACTGGTGCCATGTCATGGAGCGCGAATCGTTCGAATCGGAATCCACCGCCGCGCTGCTCAACCGGTACTTCGTCGCCATCAAAGTGGATCGCGAAGAACGCCCCGATATCGATCGCATCTATATGACATACGTCCAGGCCACCACCGGTGGCGGTGGCTGGCCGATGTCCGTCTGGCTCACCCCAGACCTTCATCCCTTCGTTGGCGGTACCTATTTCCCGCCGGATAATCGCTATGGACGTCCCGGCTTTCCCGATATCCTCCAGAACATCGCCAGCGCCTGGCGCGACGACCACGCGAAGATCGTCGAATCGAGCGCGCGGGTCATGGAAGATCTGCGCCGCCACGCCGCCATGATCGCCAGCGGCTCCGGCGAAGTCGATACCACGATCCTCGACAGCGCTTTCAATCAATTCCGCCGCGGCTTCGATTCGCGCCTCGGCGGCTTCGGCGGCCCCCCGAAATTCCCCCGCCCTTCCGTTCACAATTTCCTGCTGCGCTACTGGAAGCGCACCGGCAACCGCGAAGCGCTCGATATGGTCGCGGAAACTCTTGTCGCCATGGAAAAAGGCGGCATGAACGACCAGCTTGGCGGCGGCTTCCATCGCTACTCGGTCGATGAATACTGGTTCGTTCCGCATTTCGAAAAAATGCTCTACGATCAGGCGCAGCTCACCAGTTCCTACCTTGAAGCTTTCCAGATCACCGGCAATGAAACCTTCTCGTTTGCCGCGCGCCGCACCGTCGACTACGTTCTGCGGGAAATGACTTCGCCCGAAGGCGCCTTCTGGTCCGCCGAAGACGCCGACAGCGTCGTCGATCCGGCCGATCCGCATCACAAAAGCGAAGGCTGGTTCTACATCTGGAGCTGGCGCGAAATCATCGACCTGCTGGGGGAAGAAAAAGCGGAATGGTTTGCTTTCCGCTATGGCGTGAAGCCGGAAGGCAACGTCATCAATGACCCGCACGGCGAATTCACCAGCCACAACATTCTCTTCCAGGCCCATTCCGCCGAAGAGACCGCGGCTCACTTCCACCTCCCGGCCGAAGCAATGATGCGCGATCTCGAAGACATTCGACGCCGCCTTCTCGCCGCGCGCGCCACCCGCGTCCGCCCGCATCTCGATGACAAAATCCTCACCGCCTGGAACGGCCTGATGATTTCCGCCATCGCGCGGGCCGCGGCCATCCTGGATGAACCCGGCTACGCCCGCGCCGCCATGCGCGCCGCCGATTTTCTGCTCGCCGCCATGCGCGGCCCCGATGGGTCCCTGCTCCGCCGCTATCGCGAAGGCGAAGCCGCCATCGGCGCCATGCTCGATGACTACGTGCTCTTCGTACAGGGCCTCCTCGATCTCTACGAAGCGACTTTCGACTTCCGCTACCTCGACGAAGCCATCAGACTGAACGAAGAACAACGCGATAAGCTGGAAGACCGCGAGAACGGCGCATTCTATTCCTCGTACCAGCCCGACGCCAGCCGCATCAATCGGCTCAAAGAGGATTACGATGGCGCCGAACCCGCCGGCAATTCCGCCGCGCTGTTCAACCTCTTCCGCCTCCACCGCATCACCGGACGTGAAGACCTCCTGAACTCCGCGAAACATCTTCTCCAGGCGTTCAACGCGCGGCTCTCCGCCACGCCGTACGGCCTGCCGCAGATGCTCGCCGCCTGCGAATTCCACCTCGCGCCGAATCGCGAAATCGTGATCGCCGGCGATCCCGGCCCCGCCATGCTCCGCCTCGTCTGGAAGAACTTCGACCCCAACCGAATCCTGCTGCGCGCCGCGCCGGAAATCGCGTCCTTTCACCCCGCTGTCACCGAACTCGCGAAGGGACCAGCCGCGGTCTGTCTTTGCGAAAACTTCACGTGTCAGGCCCCCGCGACGAACACGGAGGATCTCGCAAGACTGCTAGAATGGGCATTCATTCCCGCGCGGCATGTACGCAGGCCGCGCGTTTTATACCCCAATTACAGGAGATAACGATGGAACGTCCAGGAGCGACAACACTCGGAGGCAAACCGATGACGCTGATCGGACCGGAGCTGAAAGTCGGCGATACCGCCCCGGACTTTTCCGCGGTGGACGATTCGCTGAAGGACGTGAATCTCGCCGGCACCGGCAGCGGCACCCGCATCTTCAGTGTGGTGCCATCGCTCGATACTCCCGTCTGCGACGCCCAGACCAAGCGCTTCAATGAGGAATCCGCGCGCCTGCCCGGCGTCCAGATCTTCACCGTCAGCATGGATCTCCCGTTCGCCCAGAAGCGCTTCTGCAATTCGTTCGCGCTCGATAACATCCGGATGCTGTCCGACCATCGCAGCGGCTCCTTCGGCGAAGCTTACGGCACGCTGATTAAGGACCTCCGCATTCACAGCCGCGCCATTTTCGTCGTCGGAGCGGATAACAAAATCCGCTACGTGGAATACGTCCCGGAAGTCGGCAGCCACCCCAACTACGAGGCGGTTCTCGCCGCCGTGACGAAGTAATCTGACAGCGCCCCTATCCAGCACGATCGCGAGATTGCGCAACAGCGCCCTCGTGCGCGGCAGTCTCGTGGTCGGCGGCGGGATCTTAATCGGCAACGTCACCGGCTTTTTCCGCGTCGCGCTCGCCGCCTATCTTCTCGGCACGCGCGCGCACGCCGACGCCCTCGCCGTATCCACCGGCCTGGCCGACACCGTCAACAACATCGTCGTCAACACGCTCCTCGTCGCGTTCGTTCCCATGCTGATGCTGCGCGCACGGCGCGAGCGTCTCGCCGTGTTCCGCCGCGCCGGCCGTCTCTTCGCGTGGATTCTCGGATCGCTCAGCATCCTGGTAGCGCTCTTTACGCCCCAGCTCGTCGCGATCCTCGGCCCCGGACTCGCGCCCGAGCAGAACCACGAAGCCATCGTCCTGATGGAGATCCTCGCCCCCAGCATCTTTCTCTCGGGCGCATCCGGAATTTACTCGGCGCTTCTCTACACCGAACGCCGCTTCTTGGCGCCAGCGACTTACCAGCTCTGTATCAACGGCTCCACCATCGTCTTCGCCCTGCTGCTGTGGAAAGCCATGGGCGAATATGGCTTCGCCGTGGGTTATTCCATCGGCGCCGCCATTCAGATGGCGGTGACATGGATCGCGAGCCGCGATCTGCGCGCCGAGCGCACGGAATCCGTTACGCTTCCTTCGCACGAAATTCTTTCGAAGCCAGGACTCTATCTGATGTATGCGGCCCTCATGTCCGCCAATATCGTCCTCGCGCGGGCCTTCGCCACGCACGCCGGCGCGGGCGTCGCGGCCGCGCTCGATTATTCCATGCGCTGCGTGAACGTCGTAATCGCCTATCTCGTCTACCCCGTCGCGAATTCGCTGATGCCGGAGATTGCCCGCCTGCAGGCCGCGAGTGAAACCCCGCGCGCCTACCGGCTGATGCGAAAAAGTGTCGGACTCATGGCGATCGCCTCCGTCATCTCCTGCGCCGCCGGCCTGCTGCTGCGCACGCCCATCATCGCGCTCCTGTTCCAGCGCGGCAGCTTCACCGCGGAATCCACCCAACTCGTCTCGAACGTCTTCGCCGGCCTCGCCCCCAGCCTCATCGGCTGGACCCTCATGGACCTGATCTCCCGCTGCTGCTTCGCCCTCGACCGTCCGCGCCTGCCACTGATCGCCGCATTCGTGCCCGTGACCGTCAACTGCGTTTTCCTCGAAATCCTGCACCTCCGCGGCGCCCTGACTGACCCGGTACTCCTGGGCCTCGGCGCCTCGACCGGCCTGATCGCGGGCTTCATCGTGATCTTCCTCATGACGAGGTCGCTCAGCCAGCAGGTGAAATGGGCTCGTCACTGAGGAGCGCGCTCGCGCTATTCTCGTAGCGCCTGAAAAGGTGCTGTCAGAATACCGCCATGCTTGACATCACTCGCGATATCCAGTCTTTAACCTCATTCCGCCGGCGCTCAGGCGAATTCATCAAACAACTCAGAAAGACCAGGAAGCCCGTCGTTCTGACCGTCAACGGAAAGGCAGCCGCGGTTGTTCAGGATGCGGCTGCTTATCAGCGCCTGCTCGACATTGCAGCTCACGCGCATGCTGAAGAGGGCGTCCGGCAGGGACTGGACGATATCGCCAGAAAGCGTGTGCGCCCGGCTCGCGAATTCTTTGAAGAGTTCGAGGCCGAGCATGGCATACGTCGTTAACATATCCAACCGTGCGCAGCGGCCGGTCACGCCCGAACACCCAGCACGCCGCCACATCACGGAGCCAGAAACCGATCCTGAAATAACAAGCCACTCACGTTACTCCTTCTGACTTGAAGCCTCAGTTCCCCGACGGTCTCTCCGCTGAGTCAACCACAAGCACCTGAACCGGGTTCTTCTGCGACTCCAGCCGAAGCCCCAGCTGTTCGCGCAGCGCCCCAAAAATCGAAGCGCCTGTGGGATTCACCGCCTCTTGCGGAGCCCATTCCAGCTTGAAATTGAAGCCACCCTGGAGACCGGTCTTGTCCACCACAACGCGATCGAGCCGGTCTCCCAGATAATCGGCAAAAAGCAACATCGACACATTGTCCGCCGTCATCTGCGATCTTTCCGAACCCAGATTGTCATTCACGCTCGTGCCAGGATTGCCGGTATGCTCCCGGAGCTTCGGGCCCCCGCTCTCAACGAGCAGCGAATAACACGTGAGATCCCGCGTCTCCGTGTGCGTTTTCAGATGGAAGCGATCGGCCAGAAGCGCCTGCAGAAGAGTTTTCAACTGCGGAAAATCGATCTTCTCCGGGCGGCCGGTACTGGCTTCGATGTCGAATCTTTCCGTATCGAGCCAGCCCGGCCCTCCAATGATCTGGTCATTCTGCATGTTCCACGCGCGCCGGATCAGAGTCTTCAGCGAGTAGTTCGTGATCTTCAGCCGGCCACCCTCGGGCATATCGATCCGCGTCCCGCTTTGCCCGCTCAGGTTCGGATGGATCGCCGCCACTTCGAACCGGTCCCCCGTCTGACTCGGCGCGAGCGAGGCGAGCAGGAGTAAGAGTCCAATAGTCCTCATAGAATCACCCTGTTGGACCCTAATGGGAGGCTTCTGTTAGCCACTTCCGTTCTCCATCCTGCAAGGAGGGATGCCTGCGGTGCCAGCCTGCTACCCCGGAGGAGGCTGATGAAGCTTTTGTCCACCAGTCGCCCGACTATTGAACCTGGGATCTCGACGCCGCCGGACGCCGCAAATTCGTACGATAAACAAAGGTCCAAACCAAAATCATCTCTGATCGGAAAAGGGCGAGGCGCCGAATCGGCTCCTCGCCCTTTCATTTTTTTAGCCACATCATTACGACTGCGGAACCGTCACCCCGGCATCCTGCGCCTTCAGCAGCGCGGAGCTGTACTCGCCAACCGCGTCTGACGTCTTCACCAGTGAAGCCGCCTGCGCATTCACCTGCGAGACCAGCCTCTTATACTCGCCGTTCATCGCGGGAGGCGTAATCGTCGAATCGTTCGCCTCCGCAATCGCTCCACTGACGTGGGCCGCCAGCAACGCCGCGTCGATGTGCATATCCAGAATGCTTTGCTGCTTCCACTCCGGCAGCTCGGCCTGGATCTCCACCAGCCGTTGCAGAGCCGGCCGCAGCCGGTCATTGACAGACTCCCGGATCTGCGTCAGATGGCTTTTGTGAATCTGCCGCGAGTTCTGCAGATTGCCCGCCAGCGCATCGAGATGATCCGCATGGTAGCGAATGGCGCGCGCCGAGTCCTCGATTTGCGCCACCAGTTGTATCCCTTCCTTCTGCGCCTCCAGTTGCCGCGACGGCGTACTCGCCGGCAGCAAGATGGGAAGCATGGCGAAAGCGGCCAGCACAGGAGCCCGCCGCGTGATGAATTGCTGAATCATGTTTGTTCTCCTTTTGAACCTTCCGGGCGGGAACGTCAATCCGCTCCTCGCTCTGGTATGACAGACGGACCCGCGCAAAATAGGATATATAGATAGATTGAAAGTGTAAGATCGGATTTTCCGAAGCATTATGGAATGGCTGAACTATCATCATTTGCTCTACTTCTGGATGGTCGCGAAAGAAGGGAGTATCGCCCGGGCCTGCGAAAAGCTGCGCCTCGCGCAACCGACCATCAGCGGCCAACTGCGCCTTCTCGAAGAAACACTGGGTGAAAAGCTCTTCGCCCGCGCGGGACGTGGGCTCAAACTCACCGAAGTCGGACAGGTTGTCTATCAATACGCCGACGAGATCTTCGGCCTCGGCAGCGAATTGCAGGATGTACTCAAAGGACTGCCCCATGGCAAACCCGTCCGGCTCGCGGTGGGAATCTCCGACATGGTTCCGAAGCTGATCGCCTATCGAATCCTGCAGCCCGCGCTGGCAATGGCGGAACCCGTACAACTCGTGTGCCATGAGGATTCGCAGGAGCGTCTGCTGACGGACCTCGCCGAACACCGGCTGGATATCGTTCTCTCCGACTCGCCTGTCACATCGGCCATGCCGTTCCGCGTATTCAACCATCCGCTGGGAAGCTCAGGCATCAGCTTTTTCGCCACCGCTGAATTGGCGAAGGAGTACCGGAAGCGCTTTCCCGCGAATCTCGACAACGCTCCGCTGTTGCTGCCGATCGAGGGCTCGCCCTTGCGCCGCTCGCTCGATCAGTGGTTCGATTCCGAAAAACTGCGACCGCGCATCGTCGGCGAGTTTCAGGACCGCGCTCTGATGAAGATGTTCGGCCATGCGGGCGCCGGCATCTTCCCCGCCCCTACGGCGATTGAAAAGGAAGTGAAATCCCGCTACCAGGTCGTCGTGGTCGGACGCGTCGAAGCCATTACGGAACGGTTCTATGTCATTTCGGTTGAGCGCCGGCTGAAACACGCCGCCGTTCTCACCATCTCCCAGGCCGCCGCCAGCAAATTGTTCGCATAGATTGAATAACCCGATGTATCGTGATCGAAACATCTATTAGACAAATATATCGATTTGCTTCTATCGTGGTCTTGTAAGGAGCAAACAAATGAAACGCTGGATCAACGGAATGGTTCTGGGCGCGGCCCTGTTGGCGGCTCAGGCGGGTTTCGCGGACGTCCGGGCATCGGACGCCGCAACAATGAGGACAGAGCAGCAGGTCCGCAGGGAAATCCTGATGCTCCCCAACTATAACGTGTTCGACACATTCAGCTTCCGCGTGGATGGCGATACGGTCACGCTGACCGGAAAAGTCACCAGCCCAACGCTGAAAACGGACGCGGAAAACGTGGTCAAAAGCATCGAGGGCGTGGCCTCGGTGAACAACCGGATCGAGGTCCTGCCGCTGTCGCCGAATGACAACCGGCTGCGCCTGACGCTCTATCGCGCGATTTATGGACATGGGATGCTGGAGCATCTGGCCATCCGCGCCGTCCCGCCGATTCACCTGATCGTCGAAAACGGCCACGTAACGCTCGAAGGCGCTGTGCCGAACGCGGCGGCGAAGTCGGTCGCCGAACTACAGGCGAACAGCGTCGCCGGCGTCTTCTCTGTAACCAACAAACTGCTGGTCGATCAGAGCTGATTGTGGGGCGGGGCTTCGGCCCCGCTCGCCGGGCTTTTGCCCGGCGCATGTAACCCGAAACGCAGAAAGGAGACGAAATGAAACCCTGCACAACAAGCAAACCCGTGCTGCTCCCAAGCCACAACGTATTCGACGCGTTCAGCGTCCACGTGGATGGGCGCTGGCTCACGCTGACCGGAAAAGTAACTCACCCCGCGACAAAGACAGACGCGGAACACGCGCTCCGGCGCATCGTGGGCGCAACCGCGGTGAACAACCAGATCGAACTCCTGCCCTGGTCGCCGCACGATGAGCGCCTTCGCAAGGCGCTCTATCGCGCCATCTACGGCCATCCCGCGCTGGAGGCGCTCGCGATCCGCGCCCTCCCGCCGATTCACCTCATCGTGGAAAACGGCCACGTAACGCTCGAGGGCGCCGTACCGAACCCCGCAGCGAAATCAATCGCCGAGCTACAGGCAAACACCGTCGCCGGCGTCTTCTCCGTTACAAACAGACTCCTGGTCGAAAGCGAAAGCTGACGGCCGCGCCGCGAGGAAGTGGCCGTGCCACCGGCCTCCTCGAAGATCGGTTTCATTTGAAGATCCACCGTACGGCCAGAGAGATTCCCGTGTACGTACCGACCATGGCAAAGGGCGGTCCGAAACTGCGGCCGTTCGTCGAAGGAACCTGCACGGAACATGTCCCAGGCGCCGCCCGGCCCGGACCGGAGGAAAAGCCTTGGTGTGGCCCCGGCAGCATGCGGATCGTAAGAAATGGACCCAATGTGACCTGGGACGAAGTCGGCGCAAGTTTCTTAAGTTTTTCGGTATTCCTCGGGATCGTCCTGGATCGCCCGGTGATCGGCAAGACGGGAATCGGCGGAACCTTCGATTTCCACCTGGCATTCGCGCCGGATGAGACGACGGCCGGAGTCGCAAGTCCGTTCGCCCCGGCCAGCAGTTCCTCCGCCGATCCGCCCGATCCCGCGAGGGGACCATCGATCTTTACGGCGTTTCAGGAACAGCTTGGACTGAAGCTCGAAGCGGGCAAAGGAGAGAGCGAGGTCCTCGTCATCGATCACATCGAGAGACCTTCTGACAATTAGCTCGATATCGCGGCGCGCGTCTCAGATTTATTCGATACAGAGTGTCACATTCATACCCTGCGAAGCATTGTTAGGGAGTGAAATATGCCAGAACAATCCTGACGCTCACGGCCGCCGCGATGATGTGCAATTTCGCGGCCCATTTTGATGTTGCATCCGTGAAGCCGTCGAAACCCGGCGCGGGTCAGTTTTCGATCGTTGTGGAGGAGAGTGGCAGATTCGTCGCGTCGAATGCCACGCCGAAGCGCCTCCTGGAATTTGCCTGTTCATTGACGGACAACGAAGTTGCCGGAGGCGCGGCCTGGATCGATTCCACGACGTTTGATGTATCCGCGAAGCCCGAGGGGCCGCCCGTCCCGGCAAGCGAACATAGCGCCATGATGCGAAAAGGAGGGCCGTATCGCCTGATGGTCCGGTCGTTGCTAGCGGATCGATTCCAGCTCAGGACTCACATGGAACCGAAGGAAATGACCGTCTACGATCTTGTCGTGACCAAACGGGGTGTTCTGTTGCAGCCCGCCACCGACATCAAAGGCATTCGTTTGGGTCCAGGGCTGATCGGCGGCCAGATAACCCTCGACACACTGGCGCAGGCGCTCACCAGACAACTGGGACGAGCCGTCCATAACCGCACGGGCCTGACCGGCACATACGATTTGACCCTGCGCTACGAACCGATAACCGCCGGCGCGCTCAATACGGATGAAACAGCGGCGGTCACAGAAAGGCCATCGATCTTTACCGCGCTCGACACGCAGCTTGGCCTGAAACTCGAAGCACGCAAAGAGATGGTGGACATACTGATGATCGACAACATTCAGCGTCCATCAGACAATTGATGAATGGCAAGGAGGCAGCAACGAAATAACCTCGCAGTTCCTGAAGTCCGTTGCACATCCGAAGCTCCGAAGCCAATATTTAGCTCCCGTATCTTTCATGACAGTGGTAGCCTGTGATTCATGCCTGTCGTCGAATCAGTAGATCCCATCGTCCAGGCTCTTGTCAGCGGAACAAACGGGATTGCATACGAGCATCTGATCGGCAATCTGCCGAGATATCCAATCCCGGCGATGAGGCTGCCTCCCGGCAGAGGTGAATATCTTCTCGATATCGGCTGCGGCTGGGGACGGTGGTGCGTTGCCGCGGCGCGAAATGGCTACCGGCCGGTTGGCATTGATTGTAACGAGCAAGCCGTTCGCGCCGCTGTGCGCGTTTGCCGCCAATTGGGTGTAAGCGCGGATTTAGTTGTAGCCGACGTGCGGCAGCTCCCATTCCGGAATGAGGCATTTCACGTCGCGTATTCGTACAGCATTCTGCAGCACTTCAGCGATGACGATGTGAGTTTGATTCTGGCGGGCGCGCGCCGGTCGGTTAAAGACGGCGGCCGCATTCTCATCCAGTTCGCCGGCATGTTCGGGATTCGGTGTCTCTACCACCAAATTCGCCGCGCCTTCCGTGAACCACGAGGATTCGAAGTTCGGTACCGGACTCTGCGCTCCCTCCGGGAACTGACCGGCGGCGAGACCATCTCAGCCGATTGCTATTTCGGTTTAGGACTTCAGGAGTGCGACGCGGACCTGATGCCCTGGTGGTTGCGGCAGATCTTTCGGGCATCCGGATTCCTTCGGCGGATGAGCGTCAGATTTCCGGGACTGGTTCACGTCGCGGACAGCGTATTCGTGGAATGCCAGGCAGGGCATAGAATTGGAGCGCGCTCTCAACATCTCTGACCAGTGGCTATTCCTCATCCTCATAGCCCAGTGGCACCGGGGAGGGGGGACAGTTCGCAAAACTCCCACCCCCGACATGTTGTTGTGTTCGAACTTCGCCGCCATTGCGGCCAGTCGGCTGCCACCTCTACTGTTTTCGCTTTGCCCCATTCTCCTGGCTCGCCCGTTTTCGATCAATGTACTCGAAATATCAGGCTCGGGGCTGCGGCCAGCCCCCCCTTTTAGCAACCAGCTTCTGCCCGGTCGAAAAATGGCCCATCCGGGAATTTAGTGGGTGATCCAGATAATGGGTGAGTGCAGGATCGAGATCTTTACGGGCAAATACTGGGAGTACGGGAGCCGTGGCGGGTGAAGGCGGTTGAACTGGATCTGAAGGCAGGAGAAGTAGTCGT
>CAZWTH010000281.1:0-61742 GCA_964636715.1 uncultured Solibacteraceae bacterium | reverse complement strand
GTGATCCCGGCGGCGGAAACGAGGGCGGCGCTGCACGGCTAGGCCGCGGCGTTCAAGGACTATTCATGGGAAAAATTACTGGCTTTCTGGAGTACACGCGGGAAGTGCCTGAGCGCCGCCCGCCCGCCGAACGCATTAAAGACTGGTTCGAAATCTACAACCCGTTCCCGGAATCCAACATCCGGAATCAGGGCGCGCGTTGTATGGATTGCGGCGTGCCCTTCTGCCATACCGGCTGTCCGGTGAACAATATTATTCCGGACTGGAACGATCTCGTCTATCATGGCCGCTGGCAGGATGCGATCCGCGTTCTGCATTCGACCAACAACTTCCCGGAATTCACGGGCCGCATTTGCCCTGCGCCGTGCGAAGCGTCGTGCGTGCTCGGCATCAATGAGCCGCCCGTCACGATCAAGAACATTGAGAAGACGATTGTCGATCGCGCGTGGGAAGAGGGCTGGATTGAGCCCGAAATCGCCGCCGTGAAAACCGGCAAGCGCGTCGCGGTCGTCGGTTCCGGGCCCGCCGGTCTTGCGGCCGCGCAGCAACTGGCGCGCGTGGGCCACGCGGTCACCGTATTCGAGAAAGCCGACCGCATCGGCGGCCTGCTCCGCTATGGCATTCCGAACTTCAAGATGGAGAAGCATCTGATCGACCGGCGCGTCGAACAGATGCGCGCCGAAGGCGTCGAATTCGTGGTGAACGCCCATATCGGCGTCAACGTGAAGATCAGCGATCTGCGGGAGGATTTCCACGCCATCGTTTTGGCTATCGGCGCCGAGCAGCCGCGCGATCTCAAAGTTCCCGGCCGTGAGCTCAAAGGCATTCATTACGCGATGGAGTTTCTGCCGCAGTCCAATAAAGTCTGCGAAGGAGACAAGGTCCCGAATCAGATTCTGGCCACTGGTAAGCGCGTTGTCATCATCGGCGGCGGCGATACCGGCGCGGATTGCCTGGGCACTTCGCACCGTCAGGGCGCGAGTCATATCACGCAGCTCGAACTGCTGCCCAAGCCGCCCGAGGAACGCGCGCCGGAAACCCCGTGGCCCATGTGGCCCATGCAGCTTCGTGTGGAAAGCTCGCATGAAGAGGGCGGATTCCGCGACTGGAGCGTAAGCTCGGTGAAATTCTCCGGGGATGAGAAAGGCCATGTGAAGAAGCTCCACGCGGTGCGCGTGGGTCCCGCGCCGAAGTTCGAGCACCAGAAGGGCAGTGAGTTCGATCTGGATGTTGATCTGGTTCTTCTCGCCATGGGCTTCACCGGCCCGGTGAAGAACGGCATGCTCGAAGAGCTGGGCGTGGCGCTCGACGGGCGCGGCAACGTCATCGCCGATCCGAAAACCTGGATGACGTCCGTTCCCGGCGTCTTCGCGGCGGGCGATACTCGCCGCGGTCAGTCGCTCGTCGTGTGGGCAATCGCCGAAGGCCGCAAAGCAGCCCGCGGCGTGGACGAGTTTCTGATGGGCTCCTCCAGTCTCCCGGCTTGATCCGTCCGGCGAGCCCTGAGGAACTCGACGAGGTCCGCGGGCTGTTCCGCGAATACGCCGAGTTTGTGGGCAGCCCGATCTGCTTCGAAAGCTTCGAGCGCGAAGTCACCACGCTCCCCGGCGAATACATCTGCCTCCTGGTAGCGGAAGAATCCGGCCAACTGGCCGGATGCGCCGCGCTGCGCTCTTTCGGCAAAGGCATTGCCGAGATGAAACGGCTCTACGTCCGCCCGAGGTTTCAGGGTCGCGGGCTGGGGCGTCTGCTGACCGAGCGGATCATTCACGAAGCCAGGGATTCCGGACACAAGCTACTACGCCTGGATACACTGCCGATTATGGGAAGCGCGCTCGCGCTGTATCGCAGTCTGGGATTTTGCGAAATCCCGCCCTACGGCGGCAATCCACCGGAGGCGATTTGCTTCGAATTGCGGCTCTGATGCTTCTCGCGCCGGCTCTTCGCGCCGCGCCCCCACCCCCGAGACCGAGCGTCGCAGCGCTGGTGAAAAGCGCATTGGGCGAAGGCATCGTTCCCTACGCGGCAGTCCGCCCGATCTTCGCTGACTTCAACGGCGATGGCCAGCAGGACCTCGCCGTCGTCGTCGATTTCAACAAACACCTCGAAGCGTGGCGTCGTGATCCACAGTCTGGAAAGCCCCTCGCTCGCCCCCATGCACCTCGATAACGAACAGCACTTCTGCTTCGGCCTGCTGATTCTCGATCACCTGCTGCCTGCGAAGAAGACGATCTTCTACGGCTGCTTCACCGGCTGGCGCCTTGCGAAGAGCAGCACCGCGGTGATCGATCTCGATATGGAAAGCGGCGAAACTCTGCGGCTATTTAACGACGGAACGAAATTCCGCACGCGCGCCGTGCGAAGAGATTAGTCCGCTGTCTCCGTTCCTTCCTGACAGGAGGACGTGGGGCAGCTTCCGGCCTGCAAGCCGGCTTTCCAGCCGGCTGGACTCGCTGGAAAGCGAGTCCGCAGCCTGAAAGGCTGCCCCACACGGTCACCACCCTAGACCGTCTTATCGGTCGAGTAACAGAGCTGTTCCATCGGGCATTCCGCGCATTTCGGCGACCGCGCCACACAGATCCCGCGCCCGAAGTGAATCACCTGATGCGAGAACTGAATCCAGTGCTCGCGCGGAATGATCTTCTGCAGATCCATCTCGATCTTCACCGCATCGGAATTCTTCGTCAGGTCCAGCCGCTGCGAGATACGCGATACATGCGTATCCACCACAACACCCGACGCGATTCCGAACGCGGTCCCCAGCACCACATTCGCGGTCTTCCGCGCCGCTCCCGGAACCGTGATGAGCTCCTCCAGCGTCCGCGGAATTTCGCCGTGAAAATCGTGCAGGATCTTCTTCGCCGCGCCGATGACCGACTTCGCCTTGTTATTGAAGAATCCCGTCGACCGGATATCCTGCGCCAGCACCTCCTGACGCGCCGCCGCGAAATCCTGAATCGTCGGATATTTTTCGAACAGGCCCGGCGTCACTTCATTCACGCGCTTATCCGTGCACTGCGCCGAAAGAATCGTCGCCACCAATAACTCCCACGCATTGTTGTGGTGCAGCGCGCACGTCACATTCGGATACGTCTGATCCAGAATCCGAAGGATCTCCGCCGTGCGCTCCCGCGTGTTCTTATGCTTCTCCGCCCGCTTTTTCTTTACCGCCATTATTCGTACCTCAGCACTTCCACCGGGGTGATGCGCGTGGCATTGCGCGCCGGATAGATGGTCGCGAGCAGGCTGACCGTCATCGCCGCGGCGGCGATCCAGATGCCATCCGCCGGATTCGGTTTGAACGGCACGAAGCTCATTGCGTATATCGATTCATCCAGCGGAATCCAATGGTACTGCTGCGCAAAATAGCAGAGCGTATACCCCACGATGAGGCCGATTACCGTACCGGCCGCGCCGATCATCGCGCCCTGCAGAATAAAGATCCGCCGGATCTGCGCCCGCCGCGCTCCCATCGACATCAGCACCGCGATATCCCGGAACTTCGTCAGCACAATCATGGTCAGCGCGATCACGATATTCAGCGCCGCCACCAACTCAATGAGTCCGATGGTAATGACCGTGCCGAGCCGCTCGATGTTCAGCGCATTGAAGAGCTGGGCGTTGTCCTCCTCCCAATTCCGCGTTTCGTATTGATTGCCCGCGATTCGTGCGGCGGCCGCGCTGATCTCACGGGCGCGATTGGGATCGTCGCCGCGAATCTCAATGTCGTTCGCCACGTCGCCCACGGAGAGCAGCTTCTGCACGTCCGTCATGGATGCGAAGGTCCACGAATCGTCGAAATTGTAGAAGCCGGATTCGAAAATGCCGACCACCTTAAACCGCTGCGTGCGCGGTGACGGACCGAAGGGTGTGAGCGTCACCTGAGGATTTACCACGTTCACCTGGCTGTTCAGGGAAAGCCCGGTATCGAGCGCTACTTTCGAGCCCAGAATAATTCCTGGCAGGCCATCCACGCCATGCACAAGACCGTCGAGCGACCCGGCCTTCAGGTTATGCAGCACCACGCTGGTCTCGAGCTGACTTTTAACTTCAATTCCCTTCAGAACAACCACGTTGCCCGATTGCGGGCCGGTGATGAAGACTTTGTCGTAGAGCACCGGCGCCGCTGCCACCACATGCGGGATAGTCCGCATTTTCGCGGTGAGCTCACGCCAGTCGCCGATCCCCGCTCCGGTATCTCTCTTCAAAACATTGACGTGCGCAGTCGCCTTCAGCAGATCGTGCTCAAGCGTGTCGCGAAAGCCGTTGTTGACGGCGAGCGAAATCACCAGCGCCATCACGCCCGCCGCCACGCCCAGCACGGAGATGACCGTGACCACGGAGACGACTTTTTCCTTTCGTCTCGCGCGCAGATAACGTCCTGCAACGAACCACTCGAAGGACGATGCCACGCTTACCCGCCCAGGCGGCGCAGTTTCTCCGCCATTCCGATCTCGCCTTCCGGCCGGAGCAGAGGAAACAGAATCACGTCGCGAATCGATTGCGAATTGGTGAGCAGCATTGTGAGCCGGTCGATCCCGATCCCTTCGCCCGCTGTCGGCGGCATGCCGTAAGAAAGCGCCCGCAGATAGTCTTCATCCATCTGGTGCGCTTCATCATCGCCGCGCTCCCGCATTTCGAGCTGCGCGTCGAAGCGCCGCCGCTGTTCGATGGGGTTGTTGAGCTCGGTAAACGCGTTGCCCACTTCCATGCCGGCGATGAAAACTTCGAAACGGTCCACCATCGAAGGATCGTCCGGGCTGTTGTTAGCGAGCGGAGAAATCTCGATCGGGAACCCGTACACCATCGTCGGCTGAATCAGCTTTTTCTCGGCGTGGATTTCGAACAGATGAGCCAGCCCTTCGCCCGCTGTCGCTTTGCCGGTGGCCTGCTTCAGCCATTCGGCATCCTGCACTTGTTCCGCCGTGGGCTTCCCGTCGCCTTCCCAGAATTCGACCACGGCTTCCCGCATCGTGATCCGCCGCGCGCTGCTGAAATCCAGCGTCACATCGCCGAACGCCACGGATGTTCCACCGGTCGCATCGATCGCCACCTGCCGCAGCAGCTCTTCCGTGAAATCCATCAGATTGCGGAAATCCGCATACGCCTGGTAGAACTCGATCATCGTGAACTCAGGATTATGCCGCGTCGAAATCCCTTCGTTCCGGAAATTGCGATTGATCTCATACACGCGGTCGAACCCGCCCACCACGAGCCGCTTGAGATACAGTTCCGGCGCGATCCTCATATACAGATCGACATCCAGCGTGTTGTGATGCGTCACGAACGGACGCGCCGCAGCCCCGCCGTAGATCGATTGCAGCATCGGCGTTTCCACTTCCATGAACCCGCGCGCTTCGAGCTGGCGTCGAATCGAAGTGATAATCTTCGCCCGCGTCACGAACACCTCCCGCGAATCCGGATTCGACATCAGATCGAGATACCGCTGCCGGTAGATCGTCTCCACATCTTCGAGGCCGTGGAACTTCTCCGGCATCGCGAGCAGAGTTTTTGAGAGGAACTCCAGTTTCTCCACATGCACGCTCAGCTCGCCGGTGCGCGTGCGGAACAGATAGCCTTCGGCGCCGATGATGTCGCCCAGATCGAGCAGCGTGAAGAGCGCATAATCGCGCTCCGGCACGCCGTCTTTGCGGACGTAGAGCTGCAGCTTCTCGCCGCCCTGCTGAATGTGGAGGAACCCGGCCTTGCCCATCGGCCGCTTCGTCATGACGCGGCCGGCCACGCGCACGGGGAGCCTGGACTCCAGGTCTTCCGCGGTCTTCGCCGAATAATCGCACAGAATCTCCGGAACCTGGTGCGTGAAATCGAAGCGCTTACCGAACGGGCTGTAACCCAGGGCTTCAATCTCTCGAATGCGCGCGACGCGCTGCTCAAACAGTCCGTCTTCCAGCGACAAAAGGGCGTCTCCTCAAAGCTTGAAACCGCGCGATGGCGCGATCGACCCATTATCGCAGGAGGGGCGGAAGTAAACGCCGCGACCGTCGGGTATCATGGGTTTTCGTTCTCTTATCCCTTTGATTCGATCGATATCCATCGTGGTGCCGGCGTACAACGAGCAATCCCGGCTCCCGGAAACCATCCGCCGAATTCAGGAATATCTGACGAAGAGCGCGTGGACTTTCTGGGAAATCGTCATTGTGGATGACGGCTCCACGGATGGCACGCTTGACGCCGTTTCCGCGCTGACGGAAGGCCGTTCCAATATCCGCATTCTCCGCAATCCTGGAAATCGGGGCAAAGGCTACTCCGTTCGCCACGGCATGACCGAAGCGCGCGGCGAGTGGCGGCTTTTCACGGACGCGGATCTTTCGGCGCCAATTGAAGAACTGGATAAGCTCTGGGAAGCCACCGTACGCGATGGCTCGCACATCGCGATCGGCTCGCGGGCGGTGGACCGCTCGCTCATCGGCGTTCATCAGCCTGGCATGCGCGAGGCGGCCGGTAAGATTTTCAACGCGGTCATGCGCGCTGTAACCGGCCTGCGGATCGCCGACACGCAGTGCGGGTTCAAGCTTTTTCACGGCTCAGCGGCGCTCGCCATCTTCCCCCGCCAGACGCAGGAGCGCTTCGGCTTCGACGTGGAGATCCTTTTCATCGCCAAGAAGCTCGGGTTCCGCGTCTCCGAAGTGCCGGTGCGCTGGAATCACGTGGATGGCAGCAAGGTCGGCATGCTGACTGGTCTTCACGCATTCACGGAACTGGCGCAGGTGCGATGGAACGATCTGCGGAGGAAATACCGGTAACATGTCATTCATCCATAACTTCATTCCCGGAACGAAGTCCGCGACCGTTCTGGTCCTTCATGGCCAGGGCGGAGACGAGAACGATCTTCTGCCGGTGGCGCGCGCGCTGGCGCCTGGCGCCGCCTTCCTCAGCCCGCGCGGCAAGGCGGATGAAAACGGCGCGGCTCGATTCTTCGCCCGCGTTTCGCGCGATGAATTCGATGAGACGGAAGTCCGGTTCCGTTCACGCGAACTCGCGGAGTGGATCGCCGATGCCGCGGCAAAGTACAGTCTCGACGCTTCGAAAATCTATGCCATGGGATTTTCCAATGGCGCGAGCATTGCGGCGTCCGTGATGCTGCTGCATCCCGGCGCGATTGCGGGCGGGTTGCTGCTGCGGCCCAGAAGCATCGTGGAACCCGCTGAATTGCCCGACCTCAAGGACGCCCCGGTGATGTTGATCGCCGGGCAGCATGACGACAAGATGCCTCCAGGCGCCGGAGAAGAGCTTGCTCGATTGCTGGGACGCGCCGGCGCATCGGTAGAGTTCGGCATTGCCGACGCCGGCCATGACCTCACGCCCCGCGATTTCGCCGCCGGGAAAGGCTGGTTCACCAGAATTCTGGCGTGATCCTCATTACTGAACCCTGAGTTCTTCCTGGTTGTGGGGCAGCGCTTCGGCGCTGCGCGCTGGCCCTCCGGCCGGCGCGGAACCCCAACAACATTTCCGGTCACAGGCGTCGAGCAGAAGCTCGACGTGCAGAGCGGAAGCTCCGCCCCACGTTGGATCCGAGCCGGAGTAAGGCCAAATGTAGAAACTCAAGACGGAATCACCCCGGTCAGCAGCGGTTGATCGCGAGAAGTTCCTACGCCGAAACGAGCATCCTCGGTAAGAATATACTTGACGGGTCCATATTTGTTGTACACTTGTGGTACCCCGATAAGGCCATGTTTATTTTACGGTTGTGGTTCTACAATCTGGACCGACCTTATTATAGGGAGATTCAGGAGTAGACTCACAAAATGCATTCTTTCTATCATCGGCATTTACCGCCATTCATGCTCATCGTCGTGGCGGTCTATGTTGGGATTGCCAACTGGCAGGAGTTTTATCCGCCCATCGGGGCCTATATTGCGGTGCTGGCATTCTTGGCGGTGGTTGTGACAATTTGGCCGCCGGAAAACGCTTGGGGGAAAGCGGCTTGGCTGGTTATTTTCTTCATCGCGATGGGGATGGAAGTGCAAAACCTATTTCACGAGAGATCGGAAAACCAAAGCGCCCAGTCCGCTGCGAAAAAAGCAGAGGATGATAGATTTGCGGACCTATTGAAAGACCAGCATGAAAGCTTTGCCAAGGTTCTGGATCGAGACCAAGAACGATTTGAGAAAACTGTCGGTAGGTTGAGCTCGATAAGCAAAACGGCTACTGAGGCACTGGGGAATGTTACTGGAGGCGATAGTTACTCCGTAATGGGCCCCGTAGGTCCAATATTGCGATCTCTACGGCCATCGTTTGGACACTACGGAAAATATCCCCTTTATCAGTTGAACGTCCAGATTTCCGATGTGACTGACCAGGATGATCCGAAGAGAAGTTTTACCAGCATGATGGAGCATACTATTTACCTCCATACGGACGAACTTGATCCAAGGAAAGCATGGGTTCCAGGTGTAGAGATTCCCTTTATAAGTGAAACAAAAAACATGTACAACGTGTTTTTCTCGGCGCGTAACAACAACTATTGGCTGGAGCAGATGATCATTCAGCGAGTGAATGGGGAATGGGCGATCGCCGAACGAGTGTCGCGGAACGGAAAGTACGAAGAAATGGTTCCACCGGGGTTCCCTCGGAATAGTCAAGGTTTGGTTGATTGGCCAAAATAAATGACGCCGACGAGTATTATGATGAGGTCGTATGGAAGACGAACCGAAACTTCCCGAGTGCCACGAGGACGAAGGTGCATTCGAGCGTTTCGATGCGATGGTTTCAGCGCTTCTGGAAGTTCCGAAATCATTGGTATTGAAGCGACAGAAGGCGCATCGAAAAAAGGTGGACGCCAACCCGAACCGGCGTGGGCCGAAGCGCAAGAGCGAACAAATCCCGGACGAGGAGCAGCCGGACGAGTCAATACTCGATATGCCGGAAATGCTCCCCGAAGAAATCTAGAACGGCTCTTCGTTCTTGTGGCCGGTCAGTT
Organism: uncultured Solibacteraceae bacterium; assembly: GCA_964636715.1. Lineage (GTDB taxonomy): Bacteria > Acidobacteriota > Terriglobia > Bryobacterales > Bryobacteraceae > BOG-234. The sequence goes on along the minus strand of CAZWTH010000281.1, from coordinate 52,801 downwards.
CGGTGTAAGTAAGGCGCTTGCCTTCGATCTGCGACAGCGCGACATTGAAGCGCTCCCCGTCTGTCATCTTCACGCCGTTCGCATGCTTCCGATGGTTGAAGCGCCACGCTTGTTCGTCAACATAGCGGAACAGGTGGAAGGGTTCGACGCACACGTACGTTCCCATAATCGTTCGCTTCAGCAAAGCCCAGAAGTTTTCCACGCCATTGCAGTGGACGTTCCCGTTCACGTACTGTTCGGCGTCGTGGTTCACCATTTCATGGATGTAGTGCTGCGGCATCTGCCAGTGGTCGCCCTTCATGTCCGAATGCACCCGCGATCCGAATTCAATATTTTCCAGCGCCACCGGACGCATTTGCGCGTTCGACGTGTTCTTGATGACGGTGGCGCGAATTTCTCCGTGGCGCTCCAGCATACCCATGACAATCGTCTTGTTGCTGGTGCCGTGGTGCGTGGCCTTGTGGCGCGCCTTGTGCATGTTCCGCGCTTTGCCACCGATGAAAGTCTCATCGACTTCTACGGGCTCCCCCATGGGACCGCCCAATTTACCTCCCTTCGTCTGAAGGCCCAGCCGCGCACGCTGGAGCATGAACCACGCGGTCTTTTGGGTAACGCCCATCGCGCGGTGAATCTCCCAGGACGAAACGCCGTTCTTGCAGTTCGTCACCAGCCAGATAACCGGAAGCCACTTATCAAGGCCGAGCGGGGAGTCCTCAAGGATCGTACCCGTCTTGAGCGAGAACTTACGCTTCGGGTGATGGCTGGAGCACTGCCAGCGCCGCCCTTTGGCGTCGCAGGTGACTTTGGCACTACCGCAGGTCGGACACGTTACGCCGTTCGGCCAACGCTTCGCAACCATGTAAGTAACACAGTTGTCGGGGTCAGCAAAGTAGGCGATTGCGTCTTTAAGTGTCTTGGGAGACTTAACTTCCATGAATTCAGCATAGCCGAAAACAGTGGACCCGTCAAGTATATTCTTACCGCATCCTCCGATGCTCTTTCAAAATGCACCGGTTCATCACGACTTCGAGGCCGGCCGCCCGCGCCTTCGCCGCCGCCTCTTCGTGCATCACGCCTTCCTGCATCCAGACGCACTTCGCGCCGATCCGGATCGCCGCATCCACAATCTCCGGCACGAATTCCGAACGGCGAAAAACATTCACGATGTCCACGCGCTCAGGCACGTCATCGAGCGACGCGTAGGCCTTCTCACCCAGAATTTCCGTCTCCTGAGGATTCACCGGAATGATCCGGTACCCCATCGACTGCATGTATTCCGAGACGCCATAGCTCGGCCGCCGGCGATTGCTCGAAAGCCCCACCACCGCGATGGTTTTGCTATCTCTGAGGAGTGCGCTGTTGACGATCATTTCCCATCCCTGCCAGCCGCATGAGCTTTGCAACCTCTTCGGGCGCCAGATAGCGGAACTCGCCTTTCTCAAGCGAGCCCAACTCCACGTTCCCGATACGAACGCGACGCAATTTTTCGACCAGTCTCCCGAAGTGCTTAAACATCGTCCGGATTTGCTGGTTGCGTCCTTCAATCAGCCGGACTTCGTACCACGGATTGTCGCCGCGCCGCACTAACTTGAGGCTCGCCGGAGCCGTCCGCCGTCCGCTCAAAGGAACGCCGGTACGAAAACGCTCCTCCTCATCCGCCGTGAGCGTTCCATTCACTTTTACGAGATAAGTCTTGACCACATGGCTCTTCGCCGCGGTAATGGCGTTGGCGAATTCACCGTCATTCGTCAGCAGGATCAATCCATCGCTGTGATAATCGAGCCGCCCCACCGGATACACGCGCTCCTTCACGCCGTGCATCAGATCGAGCACCGTGGTCCGGCGCTGCGGATCGCTCGCCGTGCTGACCACGCAATCGGGCTTATAAAGCGCGATATAAACGTGCCGGGCAGGCTGGTGGATGAGCTTGCCGTCTACCTTAATGTGATCGCGTTCCGCATCGGCCTTCGTGCCGAGTTCGGTGACCGCTTTCCCGTTCACGGTCACCCGGCCTTCCACGATCAGTTGCTCAGCCTTGCGGCGCGAAGCCACGCCGGCCGCGGAGAGTATCTTCTGCAGACGTTCTTCAGACGCCACGGGCTACTCGGTTCCCGGCTCGGCCGTATCGGACGAGTTGCTTTCGCTCTCCGCCTGTTCGGCCTCGGCGTTTTGCGTTTCCACATTTTCCGGCGCCACGGCATCGCTCTCGTGCGCTTCGCCCTCTTCGTCGGAAGGCGCGGGCATTTCAATCAGGTTGGCCTGAACAGGCGCGTCCGGCTCGCCGCCGCTCAGGCTTCCGATCTCCTGGAATTCCTTCAGAGTCGGCAGTTCATTCAGATTCTTCAGACCGAACTGAACCAGAAATTCCTTCGTCGTCTTGTAAAGGATGGGCTTGCCGATCACCTGTTTGCGCCCGGCCGGGGCGATCAGTTTGCGATCGAGCAGCGTCTTCAGCACGCCCGCCCCCTGCACGCCGCGAATCTCCATGATTTCCGGCGCCGTGATTGGCTGCTTGTACGCGATCACCGCCAGCGTTTCCAGCGCGGGCAACGAAAGCTTCATCGGCGGATTCAGATTCCGGACGAAGCGGCGGACCGCATCGTGATGCTCGGCCTTCGTCGTCATACGGAATCCGCCGGCGATCTCGCGGATGCTCAGTCCCCGCTCCGGCTTGTCGTACTCGGCGCAAAGCTGTTCGAGCAGCGCCACCACGCGTTCGCGCGGCTGTTCGATGGCTTCCGCGATCTGATCGACGGTGAGCGGCTCGTCCGTAACGTAGATGATGGCTTCGAGCGTGGCGCGCAGCGCCGCATCCTCCACGGGCAGCGGACCGTCCGGTTCCGCCGGCGCTTCGGCGCCCAGAATCTCTTCGGCGGAAAAGCTCACTGCCAGGGTTTCGTCGCCGGGCGATGCTTCCGGCTGCGCTTCCACCTCAGGCAGCGGCTCGGCCTGCGCGTCCACTTGTTCTTCCGGCGACTCGGCCAGCTGTTCGTTTTCGGATTGCGACATGAGATCGGCTTGTTCGTTCCTACTTGTAATCTTCTTCCAGAGCGACCACCGGCTGCTGGAAAGCTTCGTCGAAACGCTCGCCCTTGCCGAGCGCGATTTCGCCGAACAAATCCTTCTGCAGAATCTGGACCGCCTGTATCTTCACCATCTCCAGAACGGCCAGGAAAAGGCAGATCATCGCGCGGCGGCTGCGCTGCTGCTCCATTACCTGCAGGATGAACACGGGCCGGTCTTTTTTCGATTCGCGGAGCAGCGTTCGCAGATGCGCCACCATGTCGCTCACCGAGACCGTTTCATCGTTGATCTCGTAAATGGGGCGGCTCTGGATGCGCTCCATCACCGCGCTCAGCGCCTTCACCAGGTCGAAGATGTCCACGGCCAGACCGGGGTCTTCAATTTCCGCCGCGAACTCCTTCATCTGCGGATTGGACCAGACGTTTTCCTCGATGAGCCGCTTCTGCTGCAACATTTCGGCGGCGTTCTTGTAGCGCTCATGCTCCAGCAGCCGCTCCACCAGTTCTTCGCGCGGATCTTCCTCGGCCTCGCCTTCTTTGCGCAGGGCCGGGTCCGTGGGCAGCAGCATCTTCGATTTGATCTGGATCAGCGTCGCCGCCATAAACACGAACTCGGCGCCGATGTTCAGGTCCATCTCCCGCGCTTTCTGCAGGTACTCCAGATACTGCGCGGTGATGCTCGAAATGGGAATATCGCGGATGTCGATCTGCTGCTTCCGGATCAGATCCAGCAGCAGGTCAAGCGGCCCCTCGTACTTTTCGAGGTGGAAATTGAGCGGAGTTGACGACACGGGTAATTCTCCATTGTACGGCCAGCGGAAGGGTGAATCCGGCGAGGCTCGCGGAATCAGCGCGCCGCCATTTCGTTCACCAGCAACCCCATTTTGGGATGGCTGGGCTCGAAATCGGCCTTCAGTCCGTATTCTTCCACCGTCTCGCTGGTAGTCGGGCCGATCGAGCCAATCCGGGCGGCGCGCAATCCTTCGAGCGCCTCCTGCTCCACGCCCAACTCGCCGGCAACCTTCATCAGATTGATCAGTTGCATCGACGCCGTCAGCAGCACAATATCGAACTCGCGCCGCGCCAGCCGCGCCGCCGCCTCGCGCATCGGCGCCGTGTCGTCCGGCAGCGCCCAGCCATAAATTCTCACCGTGGAAACTTCGCGTCCCTGCTCGCGCAACCCATCGATCAGCGCCGCATTCGATTTCCCGTACTCCTGAATCGCAATCCGCCGCTCTTCGCGGCCGCGCATGGTATCCAGAATCTCCCGCCAGGTATTCGGTTCCGGAACCTGTACCTGCGGAACGAACCCGATTTCGCGAACGGCCGCCGACGGCTTCTGCCCGCGCACAATGATCGTGACTCGCGCCAGCGCCGCCTTCAGATCGCTTTCCGCAAACCGCGTGAGCAACGTCTTCCACAACAGCCGTGTTCCCACGCCTGTCAGCAGAAGCACTCCATCGAACTCCCCAGCCAGCAGCCGGCGGCCGAACTCAAACGCTTCCGCATGCTCCCCAAGTTCGACTTCCCGCATCGAGGGCGCCACAAACGGCGCACCGCCCTGCTGCCGAACCAGCGCCGCCATCTCTTCGGCGCGCCGGCTTTCCAGTGAAAGAACGCGCGCTCCGTCGAAGGACATGCCCAATTATAAGAGCGATACGTTACTCTGAAGAAATCAGGCGCACACCTCCGTGCGCCAGATCTAAAAGACAAACGTTATGGCTGAATCGCCCATCACTCCCCGTCAGAAAGACTTTGCCGCCTGGTATCAGGACGTCGTCCTCCAGGGAGATATGGCGGAGCCGGCGGAGATCGTCAAAGGCTGCATGGTGATCCGGCCCAACGGCTACGCCGTTTGGGAAGTGCTCCAGCGCGAGCTCGATGCGCGCTTCAAGGCGACCGGCCACGAAAACGTCTACTTCCCGCTCCTGATTCCCCAGAGCTTTCTGCAAAAGGAAGCCGAACACGTAGAAGGTTTCTCGCCCGAACTGGCCGTGGTCACCATCGCCGGCGGCAAAAAGCTCGAAGAACCTTACGTGATTCGCCCCACGTCGGAAACCATCATCGGCCACTTCTTCGCCCGCTGGGTGCAAAGTTACCGCGATCTGCCCCTCCTTTATAACCAGTGGGCGAACGTGCTCCGCTGGGAACTGCGCACCCGTATGTTTCTGCGTACCACGGAATTCCTCTGGCAGGAAGGCCACACCGCGCACGCCACGCATGAGGAAGCGAAAGAAGAAGTCGTCCGCATGCTGAACGTTTACGCCGACGTCGCCGAAAACGTGATGGCGATGCCCGTGATTCGCGGCGTTAAAACGCAGACCGAAAAATTCGCGGGCGCGCTCCGCAGCTTCTCGATCGAAGCCATGATGCAGAACGGCCTCGCCCTGCAGGCCGGCACCAGCCACGATCTCGGCCAGAACTTCGGTAAAGCATTCGACGTCAAATTCCAGAGCAAAGAGGGCCAGCTCGAATACGTCTGGCAGACGAGCTGGGGCGTTTCCACGCGTCTCATCGGCGGACTCATCATGAGCCACTCCGATGACAAGGGCCTGGTGCTTCCTCCGAAGCTCGCGCCCCGCAAATCCGTCATCGTGCCCATCTTCCGGAAAGACGAAGAGCGCGCCGCGGTGCTCGAAGCCGCGCACCGCATCGCCGCCGATACCGGCTCGAAGGTCGACGACCGCGAAGGCCAGAATCCCGGCGCCAAATTCTTCCATTGGGAGCGCCGCGGGATTCCCGTCGTTCTCGAACTCGGCCCCCGCGATCTCGCGTCCGGCAATATCGTGCTCAAACGGCGCGACACGGGTACGAAAGAGATCCTGCCGCAGGAAGGCATCGCGGGCAAGGTGACCGCGACCCTCGAAACCATGCAGTCGGATATGCTGGCCGCCGCCCGCGCCCGTCTCAAAGACAACACGGTGCTGGCGAATTCGATCGGCGAAGTGGAATCGATTCTCCGTGACGTCACCGCTGAAAAAGGTGGAGGCAAATTCGTCATGGCGCACGTCAAAGACGATCCCGCCTGCGACGCCCGCCTGAAGGAATTCAAGGCCACGGTTCGCAACATCCCGCTCAATGACGAATACGATGGCGCCGGCAAGTGCATCATCACGGGCGAACAGGTCGACCGCCGCGTCGTGATCGCCAAATCCTACTAAGCAATTCTGGTAGGCTGTCCAGATGCGATCCATTACCCGCCGGCAGTGGATCACCCTCTTTTCGGCGCAGGCCGGCTACATGCTGGACGCGATGGACGTCCTGCTGTTCGTCCTCACCATCAACGTTCTGCGCGATGCTTTCCATCTGAGCGCCGCGCAGGCGGGCCTCGTCAGCTCCTTCACTCTCGCCTTCTCCGCGGCGGGCGGCATCGTCTTCGGCATCCTCTCTGATCGCATCGGCCGCGCCCGCTCGCTGATCCTCTCGATCCTCATCTTCAGCCTCGCCTCGGCTGGAACCGCCGCCAGCTGGAACCTCGCGTCGCTGCTGTTCTGGCGCGCCGTGATCGGCATCGGCCTCGGCGCGGAGTGGTCTACCGGCGCGGTTCTCGTCGCGGAGACATGGCCGCCGGAACACCGCGCGAAAGCGGTCGGCATCATGCAGTCCGGCTGGGCTCTCGGCTACATGCTCGCCGCCGGCATGACGGCCCTGATTTTGCCGCGCTTCGGCTGGCGCGCCTTGTTTCTCGCGGGTCTGTTCCCCGCGCTGCTCGCGCTCCTCATTCGCCGCCACGTGGAGGAACCGGAAATCTGGCAGCGAACCGCGCACCATCGCGCCATGCCCGGCGAAATCTTCCAGGGCGTTCTCCGCCGCCGCACGATTCTCGCCTCGCTCCTCGCGAGCTCCGTCCTTTTCGCCTATTGGGGCCTCTTCACCTGGATTCCCGGCTTTCTCTCCGCATCGGCCGATAAAGGCGGAGCCGGGCTCACCATCGTCAAAAGCAGCGGCTACGTGATCCCCATGCAGCTGGGCGCCTTCGCGGGCTACGTGATGTTCGGATGGCTCGCCGATAAAATCGGCCGCCGCCCCGCCTTCGTGCTCTACGTGATTGCCGCCGCGATCCTCACGCCGATTTACGGCGCCACCCGCAACGAACAAACTCTGCTCGCCCTCGGTCCCGCCATTGGCTTCACCGGCACTGGGTTCTTCAGCATGTTCGGCACAATGCTCTCGGAGCTTTATCCCACCGGCGTCCGCGGCGCCGGTCTCGGCTTTGTCTACAACATTGGCCGGGGTTGCAGCGCGCTCGCGCCCTGGACTGTCGGCTTCTTCGCAGACCGCTACGGCATCGGTGCGTCGCTCACCCTGAACTCCGCCTTCTTCGCGCTGGGCGCAATCCTCGTCTTTACTTTGCCCGAAACCAAAAAAGCGGAACTCGCCTGAAGCGCCCTCCGGTGTGGAGTGCGCGTGAGGCAGGATGAAATCCTGCGCGCGATTGTGAATCGCGCTGGCCGGGTGTTCGCAACGGTCCAGGCCGGTTTGATGTCGGCTTACAGTGTAGAAACTTCAGATCACCGCACGGTCATCTCGCAGCAGCTCACATACCTGCCGCGCCGCATTGTGCGAAGCCAGTTTCTTCGACGATCCTTCCGCGGATCCAACGTACTCGCGGCCCAGCCGCACTTCCACAATGAACGTGCGCGCATGCCCCGGGCCGCTCTCCCCCACCACCTGATACTCAGGGCGGGGAAGCGACCGGTCGCGCGCCAGGCGGTCGAGTTCCGCGCGAAAATCGCGGGGCGGGCCCGCTCCCGCCAGCGCCATCAATTCTTCTTCGGTGGGAATGGTCTGCCGGATGACTACCGCGCGCGCCGCATCCGCGCCGCCATCCAGATAAATCGCTGCCAGCACGGCCTCGAACGCGTTCACCAGCAGCCGCTGCTTCGACCGGCCTCCGCCGGTCTCCTCGCCGCGCCCCAGATAGAGATAGCGGCCCAGATCGAGCCGGTGCGCCGCCGCCAGCAAATGCGCTGCGCTCACCAGATAATTTTTCAGCAGGGAAAGCTGGCCTTCGGTGAAATCGCGGAAGCGGGAGAACAGCCATTCGCTGACTACCCAGCCGAGAATGGAGTCTCCCAAAAATTCGAGCCGCTCGTTGTCACGGCGGCTCAGGGATATCGGTGATTCGGGATCGGGTCCTTCGCCCATTGCAGGCGCCGGCCCCCCCAGTTCATTCGCGCTCGAGCTGTGCGTGAGCGCTCTGTCGAGCAGGGCGCGGTCCCGGAATGCGTAGCCGAGCGATTGTTCCAGCTCGTCCAGATTCGCTTTCATTTTCGGGACCGGCCCACTCTCTCCTTTTTACTGCGGTTGCTTCTTCAACGCCTCGACGCGCGTCTTGTCCTTGCCCGCGATGTCCTTGAACTGCGCCGCTTCCGGCGCGGGGTTCGCCTCGACTTTGGCAATCCACGTCAGCGCATCGTCATAACGCTTGGCCGCGGTATAAGCGCGCTCGATGTAGAGCATGTCGAGCGGATCCGGATACAGGCTCATCGCCTTTTCCAGATCGGTCTTCGCTTCGTCATACTTCTTCTTCAGGATCGCGGAAAGCCCCAGCGCCATATAAGCCCGCTCCGTCTCGCCCTGTTTCACGCCCGCCCACTGTTCGTCCGTGATATCCGGCTTCGGCTTCTCGGCCGTCGCCAGAACCGTCAGCGCGTCATGAGCATACTTGTCGGATTTCGCAAGACGATCGTCCATGTCGAGGTCCGTCGAACGCGTCGTGCGCGAATAGATCTCCGCCAGCAGAAGAAGCGCTTCGTAGCTCTTCGGATCGGCTTCGAGCGACTTCTCGCCCGCTACGATCGCCTTCGGGTCATCTTTCTTTTCGTGGTAGCCCTGCGCCTGCACGAGCAGCACCTGCGCCTTGTAATCGGTGTCCGGAAATTTGTCCAGAATGTCCTGTGCGGCCTTGATCTGCGAATCCGGATCCTGCGCCTTGAACATGTCAAGCAGCGCCTGATTTTCTTCAGCGGATTTCGGATGCGGGCCCTTCGGTGCTTCGGCTGCGCCCGGCGCCGCGGGCGCGGCCGCGCCGGCGGGAGTGGCTGCTCCTCCGGCGGGTTTGGGAGCGGGTGCGGTCTGGCTGAACGCCGCAAGAGCGGCGGCGAGACCGATGGGTAGAATGGCGATGCGCCTCATGGTGTTTGTTTCTCCTGACTTTGGGAAATTGCTTTTAACTCGCTTTGGGCCATCTGTTTGGCCTTGTCCGACGCCCCACTCACGGCGAGCGCGTCTTTGTAATACTGAGTCGCCTTATCGATGTCATGCTGGGAGCGGTAAATGCTCCCGAGTTGGACATCCGTCCAGCCCCGCACAAAATCGTCCGGCGAAGATTCCAGCGTTTTCTCGAAAAGCTGCTGCGCTGTCGATCCCTTCTTCTCGATCATCGCGATCCGCGCCATCCCGTACCACGCCTGCGCGCGTTCGGCTGGCTGGCCCTTCTGCTCCAGCGCCTTAATGAAGAGATTTTTCGATTCCTGCAGATTGTCCGGCGCTTCGCTCCGCGCGCTGAACAGGTTCTCCGCTTTCTGCAGCGTCTTGCCCGCGGGCGAAAGCTCCGGCTCCGGCGCCGCGATCTCCACCTTCTTTGCCGTCCGCTGCAGCGGCGCCGCATCGAACTTCACCGTGGAAAGCCGCAGGCTTTCCCGATTCAGATCGATCGCATTGACCATTTCGTCGGCATAAAACCGCATGCCTTGCTGCTGGTTCTCGAACGCCGCAAGCTGCTCGTAAAAGAGCGGCGTCAGGATGTAGCCCTGGCGCGTCGCCTGTTCCACCGCGTTTTTATCCTTATCGAGCCGCGCTTCAATCGCCTTCACCATGCTCTGGCTGCACAGCAGCACCATATCGAACTTGTATTCCTCCGGCATGGGCGCGTTGCCCACCAGATCGAGCAGCGAACGCTTCTGCTGAATATCCACCCGGTAAGTCAGCATCAGCGGATCGATCAGCGAAAACAAATACGCGTGCCGGATGTCGTACATCGGCGGATTCGCCGCGGGCGAAATCACCACATAGGTATCGTCGCCATAGCTCCTCGTCTGAATGAGCTGCGGCTGCATCAGCGGCTCCACGATCGCGTGAAACTTCCGTCCCGGAAAATCCGCGACCGAGGAATGCAGATACGCGTCCACCGTCCCCGTCATCGCCAGGATCGGCTTGTGATAACGCGCGATCTCCGCATCGTAAACCGGCTGCACCTGCTTCCAGAGCCCGGCCAGGCCAGCCTGCCGGTAAAAATCGATCATCAGCGGCTGAAAACCATCCAGCGCCAGCGCGTCCGGCGGCACGTCCACGTCCCGGCCCTTCCACGCAAAGTCCGGCGCGCCGTTGACCGCGAAAGCCCAGGAGATGTACTGCGAAAGATCCTGCGTCCCCACCCGCTGCATGTGCTTCCGGTAATACTGCTTCAGCTCCGGCAGTACGGGGATCTTCATGGAAGCCAGATGGTCCCGAATCTGTTTGCGCAGAGGGTTATTGTCCGGAAGATTGACGCCCTCGTCGTAGCCCGCCGCATTCACGGCCGCCATCACGCAAAACAGCGTCTCGTTCGATTCCAGCTGCAGCGTTTCCGCGCGCGCCTGCTGCCCGGCAAAAAGCGCGCAAAAGGTCAGGGTTACGGCTGCCGCAAGGGGCGTGTCCGCAGCGTGCAGGCTGATTCGGGGTAACAATCGCTTCAAGACACTTCCGCCCTGAATAACCTCAAGTGATGACCTCAAGTGATGACCTCAAGTCTACCATTAAGTTAAATATGGATATGTTGCGTCGCCGGGTCATGATGGTCTCTTCCGAAGTAAGCCCGTGGGCCCGCAGCGGCGGCCTTGCGGACGTCCTCGGCGCTCTTCCGGCGGCCCTCGCCGAACAGGGCTATCAGGTCGCCGTCGTCGTCCCCCGCTACATGAACGCGGCCGACGCCCCCACTTCGAAAATCATCGATTCGCTCCCCGTCCCCTTCGGCGCGGGTGAGGTTCCGGTCGGCGTCTGGGCGGGCACAAAAGAGATCGGTTCTGGTTCGGTCACTCATTATTTTGTTGAAAACGCTGAGCTCTACGGCGCCGAAGGCCGGGGCCCCGGCCTCTATGGCAATCAAAACGGCGATTACCCCGATAACGACATCCGTTTCGCCGTCTTCCCCCGGGCCGCGCTGGAGATTTCCCGTCGCATTTTCCCCGCCGATGTATTTCATTGCCATGACTGGCAGGCGGCCCTGCTTCCCGTCTTTCTCCGCGAAAACCTCGCCGGCGACCCCGACTTCGCCGGCGCGAAGACCCTCTTCACCATCCACAACCTCGGTTACCAGGGACTATTCCCCGCCGCCCGCTTCGGCGAGATCGGTCTCCCCCGCCACCTCTTCAATCCGCAACAGCTTGAATTCTGGGGACAAATCAACTTCATGAAGGCCGGTATTGTTTTCTCGGACGCCGTCAGCACCGTCAGCCGCCGCTACGCCGAAGAGATCCAGACCGAGCCGTTCGGCTTCGGGCTGGACGGTCTTCTCCGCCACCGCTCCGCCGTCCTCTCCGGAATTCTCAACGGCGTCGATTACACCCGCTGGAATCCCGCCACCGACCCCCACATCGCCGCCAACTACAGCCCGGAAAATCTTGCCGGAAAGCTCGAATGCAAGCGAGCCCTTCTCAAGGAAATGGGCCTGCCCGCATCCATGATGGATCGTCCCCTCATCGGCATCGTCTCCCGCTTCGCGGAACAGAAAGGATTTGACCTGCTGGCGCCCGTCGCGGAGCGCATTCTCGCGCGCGGCGCCGGCCTCGTCGTTCTGGGCGATGGCGATCTCGCTCTCGAACAGATGTTCCTCGGGCTTGTGCGCGACCACCCTGATCAGGTCGCCGTCCGTCTCGGTTTTAACGATCCCCTCGCCCACCGCATCGAAGGGGGCAGCGACATCTTCCTGATGCCCAGCCGGTACGAACCCTGCGGTCTGAATCAGATCTACAGCCTGAAGTACGGAACGGTCCCCGTAGTTCGCGCCACCGGCGGTCTCGACGATACAATCGACGAGTCCACCGGCTTCAAGTTTGATGATTACAATGGAGATTCGCTTTTGGCCGCGGTTGCCTGGGCCTGCGACGCCTGGGAGAGCCGCGAAGACTGGGCCGCCCGGATGGTACGTGGCATGCGTAAGGATTTTTCGTGGGAGCCCTCGGCCCGTGCGTATTCAGAGCTTTACCAACGGCTGTAACGCGGCATGAATCTTTTGGGCCGCTCGGAAATCTAAACTTTCGTACGAGGAAAAAAGACAATGGCTGGAGCCAACACACTGAATTTTACCGATGCCGCCTGGGACGCTGATGTCCTCAAGTCGGATACCCCTGTCCTGGTGGACTTCTGGGCGACCTGGTGCGGCCCCTGCCGGCAGATGACCCCGATCATCGATCAGCTCGCCGATGAATACGCCGGCAAGGCCAAAATCGGCAAGCTGAATGTCGATGAGAACGGCCAGACCGCCATGCGCTATCAGGTGCGCGGCATCCCGACGATCCTGCTCTTCAAGGGCGGTCAGATTGTCGGATCGAAGGTCGGCGCCGTCGGCAAGGGCGATCTGCAGAAGATGCTGGACGCGGCGTAATTACCGCAGTCCGAAAAGACGTCTGTCAAACGCGTGCGGTTCGGCGTCGCCAGCGCGAATTTCACCGAACCGCGCGTGATTCGGATTAATCAAAATGTTCCGTTCGGCGGGAATAATCGCGGACGGGACGAACATCGCAGCCGACCTCTCCTCCGCAACCCACCGGTCGCCAATCAGTTGCGTTTCCCGCCCGTAAGGATGGCTGTTCCACCCATAGGGCAATTCGGGAATTCCCTCAATCAACTCATCCGCGATTTCAATCGGAATCAATACCGCACTTGTAGGCAGGCGATTGCGTGTGAGATGCACCAGCATCTCCAGCACTGCCAGCGGACGGCTGCTGGCGGTGTAGACCATCGCAACACCGGGTGAATTCCACCGGTTGCCCCAAATGGCGGCTCCGGCTCCGGACAGTGGCTCGGCGGCGTAGTCCGGAATTACAATCCTCCAGGTCAGCACTCAGGCGAACAATCCGTAGCCGATCCGGCCGATTTCCTGCATCACGGCCTGTGTCCCTCCGTCGGAGTCCAGATACTTCATCGGCGCCTCATCGTAGAAGATCGGACTCGGATCGCTCAGCCAACCCGCCGCGCGGGATTCTTCCCCGAAAACCCTCGTCGCCTCTTCCAGAACTCTGCCGATTCGCAACAGCCGGTCCGCTTCATCCGGTTTGAGATAACCCTCGGTTTTGCGGCGAAGCGCCGTTCGCTCCGTAATGCCGATCAGCTTGAGCAGCGCGGCAGGCTCGATTTGTAGTCGCTTGCTGAACGCATTCACGGCGGACCAGGGTACCGAGCGCGGGCCGATATCGACTAGTTGCTCGCTGCTCTCCCGATGCTTACCGCGTGGTTTCGAATTCACCACCAGCTGCAGCACAGATCCCGCAGTTTTCATGTCCGGCAGCCTCCCGCCACCTGTCTTTAAATATACGCCACCTGGCGAAACCCGTCAATGCGCCACCGGCTTCTCAAAATGCTGATAATCCTTCCGGTCAGACCAGCTTCCGCCCCACGTCCACCCCTTCTCCGCAAACCGCTTCACGATAAAACTATCCGCCAGAATCGACCCCGGAAATTCCTTCGTCCGGTCCAGATATTTCGCCCCCGCGGGCGGCAGAACCTTGTCGCCTTTGACATACGGATTCGTCAGAGGATTAATATCGATCGCCCGCCCCCAGCTATGATTCGAAAACTTCCCCGGCTGCCCGGTGATATCCCGGCAATTGAACGCCGATGTATTATTGGCCGCCATCGAAGCATCGTCGCTACCCTGATAGTCCTCAACCGGCGTCATTTTCTCAATTAAAAATCGGTGCTGGAAGAGCTCCCGGAAAATCCCGACGACCTCCTCGGCCACGTCTTTATCCACCACCAGCACCCCAGTCATCGGCACTTTCTCGAAATTCCAGTAGGAAAGAGTGAGCTGCCGCAACTGGTCTGGACCCACCGGACATCCCGCGTGCCACGTCGAACGCAGCGGCGTCGAAATCGGTTCAATGCGCCCCACAAATGCCGGCGGTTGCGCCGAGCACGCGCCGGTCAACAGCAATGCCAGAAAAAGCAGACCCGAATACTTCACGCAGTTCGCCCCGTCCGCAGCCGGAGAGCCCAATCGGGACGGCCATTCCGCGTCGCCGCCTCCGCCGCGCTCTCAAAATCGTATGGAATGGAAACCAACTCCACTCTCCAGCCCTCCACAATCGCATACCGGGCCGCCGGACTCCCGGTCTCCATCAAATGCCGCACCGGCAAATCATCGGAATACGCCGGAAGCCCCACACTCCCGGGATTCACAATCATCCGTCCGCGCGATTCCACCACGCGCGGAATATGCGTATGCCCGCAAATCAGAAGCCGTTGCGAAAAAGACCCGAGCCGTTCCGCAATCTCTTCGTCCGTCGCAATCGAAACCCGCCCATCCGCCCCAACCGACTCCAGCAGATAAACATCATCCCGCTCCGGCGTCCCGTGGAACATCAGGATGCCGGGCGCCAATTCCAGCCGCATCGGCATCTTCCGAAGCCACGCTCCATGAGGGCCGTCGAACAATTCCCGATCCTGATTTCCGGCAACGCTCGCCAGCCCCAGCCCCTCAAGCAGCTTCGCCGTCCCCGCCTGATCGAGCGGCCCGGCCAGATGATCGCCCGCATTGACGATCTCGCGAATTCCCCGCGACGCGATATCCTCCAGCACCGCCTCCAGCGCCCACCGATTTCCATGAATATCCGCAATTACCGCAAACCGCCCAGTCATCTTTCGCCGCACGTCACCAGAAAATCATTCAACACGAGGCCGGAAGCTTCGGCCCTGCGGCCGGCCTTCCGGCCGGCCCAATCCCCGCAATCTCTCACACTGATTACGATACGCTGCCGCGCCCTTCTTTTCACCACCATTCTTCCTTCGCCGCAGCCGTCCCGCCCGGAATCGAATTCCAATGCAGTCCCACCGTGTTAGGCTGTTCCGGTGAGTTCTTCCGCCGCCTACGTTCTCGGACAATCCGTGCAGGAACAGGAGCGCCTGATGTTTCAGGCGCGCCTGCTGCGCCCGTATACCGAAAGATTTTTTCGAGCGGCAGGCATCGCGCCCGGGATGCGCGTGCTGGATCTCGGGTCCGGCGTCGGAGATGTCGCGCTGCTTGCGGCGGATATCGTTGGACCCAGCGGCCGCGTCGTCGGCCTGGACCGCGATGCGAAAGGGCTGGAGCGCGCGCGCCAGCGCACGGTGGAACAGGGCTGTTCTTCGTGGGTCTCGTTCCAGACCGCCAACCTCGATGATTTTTCCACCGCCGAACACTTCGACGCCGTGGTGGGCCGCTACATATTGTTCTATCAGCCCGAAGCCGCGGCTACCATCCGCCAGTTGACGCGCTTTCTCAAGCCGGGTGGCATTGTGGCATTTCATGAAATGGATTTCACCAATGCAAATTCCTCCGGCCCTCCGTGCGCGCTATGGGACCAGGCCTACTGGTTGCTGGCCGAAGTGTTTCGGCGAAGCGGGGCGCCGCCGGATTTTGGGCGCCGCGTTGGCAAGACCTTTCTGGACGCCGGCCTTCCTTTCCCGACTGTTGTCGCGGAGGCCGTGATGGGCGGCGGGCGCGGCTCGTTCCTCTATCCGTGGATCGCCAACACCCTTCTGAGCGTATTACCCCGAATGGCGGACCTCGGAATTACGCCGCCAGATGAGATCGCGCTGGACCAGACGCTGGCAGCCAGGCTTGAGGAGGCCGTGGTCGCACTTGGTTGCCAGATCACCGGGCCGATGCAGTACGGCGCCTGGACCAGGAAGCCCCTCTAATCCTGCCGGCCTTGCTCGCACGGAAAATCCTGCTCGAATGCTCCGGCGCGGCCGGGAAGACGCGGCCGGGAAGATCAGTCGCTTCCGGACCCACCTGTTATACTGGCGCAGTTTCGCGAAGCTCGCCCGAACCGGAGTATTATGCGCTCTCTCTTCCTCTCGATTGCAGCGGTTCCACTACTCGCATCCGCGCTCTGCGCTCAGCCATATCCATCACACGTCTGGATCGGATTGAAGGATGCAAGCGGACTTGACTCATGGGTACAAGCCCGTCTGGATGCCGCTAAGCATGATGTCGCCGTCCTGCTCAGCGTGAAGGGCGCCCGTACTGTCAGCAACACGCTCCGTCCCTACGACGACGCTATCAACGAACTCGCTATTGCCGGCAATGAAATCGGCGTGATGTTCGCCACGCATGCGAACAAAGCCATTCGCGATGAGGCCCAGAAGCTCGAACAAACCATTTCTTCCGCCGCCACCGAACTGTCGCTCAATCAGCCTGTGTATCGGGCGCTCTCCTCGATCGACGTTTCGAAAGCGGACGCCGCCACCCAATACTACGTGAAGCGCGTGCTGCTCGAATACCGGCTCGCCGGTGCGGTCACCATTTACTGGTCAAGTCCCTCTTTCGTGGTTAACTCCACCCATTTCGATTTGGGTGGCTTGGAGAAGTGCGGCATAACGAGCTGGCGACGGGGGCAGATATGTTGAACCGGACGCTATTTTTATTTATCTGCACGATCGCAATTCCGCTGATGGGATGCAAGAGTGCGCAGCCTGTTATAGCTGCTCAGCCTCTCACCAAGATCGACATCTGGAAGTGGGAAGTCAACCTAGTGAGCGGCATTCATGCCCAGACTGTCCCAGCGTATTTTCCGTTCGATGATGACACAGCGGCGGCGGTGATCGAGATTGCCTCCGGCGCTAACAAGCAAGAGGTTTCCGAGATCGCTCTTGTCAGGCACGAGCAGGATGCGCCAGTGGGCTTCTTGGGCGGTCAACTAGAGCAGGCGACAGACGGTCTAATCGTAATCAACCTCGAACTCTCGAATGCGGACGACAAGCCGGCCAATTTTTGGGTTGGTGATCTAGCGCTGATCCAGGCGAACGGCCAGAGACTGCCGGTCGTCGCGGTTTCGAAGGGGAATTCGCCACTGATTGCAAAAATGACCCCGAAGTCAATGGCCGCCGCATTGGCGGCGCCCATTACTGTGAACGCGGGAAAAGGATTTTTCCTGAACTTGTGCTTTCTGGCACTCCCTAATAGTTTTCCGCTCACGTTGCAGTTCGGCACCGCAAAGACTGCAGTCGCCCTGAAAGACTTTGACGCGTTGGTTCCACTCAAGGAAGAGCGAGGCGGCTTCTCCGGGTCGCCGGGTGGAGTACTCAAGACCTTAGCCGATATGCCCCTTGAAAAATATGAGGCGGCGTCTAACGGTTTGCCGTGGGTGCGTTTTGAGTCTCTAGTTGAGTTGAAGAAGGGTGATCAATTAGCAGCCAGCGGATCACGCAGCAAGGTCACAGTGTCAGTCAACAACGAGAAGGTCCCACTGTTTACGATCCATGATGGCGTCTATTTCGCTGGGAAGCTATCTATCCTTCGCCCTATCACCCAAGTCAAAAGCCGTGCTTCGGTGGCATCGCGCGAAGTGACTTTTACGAGTTCGTTTCAGGCTCAACAGGGCGATGTCCTGAGTGCGACAACAAGAGAACTCGGGGACGGATGGAGATCCGCTGTGAGTCAGCGGACCGCCAAATGAGGATAACCTATGGCCCAGACAGTTGCTTTTCGGTCAATTTTACCGCTGCAAGTTGTGTTGATTCTGCATGCGACTGAGTAGCCGAAACTGGGTATTTCAACGAGCTCTTAGACCTTGGACTGGAGAGAAACGATATGATGCCGATCAAAAGACTCATGCTGGTGGTTATGCTATCGCTGACGGTAATCTCACGCCTATCATGGGCTACGTCACCCCAGGAATTAGCCAAAGCAAAAACTGGTTGTGACTCGGGCAGTGAGCGATTTTGCGCGAAGCTGGAATCGATAGCCCTGCATGATAAAAAGCTCGAAATGAGGATTCGGGCTATTAGCTCAATCGCTAACCGTTCGAGTCTTGAGCGGGTTGCTAATTACAGCAAAGCAGCTTCGGAGACGCGTCAGGCCGCGATCCGCCGTATCGGTGAATTGGAGGAAGTAGCGTGGCAGTCAGCACAACGGTCCGGGACGAAGGAAGCGTATCTGAGCTTTGAGGAAGCGTTTCCCGACAATAAGCGGGAAGAAGATATTGACTGGGCGCTCCACGAAGATACCCCTTTGGGGTATGACCTCTACCTTGGGAGAGTTAGGCGTGGCGAACTTCAGGGGAAGTACAGAGCAGAGGCGAGTCGGCGCCTTCGCGAACTGTTGCCTGATTCACCACTCTCCGAGAAGGACCTTCAGGGTTTATTGAGCAGTGTGGCGGTTGCCGTGGCACCGCACTCGATAAGCGAGGTGTATGGCCTCTGTGTGGCGGCTGCGAAAAAGGTAGACGAGCCCGGGGGATCTATGTTTTTCCTGTCAAGTGTCCGCTCTGGGTCGACAAATGAGGAGTTAAGTGCCTCCAAAGACCACGTGCTCGATGGGATCGCGATCGAAAAGAGCGGCACAGATATTCGCCTAATCGATCCTGTACCAAGCTCGCAGGCCTCTCAAGCTTTAATCCCTTTCCGACACGTTCTGGTACATACGGGGGATGCACTCACCGCCGCCTACTTGAACGTCGAAGGCCAGTGGTATAAGTGGCGCTAGAAAGTTCCACGATGATGAGCATAACGCGTACGTTAGGAGGCTCACAAAAGAAATCCGTTCAATCCTCACTTGCATGTCGTGCAGCCCAGCACTGGCCGGACGCGTGCGTGCCTCGTGTGCTGGAGTAGAATCGTACGAATGGTGACTGAAAATGGTTCGGAATCAAACAACCCGAGCGGCGAGGACAACCACAAAGCTCGGAGGGGCATAGCATACTTCGTGCCGTGGACCCCGATCCTGCTTGTCGTGCTGTATATCCTGTCTTTTTTTCTTGGTCAGATTGAAACAGTTCGCGTATCTGACAGCGGTCTCCGCTTTTGGAGCCCGCTGTTGTCGCCTGACTACTGCCAGGAATTGTTTGTGGTTGGCATGGGGGTTTACCTGTTCTGTGCGTTGCCTCCTGTGGTCCTCTATCGTTTCCTCACGGAGATCAAGCGACAAATCGCTTATGCCATCCACGCACTTTGGTTTGTTGCAGTGGACTGCTTGATGTTCCGTCGTTTCGTTGACCATAGTGGTAGCGATGGAACGCTGGTTACCCCACATGATATTATTACAATTCGCTTTGGATTGCTGTGGTCGGGAATTGCGGGAGTTTATGCATCGGATCTGCTCTTCGTGAGCCTGCTGGTGGGTGTCATTTATTTCTGCGAAAAGCGGCTGAAAGAGAAATCAAGGGCCGCAATGGATCCCAAAGGTCAGGATGCCAGTTATTCGGCATCTGTTCCAGGTTAAGACCCGCAGCCGGTGCGACCCCATGATAGGTATCCGCAACGGTTTGTGGGGCCGCAGAGTTCAAGAATAATAGCTGCCGATTCGGTTCTTAATAACTGAATCTACATGCTCATGTCAGCCAATCTTCTCGGGGCATCCACCGTGAGGCCAGCGCGGCCGGAAGATGCTTCCTCACTGAGCGCCGCGGCCGTCCAGATCATTGCGGCGCGTTAGATCGCAATTGGCAAGAAGGGTCTTGTATCGTTCGACATGGCGCGCCAGTCCACGTGCAACAGACCAGACGGCGCCGGCGTCTCGACTAAGGCGGACGGGAAATCAGGCGCGCCACACGGCCATTGCCGTCCATAAACGGACGCATCCAGAGCAGCCGGTGAGTTCGAGCGCGAGGTCGGTGAGCATCGGGCGCGAGCGAAAACCCTGTCCGATGAGCAGAGGCTCCATGAGGGACGGCAGTTCCTGACGACCTTGCTCCATGCTGTGTCCGCTTTTCCGTCCAGTTTTATAGTTACTTAACTATTGTATATGGAATTTTGTTACAGGAAAATTCGTCCACCAATGGCCGCTAAAATGACCGCTTCGATGACCGTTTCTGCAGAGGACGATAGGGAACCAGGCTGGACTGCGCTTGGGATTGTGAGCCGCGCTCCACGGTAAGCACGCCATGGACCCTCTGGCGGATGATACCGCCGCTAAGAGGTGGCGGCGAATCGCTGCACTCCAACTGCATCCCGATCTGTGTGCGATGCGCGGAGGCCGAAGATCAACGCTTGTATCTGGGGAACAAGCCGCAGTAGATTCCCAGCGACGGGGCTGCCCTCTAGTGCTTTACCTCGCTAATCGCCGTTTGGCGCGGGCCGCCACAGGAGATCCGCGGATCGTACAACGTTTATTATTGACGGCGTAGAACGGCTTTCCTGAAACTGACAAGCAGTGCGATCGCCGGCGGCAACAGCAGCAGCGTGCCGGGTTCCGGAGCCGACGGCCCGTTGGTCACATCCTGAATAACCAGATGCGTGAAGCCAGCCTGGAACCCGCCATTCGAAAAGTGCATCTGGATGACCTGATTCGTCGGAAACTGGGTCAGGTCGTAACTGGTGGGCAGGACATAGTCATTCCAGACCGTGGGCGGCGTGGCCTGCAGGCTGAGTTGCAGATCGGCGAACGTCTGATTCATGCTGTTGCTGTTGACGCCAGCCAGGCTGACGGCATGCGGATGGGTGAAGGAGTAAGTGTCCGAACTCGCGGCAAACTGGAAGCCGATGCCATCCAGAAAGTTGAGCAGGTTGTTCTGCTTATTGATCTGACCGAATGTACCGGTGCTGTACGAGGAACTATAGCCGCCGCTGGTTACGCTGAGATAGCTGAGGTGATCGTTGTAAAACGCAGTGTTGTTCAGGATCAACTGGGGACCGCCGTCAGATTCGTAGACAAAGGTAATCGTGATCGACTGGCCGAACTGGAAAGCCGACATGTTCGTCGAGTTGATCACACCCTCAGCGGTGAATTGAATCTGATTCGCGCTGGCAAGCGGCGCCGCGATCATGCAGGCTGTGAATGTGGCGAGAAAAGCAAAAGTGCGAACGTTCAAGAGGCCTCCGCTGACTAAAACCCGACGGGTTTGATCATCTTGATTTTTTATTTACTTACAAATTATTTATACTGTAGTGGTTAGGACGTCGCGCGTCAATGCCTTGGGGGTCCAGTACTAGAGAGAGTCGAGCTGGTAGATTAGGGCCGGCCGAGCCGGAAAGGCCTGAACCGGGAGATGCCGCCGAGTGAAAAAGCTCCCCGCACGATAGGCGCTGGCAATCTCAGCCGAGGAGGTCATCGTGCCCGGCGCGGGTTCCAGTGCAGAACCAAAGTATTTCATCGAGTGTGTCAACGCTTGCGTCCTGTGGTGCAAGCAACTCGGGCCGGCCAAAACCTGCCCACTTTCCTGAAATGGAGCGACGAATACCGCTGGTCGCGCCGCAAAAGCGCGAACGTTCGATCGGCAAGTTCTCTGACGAGAACGGGCAGACCGTTGTAGCAATTCCAAAAAGCGAGGGAGGCGTGATGGATCAAAACTTTGTTGACAGGCCGGAAGCGTGATCTTTCAGGGCGATCTCCGCCTGAGCATCGAGTCTTCCGCCTGCCTGGTTCGATGAATTCTTTGCATCTTCTGCCTGATCCCGCAATAAAAACGGCCGTTCGTGGGCGGGTAACGTTCGTGGGCCGCTAAGAAGCCACCCAATATCACCGGCAAAGATGGGGCAGTCTTGATCGCCGGCACATGACCGTCGAGCCGCCTTGCGAAAAACGGTCAATGATTTTAATAGCTCTTGCCCGGTGTATAATCCAGTGCCGGCCCAAAGGCGCAAGCCAGAATGACTGGAATAGGGAGACCACCAATGAGAGCGTTTCGCTTCACGCCTTTCCTTTTGTGCCTTAGCTGCGCGACAGCGATACTCGCTCAGGCGCCGGCTCCGAGACCCGATCGCCAGGTCTCCTGGTCCGACACCTCCCCTCACAAAAGTGGATTCGTGACCGCTAACGGCATTCGCCTGAACTATCTCGATTGGGGCGGTCACGGGCCGGTGCTGATCCTGATCCACGGATTCGGTGACAACCCTCATATCTTTGACGATCTCGCGCCCGCTTTCACGGATCACTTCCGAGTTATCGCCTACGCGCGGCGCGCGCATGGCCAGTCCGACGATAAAGGGCCGTACGACACGGCCACGCTAACTGAGGATCTTCGCGGCCTGATGGATGCTCTGGGCATTGCCAGGGCTAATCTGGTGGGGCACTCGATGGGGGGAAACGAGATCACCGCAATGGCGGGCGCCCATCCTGAGCGGGTCGACCGTATCGTATATCTCGATGCGGCGTACGATTGGAGCGACTCGGCTTTCGTGACCGCGTTAAAGTCCCTTCCTCCGGGTTACCTGAATCCGCCAGCCAGCGCAATGGCTTCCCTGGACGCATGGCGGGCGTTCTGGGCCCCGGAAGTTGGCGATGTAAGCCGAGCCGAAGCTTACATTCGCGGCATGGTAGTCGCCCAGGCGGACAGGACGGTGCGGCCGGCGATGAGCGACAGCGTCGCGAAGGTGGTGCTCACAACCTCGCTTTTTGCCGGCCGGCGGGATTACACAAAGGTTCGCTGCCCGGCGCTTGCAATCTATGCCGAGACATTCCTGAACGTCCGCAATGGTGACCCGGTTCGAGATGCAACAAACCTCGCCTGGGAACAAAAATACATGGCCCCCTTCCGGGCTGCCTCGGTCGAGCGAGTCCGGCGGGAGTTGCCCAATGTCAAAATTGTGCGCGTCTCTGGTACCCATACGGGTTTTTTCTTCACGTCCAGGGAACAGGTGGTGAGCGCAATCAACGGCTTTCTCGATGGGACGGGAAAGAATTGAGAAGGATTACATCGTAATCAAGTGCATCCCAGCATGGAACATGGAGTCATTTGGGAGCGCGCGAATGTGTGGTGCTGCGGGTCGCCACGAGCTTCGCGAAGCCGCGAGTAACCTGAATGCTGAAGGAGGGTGTACCGTGTGAACGGAGGTATATCTGGGATCGCGCCCCCCGTCTGAGCATGGAGTGAATCGGCCGTCTTTCGCACATCGGGTTACGCCTTGCTCAACCACTATGTACAGTTTTGCTAACGTCACGTTGAGATTGACATTCCGCTTTCTGGCTATAGTCACCCTGATGGCCCTGCTGCTCGATTGTTCTTTTGGCAGTGGGTGCGCGACGAACGAATATCCCCCGGATTCAGTCCGCGCCACGGAAGCAATTCCATTCAGGTTCGAGGTGTGGACATGGGGTACCGGGCATGGTCAGGCGAGCCGAGTGAAAGATATTTCCCTTGATTACAGACTCGTCGGCGAAGACCGATTCGCCACCGTCAAACCCGTCTTAGTGTCGAGAATGGCGCCGCAAAACAGTCTCCCGAATAATGAGGTTTTCACCTATGTCTTCACGATCCCAGCATATCCAGCTGGCACGCGAGGCGAGATTGAGTATTTCACAAATCTGACTTTGGACGGTGTCCCCAACCACCACCCCGGCACGAAAAAGATCAAAATCGAAGACTGACATTGCTCCCGTTGCGGCTATAAGGAAAGCTGGTACAGCCTCGCGAATGGTATTTCGCTGCCGGATTTCTTCGGGTTCCTCCTCTGGTATTCTCAGTGAAGCCAGATGGCCACCCCATTCGGGTGCTGGCGTTTGGAGACTATGGCACGGGAGCGGCGGCCCAAACATCCACCGCGAAGGCGATGGTTGCATATGGCCAGTCGCACCCGTTCGACTGTATCCGTCAGGCGAACCCCTGTCGATCGGGAGCGGGGGAGCCGATGAGAATGAGGCATGGCGAAGGCAGAAGGGCGTGTAACCGAACCCCGATATCGTTTCTGATGTCGGTTCGACCGGCCAATTCAGGCGGAGGGCTACCCGCGCCTGGCGCATAGGGATTGCGAACCGGATCCATTTATAGCAAGTTTAGCGAAATTATCCACGCAACATAATTTCCCTAATTTCGCTACACTTTCAGGCTTGCTGACGGCCAGTCGGGCCAGTACAAGAATCTCTCAGATTTTTTGTGTTGATGTCAAAAGACTTAACCGCCAAATGCTGCGCCAGGGCGTGAACGGGGCAACCAGCCCGTGCTATCACCAGACCATGGACAAGCCCGCACCCCCCACTAACCCCCAACGCCTCCGGCAAATTGCCCTCGTCTTTTCGAATTGCCTCTCCCGAACGCGAAACTGCGCCAACCCCACCCCCAACTCCCTCATTCCAAACCCCTTCCCCAAAATTGGGTTCGTTTTTGCGAATGACCCCAACCACCTGACCCCGCTACAAGGAAAGTTCCCATGATCCGTGTCCGCTTCGCGCCGTCGCCGACAGGCTACCTCCACATCGGCAGCGCCCGCACCTTCATCTTTAACTGGCTCTACGCCCGCCGTAACGGCGGCACAATGATCCTGCGCATCGATGACACCGACATCGAGCGCAACACCGAAGCCTCCCTCAACTCCATCTTCGAAGGCCTCAACTGGCTCGGCCTCAACTGGGACGAGCAGTACCGCCAGTCCGAGCGCCTCGCCCTCCACAAACAGCTCGCCGCGGACATCCTCGCCAAAGGCCTCGCCTATCGCGACTTCACTCCGCCCAACGCCGGAGGCGCCGAAAAGGACGACGCCCAGCACGCAGCCGGCGCCTGGCGCTCCAACCCCGGCCAGCGCGAAATGTCCCCCGAGGAGAGTGACCGCCGCGCCGCCGCCGGCGAAAAATTCGTCATCCGCTTCCGCGTCCCGCGCGATACCCCCGAAGACGTCACGTTCTCTGACGCCGTCTATGGCGACCAGTCCAAATCCACCGCCGATATCGAAGACTTCGCGCTCCTCCGCAGTGACGGCACCCCCACCTATCACCTCGCCTCCTGCGCCGACGACGTCGATCTCCGCATCACCCACGTCGTCCGCGGGCAGGACCACCTCACCAACACCTTCAAGCACGTCCTGATCTTCCGCGCCGCCGGCTTCGAACCGCCGCAATTCGCGCACCTCCCGCTGCTCGTCGCGCCCAACGGCGCCAAGCTTTCGAAGCGCATCCACGGCCCCGTCGTCTCCGTCACCACCTATCGCGACGCCGGCTTCCTCCCGCACGCCTTCATGAATTTCCTCTGCCTGCTCGGCTGGTCGCCCAAGAATGACCGCGAGCAGCTTACCCGCGAAGAGCTCATCCAGCTCTTCTCGTTCGAAGGTGTGAACCGCAGCAACGCCGTCGTCAACTTCACCGAAGAGGATCCGTTCGACGCGAAAGCCGTCTGGCTGAATGCCGAAACCATCCGCACCATGCCCGCGGCCGATCTGACCAAAGCGCTGATGCCTTTCGTTCCAGTTGACGAAGCGAAGATGCTGCAGATCACGCCGCTCATCCAGGAGCGCATCCGCCTCCTCCGCGACGTCCAGGAAGTCGCCGACTTCTTCTTCGCGGAACCGAAGCCTTACGACCCCGCCGAGCTCATCCCGAAAAAGGGCGACGCCGCTCTCGCCGCGTGCGTGCTCCAGAAGGCGCTAGAGGTTCTCCCCAACGCCGATTTCACGCACGACGGTCTCGAAGCCGCACTCCGCGCCGCTTCCACCGACCTCGGCGTCAAAGCCGGCCAAATGTTTGAGCCCATCCGCGTCGCCGTCTGCGGACGCAAAACCGCGCCCCCGCTCTTCGGCACTCTCGAAGTCCTGGGCCGCGAGACCTGCCTCCGCCGTATTGAACGCGCGCTGGCAAATCTCGGCTCAGCCTCCGCCGCCCCTTTAAACTAGATAAAAATGACACCGCCCGACGCTAATCCGGCCGCGCCCGCCGCGCCGTCCAACTTCGTTCGCGATATCGTCCTCCAGGACCTCGAAACGAACAAGTATGGTGGCCGCGTTCACACGCGCTTCCCGCCGGAGCCGAACGGTTATCTCCACATCGGCCACGCCAAGTCCATCTGCCTGAACTTTGGACTCGCCGCGGAATTCGGCGGCAAAACCAACCTCCGCTTCGACGACACGAATCCCGAAAAAGAGGAGCAGGAATATGTCGATTCCATCATCGACAACGTCCACTGGCTCGGCTTCCAGGAAAACGCGATCTTCTACGCGTCGGATTACTTCCAGCAGCTCTATGACTGGGCCATCCAGATGATCCGCGACGGCAAAGCCTTCGTCGACGATCTCAAAGCCGAAGAGGTCCGTCAATATCGTGGCACTCTGACCGAGCCAGGCAAAGAGAGTCCTTACCGCAACCGTTCCGTCGAAGAAAATCTCGACCTCTTCGCGCGCATGAAAGCCGGTGAATTTCCCGATGGCTCCCGCACGCTGCGCGCGAAGATCGACATGGCGTCGAAAAATCTCAACCTGCGGGACCCCGTGATGTACCGCATCCTCAACGCGGAACACCACCGCACCGGCAATAAGTGGTGCATCTATCCGATGTATGACTTTGCGCACGGCCAGTCGGATTCCATCGAAGGCATCACGCACTCCATCTGCACGCTCGAATTCGAAGACCACCGGCCGCTCTATGACTGGTACATCGATGAGCTCGGCATCTATCACCCGCAGCAGGTCGAATTCGATCGCCTCAATCTCACTTACACGGTGCTGAGCAAACGCAAGCTGCTCCAGCTTGTGCGCGACGGCCACGTGCGCGGCTGGGACGATCCCCGCATGCCCACCATCTCCGGCATTCGCCGCCGCGGCTACACGCCGGAAGCGCTCCGTAATTTCTGCCGCGCCATCGGCGTTTCGAAAACCAACGGAACCATCGAGCTCGGCCTGCTCGAACACTTCGTTCGCGAAGACCTGAACAAGCGAGCGCCGCGTCTGATGGCGGTGCTGCGCCCTCTGCGCGTCGTGATCACGAATTATCCCGAAGGCCAGGTCGAAGAACTCGACGCCGTCAACAATCCGGAAGACCCTTCCGCGGGAACGCGAAAAGTCCCGTTCTCGCGCGTCCTCTATATAGAGCAGGATGATTTCAAAGAAGATCCGCCCAAACAGTTCTTCCGCCTCTCGCCCGGCAGGGAAGTGCGCCTGCGCTGGGGCTACTTCATCACCTGTACGGACGTCGTGAAGGATGACAAAGGCGAGATCGTCGAAATCCGCTGCGCCTATGACCCGGCCACGAAGGGCGGCAACTCGCCCGATGGCCGGAAAGTGAAGGCGACCATTCACTGGGTTTCCGCCGAGCACGCGGTCGATGGCGAAGTTCGCCTCTATGAAACGCTGTTTGATCGCGAAAATCCGAACGCCGTCGAAGACTTCCTGACCGCC
Organism: uncultured Solibacteraceae bacterium; assembly: GCA_964636715.1. Lineage (GTDB taxonomy): Bacteria > Acidobacteriota > Terriglobia > Bryobacterales > Bryobacteraceae > BOG-234. The sequence continues at coordinate 25,565 of CAZWTH010000281.1, read as the reverse complement.
ATCAATCCGAAATCGCTCGAAGTCCTCACCAACTGCAAGCTGGAACCCGCGCTCGGCAACGTCGAGAAGCAGTTCCGCTGTCAGTTTGAACGTCTCGGCTACTTCTGCGCCGATGACGACACCGCGCCCGGCAAGCCCGTCTTCAATCGGACAGTCGCCCTGCGCGATACTTACGCGAAGATCGAGAAACGCTCGAAATGAACATACTCGGAATTGGTGGAGTCCTCGGAGACGCGGCCGCAGCCGTCATCCGTGATGGTGAAATTGCGGCGGCCGTAGAAGAAGCGAAGCTCACGCGCCGCCCTGGCCCCGGCCTGCCCGATGCGGCTATTGCGGCCTGTCTCAAAATCGCGAAGCTGAAACCGGCCGATATCGATCATGTCGCGCTCGCTCGTCCGCTGCCGCCAGGCTCGGCGCTGCCGTCCGCGCTTCGCGTTTTCACGAAAGCCAAAGTCGATACCATCGATCACCACGCCGCCCACGCCGCCGCCGCATTTTTCGCGTCGCCGTTTGAAGAAGCGCGCGTGATCACGCTCGATCGCGAAGGCGATCTCCGCTGCGGCGCCATCTGGAAAGGTTCCGGCAATACCCTCACCGTCGAAGAAGAAATTCTCTATCCGGATTCCATTGCGGAGCTCTACGGACGCGTCACCGAACTGCTCGGCATGCGCGCACGCTCGGACGAACATCGCGTCCAGTGGCTGTCGATGACCGGTAAGCCGGCCTTTTCGAAAGTCTTCGACGAACTCATTCATGACCGCTCTGTGAATTCGAACATCATACTCGCGGAGCCATTTCAGCGCGCCGACCTTGCCGCCAGCATGCAGCAGGCGTTGGAACAATATGTGCTGCGCCTGGCCGACGGAGCAACGAACGTCTGCCTCGGCGGCGGCGTAGCCTGGAACGCCGTTCTCGTCTCCGCGCTCGAACGCAAATTCAAAGGCGTCTTCGCGCAACTTGCCGCGGGTAACGCCGGAACCGCTCTCGGCGCCGCTCTCTACGCGTGGCATGGAGCCGGCGGACAAGCCAAACGTCTGGACGCCGGCAGCTACTATCTCGGACCCGAGTTCACCGTGCAGGAATTCAAGGAAGCGCTCGAAAACTGCAAGCTCCGCTTCCGGCTTCTCGAAACCGTGCCCGCGAGAATTCAGGCGGCCGTCTCGCATCTCGAAAACAACCACATCCTCGCCTGGATGCAGGGCCGCATGGAATTCGGCCCGCGCGCGCTGGGCAACCGCAGCATTCTGGCGTCGCCGCACGACCCGTACTCCACGGAAAATCTCAACACCTTCATCAAACACCGCGAGTCGTCGCGCAAGTTCGCCGCCTCAGTGCCGGTGGAGATCGCTTCGCAATACTTCGAAACCGGACCGAACGCGCGGCATCTCGCCACCGTCGGCCGCGTGCGTCCGGAATACAAGGAGCAGTTCCGCGGCGCCATCCTTTCGGGCGACGCCGTTCGCGTCCATACCGTTTCGAAGGACGACAACCCGCTCTACTGGCGCCTGCTGCACGCCTTCGGCGAAAAGACCGGCTTGCCGGTTCTCTACAACACGTCGTTCAACCTGTTCGGCGAGCCGCTCGTCTGTACGCCGCGCGACGCCGTCCGCAGTTTTTACTCCTCAGGAATTGACGCCATGGTGGCGGGTCACTTCCTACTCGAAAAATGAAGATCAGGCGCCGCGGCGGAGCAACTCTGGTTGCGGCGGGCATTCTCTCCAGCCGTCTCGTCGGATTAGTCCGTGAAAGTATTTTCAGTGGCTACTTCGGCCTCTCGCCTTATGCGGACGCTTTCCGTGTAGCCTTCCGCATTCCGAACACCCTCCAGAATCTCTTTGGCGAAGGCGTTCTCTCCGCTTCGTTCATTCCCGTCTATGCGAAGCTGCTCGCCGACGGAGATGAAGAAGAAGCGGGCAGGGTAGCGGGAGCGGTTTTGTCCATCCTCGCGCTGTTTACCGCGGTGCTGGTTCTCGCCGGAGTACTCGCGACTCCGTACGTAATCGATTTCATCGCGACTGGCCTGGATGAAAGCCGGCGGCAGATGGCAATCCCGCTCGTGCGCATCTTCTTTCCCGGCGCGGGATTTCTGGTGATGTCGGCGTGGTGCCTCGGAATTCTCAACAGCCATCGCCGTTTCTTTCTCTCCTACAGCGCGCCGGTGCTGTGGAGCCTGATCATGATCGGCGCGATGGAGATTGCCGGGAAACATGTCGGCCTTGAGCGACTCGCCATCATCGTGGCCTGGGCTTCAGTCATCGGCAGCGCCGCGCAGTTTCTCATTCAGCTTCCCTATGTCTTAAAGCTGGCCCCGCGGCTGCACATCGCGCTCGCTCATCATCTCGAAAACGTACGCATCGTGATACGGAATTTCGTTCCCGTGTTTGTCAGCCGTGGCGTCGTACAACTGAGCGCGCTCATCGACATGTGGCTCGCCAGCTATCTGCCGTTCGGCGCAATTGCCGCGCTCCAGAACGCTCAGACACTCTACTTGCTCCCGGTTAGTCTGTTCGGCATGTCGATCTCGGCATCCGAACTCCCCGAAATGTCGAGCACAACAACCGACATGATCCGCACCCGCTTGAGCGCTGGCTTGCGGCGTATCTCATTCTTCGTGATTCCGTCTGTTGTCGGGTTTATCGCTCTCGGAGACATCATCGTCGGAGCGATTTACCAGCACGGAATATTTACCGCCACGAACACGCGCTATGTCTGGATTGTCCTCGCCGGTTCCGGAGTCGGCCTGCTGGCATCGACGCAGGGAAGGCTCTTTTCGTCCGCGTTCTACGCGGTCCGGGATACAAAAACGCCGTTGAAGTTTGCGATGATTCGTGTCGCGTTGACGACGATTCTCGGTTTCCTCTGCGCGCGAACGCTGCCGCCCATCCTCGGCGTCGATCCGCTCTACGGCGCGGCCGGTCTGACGGCTTCAGCCGGCATCAGCGGATGGATCGAGTTCCTGCTCCTCCGCCGCGCCCTCGCAAAGCGCATCGGCGAAGCCCCGGTCGGAGCCGCGCTGCTCGCCCGCCTCTGGGCTTCAGCGATCGTCGCAGCCGGAGTCGCCTGGGCGATCAAAATCTATCTGCCGATTCACAACCCGAAGCTCGCCGCCGTCGAGATCCTGATCCCGTTCGCTGCGATCTACATCCTGCTGACAGGCCCATCCCAATGGAAAAGCATCAGGTAAACCACCACGCCGGTAATGCTCACGTACATCCAGATGGGCCACGTCCATTTCGCAATCGCGCGATGACGGTCGAACTTCCGGCTCAGTCCGCGGCTCAGCGTAATGATCGCCAGCACCGGAACCGCGGCGGCCAATACCGTATGAGTGCCGAGGATCGTCAGGTAAACCGTCCGGATCGTCCCCGTTCCCTGAAAGTAAATGATCTTCGAATGCGCGTGATACGTGAGATAGCTGATGAGAAACAGCGTCGATACAACGAACGCGGAGATCATCACGCGGCGGTGCGCCTCAATCTTCTTGTTCTTAATCAGAACGAAACCAATCAGCAGAAGGATCGCGGCGATCCCGTTCAGCACCGCGTTGACTGTCGGCAGCGAATCGTAGCTCAGGAGGATTCCTTCTGCAGCCGTTCGGCGTCCTTCGCGATCTGTGCCACTGGATCGCCGTCGGACAGCCCGTAATACCCGCGAATCCGGCCCTTCTGATCCACCAGGGCGAACCGCGTGCTGTGGTCGATCTCGTCTTCGCTGATGGTCCCCAGCTTGAATGCTTTCTCGTCCAGGTTGTTGAGCGTCGCAACCTCGCCGGTCAGAAACGACCAGCGGCTGCTGTCATACGCGAACTTCTTCGCGTATGCCGCGAGCACCGGCGGCGTATCGCGCTTCGGATCGACCGTGAACGAAATCAGTTTGATGTCCTTATCGGTCTTCGTCTGCAACTGATGCATGTGAGACGACATCCGTGGGCACGGCCCTTCGCAGTTGGTAAAGACAAAGTCCGCGACCCAGACGTGGCCACTGAGCGCCGCGCTGTCGAAGGTCTTGCCGGATTGGTCGGTTAACTGGAAGTGAGGAACTTCGCCCAGTTTAGGGAGCGGACGCCCGCATCCCGCAAGGGCGACCGCAACAAGAGCAAGCAGTGAAATACGCATCAGAATGAGGGACGATCGAAAACCATCAACCCATAAATCGCCGGGAGGTAAATCACCGACGCCAGAAGTACTGCCCTCGCCCGGACATTCGTCCGGTCGAAAGCGACGCGAACACCCGTATACAGAAACCAGAAACCGAGAATCAGCGCGCCCACCAGATAAATCTTCCCGGACATTCCAAACAGGAACGGAAACAGGCTGATCGGAATCAGGGTGGACGCATAGAGAATGATCTGCCGCGAAGTCGATTGCCCATCAGGCTCGACCACCGGCAGCATGCGGATGCCGGCGCGCGCGTAATCGTCGCGGTACATCCACGCGATCGCCAGAAAATGCGGGAACTGCCAGATGAACAGAATGAAGAACAGGCTCCACGCTTCGCGGGTCAGGATGCCGCTCGACGCCGCATATCCCATCAGCGGCGGTACCGCGCCGGGAAGGGCGCCGACCACCGTCGAGAGATGAGTCCGCGACTTCATCGGCGTGTAGACAAAGAGATAAGCCGCCAGAGTGAAGAGGCCGAGAATGGAGGAAAGCGGATTGACCCAGATCCAGAGTTCCGCCGCGCCGAGGACGGCCAGCGCGATCCCGAACCAGAGCGCGCGGCGGGCGGTCATCATTCCCATCGGCAGAGGACGTCCGGCCGTCCGGCGCATCAGCTTGTCCGATTCGCGCTCCCACCACTGATTCAGCGCCGCCGTGCCGGAGGCGATCAATCCGGTGCCGACAATCGTGTGGATCAGCAGCGCCCAGTTGATAGCCGCGTTCCGGTCGAGCCCGAAGAAATACCCGACCCCGGTGCTCATCAGGATGAGCCAGGTGATGCGCGGTTTGGTGAGTTCGATGTACTCGCGCATATCAGGCCGCCATCGAGAGCGCATTCACTCTCGCACCCAGATTTCGCCGCACCAGAATCGCGAGGATCACGCTGGCGGCGAGCGTCAACGCGCCGGTCGCGACGTGCAGGACTGTGAAGGTCACCATCAGCGGCATCGGCTGGATTGCATCGACATAGGCGACGCGCGTCATGAACGCGCCGACTCCGAGGAAGACTTGCAGGAGCGTGATCGAAAGCAGCAAAACGGACCCAAATCGCAGCTCGCGGTTCTGCGAATAATGCAGCAGAATCCGCATGGAGAGCCACAGGATCACGCCGGTCACGATGGGCGCGGCGCAGATATGGTAAATCGAACCGATCGCCTTATGACGCGCGGCAGCGCCGAGGAAGAGCTGGCAAATCACGCAGATCGGCGCGGCGAGCGAAAGCCCGCGCAGCGGATTCGCGCCGTCTTCGGGAACAACGCTCGGCCCGGCCAGCCAGCGCCGCGAGGTAAACAACGCCATGGCGACCGTCGTCGAGAAGAACAACTGCGCGAGCGTCGCGTGCGAAGACGAGATGTACCAGGGGAGCAACAGCAGCACAGTGAGCCCGCCCAGCACGCCCTGCACGATCACCGCGAGCAGCGCCACGATCGCGAGAATTCGAAGCCAACGCCGCGTATCCGCCCGGAAAATCCAGACGAGCGCCACGATCGTGAACATCCCGACCATCGTCGCGATCATCCGATGCCCATGCTCGTACAGGATGCCGCCTTCCATCTTCGGCATCAGTTTGCCGTAGGAGAGAGGCCAATCGGGAACGGAGAGACCGGCATCGCGGCTGGTGACGAGTCCGCCGGCGACTACGAGCAGCAGCGTACAGCACGCCAGAAGCACCGACCAGCGGAACAGGCCCGCATGGTACTTGTTTTCCGCGCCTGAATGACTAGCCGCCATAGGTGAAATCGATCGAGGCCGTACCGCTGGGAGACAAAGTGACTTTGCCTTCCTTCTTTCCCAACTTTTCCTGGACTACCTCAATTGTATAAGTGCCGGGTGGAACACCGCGCAGCGTGAACGAGCCATCTTCGCCCGTCACCGCGAAAAACGGATGCGGCGAGACCCCGATATACGCATGCATCCACGGATGGACGCTGCAACTCATCGGAATCAGCACCTCGGGCGATGGGAATTTCCGGAAACTGTGCTCCGCGCGCGGCGGCTCCGCGATATTCCAGGGCGGATTGACCGTGCTCTGAGCGTGAACGTTATGATTCACCGGGTCGTCGTTCAGGATTTCGAGCGTCTGCCCCGCCATCATGCCCATAACGTGCGGCTCATAGATGCAGCCGTCCTGCGTCAGCTTCGCGGTTTCGGCGGGCGGCGTCCAGTGCTCTGCCGGCAAACCGTCTTTGATCCAGACGAAGGCGTATCGCAACGTTCCGTTCTTATTGACGGCCACGGTTTCCGCTTTGACCGGATTCTTATGCGAGCGCTGGCAATCGGGGTTCGAAGACATATCGATCGTGGGCATCGCGGGCGGCGTTCCGGTGAACAGAACGCGGCCGGAAATCGAGCCGGCGGTGGCGGGATCGACGTGGGCTTCGGGTAAAGAAGGAGCGGAGGTCTGCGGTTGCGGACTCGATCCGCAAGCCGCGAGCAGCAGGCAGAACGCGGCCGCAAGCACTACAACTGGTCTCAAAGGTTCATTATAGAGTGGTGCGCCGATTGGTCTCAGTTACGGCCGGGTTACTCGCTGTCACGGGGGCCGTCATCTTCGGCGCGGGCTCATTCGCGGCGGAGAACGCGATCCATCCGCCGCGGCGGAAAATCGCGCTGGCGTGCCCCTGTTTCTCTCACATGAGTTGCCGTTCGGTCGAGATCACCGCCAAAGACGGGGTCAAACTCAGCGCCTGGTACTACAATTCCGATAAACCGAACGGGAAGGTCGTCATCCTTCTGCACGGCATCGGAGCCAGCCGGGAAGATATGGTTTCGCTCGGCTACCTTTTCCTGCGCCACGGGTATTCGGTACTGGAACCGGATCTAAGAGGCCATGGCGAGAGCGGCGGACTGGCGACTTATGGGGTACTCGAAGCCGGCGATGTGCATCTCTGGGTGGACTGGATGGCGAGGAACTCGGGGTCGAATGAGATCTACGGATTCGGGGCGTCGCTCGGGGCGTCTGTCCTTCTCCAGTCGCTCGCGACGGAAAGCCGATTCCGGGCGGTGGTCGCGGAGAGCCCGTATTATGATTTCGTTACGGTCGCCGACGAGCGGATCGCCCGCATGCTGCCCGAAGGAACGAAGTGGGTGGCTGGACCTTTCGTCGCGTCGGGAATCGCGTGGGCGCGCTGGCGGCGTGGGTTCGATTTGCGCGATGCCTCCCCGGCGGAAGGTCTGCGCCGTACCCACACTCCCACGCTACTGATTCATGGCGCGGAAGATAACAAGACCTCACCCGAAAATTCCGAGCGGCTGGCGCGGATCGGCGGCCCGAACGTGGTACTTTGGATAGTTCCTGGAGCCCACCACGCCGACGCCTGGTCGACCGTAAAGAAGGAATTCGAGACCCGGGTACTTGGATGGTTTAGTACTTCTCGCCTCCCGGCCGCGGGATGAGAAAACAGTTCCCGCGACTACCACATTATTTACGGCCATTTACAGTTTTAAAAGGCGTTGTACGGCGTTCCACACAGTACAATCATTAGTTTGCAGGAGTCTGTACCTGGTTTCGCGCCGTGATGCGCCCTACATAATTTGAGGATCTGCCAGAGTGCTGTATTTCCGCTGAGAATGCGGTCCGAATGACGACAAATATCCCCAATCCTGAACCGACACACGCCGTTGGCGACAAGCCGAAGAAGCGCGGCTTTATCTGGCTTCTGTTTTTTGCTGTGGTCGCCGCCGTGGCTGCCTACGCGGTGATCAAGGCCGGGCAGCCCGGGCAGATCATCCAGAACAACGGCGGACGGGGCGGAAGCGGCGGCCGTGGCGGTGGCCGCAGGGGTGGCTCGTTCGGCCCCACGCCCGTGAGCACGCAGCCGGCGCGTTTGGGCAGCATGCCCGTTTACGACAACGGTCTGGGGACGGTGACGGCATATTACACAGTCGCCGTCAAAACACGCGTCGACGGCCAGTTGATGCAGGTGAACTACAAGGAAGGCGAACTCGTCCGCAAGGGCGACATCGTGGCGGTGATCGACCCGCGGCCCTTCGAAGTTCAGCTTCATCAGGCGGAAGGCACGCTGGCGCGCGACACGGCGAATCTGAATAACGCACGCAGAGATCTCGACCGCTACCAGGGCCTGGTCAAGCAGAACGCGGTTCCGCAACAGCAGGTAGACACGCAGGCGGCAACCGTGGAGCAACTGCAGGGAACGGTTCAGCAGGATTCAGCGGCGGTGGACAATGCCAAGCTGCAGATCAATTATGCGAACGTCCCCGCGCCGATCACCGGCCGTGTGGGTCTTCGTCTGGTCGACCCCGGCAACATTGTTCATGCGAGCGATGCGAGCGGCCTGATCGTGATTACGGAGATCCAGCCGATCACGGTGCTGTTTACGCTGCCGGAGCGGCAGCTTCCCGATGTGGTGGCCAAACTGAACGCAGGCAAGAAACTTCTGGCGGAAGCGTGGAGCCCCGACAATTCGAAGAAGATCGCCGACGGCTATCTCCTGACGGTAGATAACCAGATTGACGCGACAACCGGCACCTCGAAAATGAAGGCCGTGTTCGATAACCATGATCTGGCTCTTTTCCCGAACCAGTTCGTGAATATCCATCTTCTGGTGAATACGCTGTGCAGCCAGGTGATCGTGCCCAATGTCGCGGTCCAGAGCGGCCAGCAGGGATCGTTCGTTTATGTGGTGGACTCCGACTCGAAGGTTCATATGCGCCCGGTTACGGTCCAGCTGGCGGACGAAACGGATAGCGTGATCTCAAGTGGTCTCGAAGCCGGCGAAGCGGTGGTTGTGGATGGAACCGACCGTCTGATCGAAGGCGCCACGGTCCGGCAGCGGACGGAAGCGGATATCAACGGCACCGGCGGGCGCGGTGGACGCGGCGGCCGGGGCGGCAGTGGACGCGGAGCGCGCGGCGGCAGCGGGCGCCGTGGCGGTGGCGGTGGATTTGGCGGCGGTGGCGCCGCGGCCGGGATGAACAGGGCTGGCGCAAATGCCTCATTTGGCGGCGGCCGGGGAGCGAACGGCGGGCGCGGCGGTGGACGCGCCGGTGGTCGTGGGGCAAGCGGCCGCGTTGCGCGCGGCGTAAACGGCGGACCTATCTCGAACGCAGTGCTCGATCCCGATGCGCCACCACCTCTCGACCTTTCGACTCTCGACATCGGCTGCCCGGGTGACGGCGGCGGACGCCAGGGTGGCGGACGGCGCGGGGGAAATGGCGGCGGACGGCGGGGTGGTGGCGGCGGACAATGAGTCCTTCCCGCATCTTTATTGAACGGCCCGTAGCCACATCTCTGATGATGGCCGGGGTCATTCTGACCGGTGTGGTTGCGTTCACGCAACTGCCGATTTCGGCGCTGCCCCAGGTCGATTATCCGACCATTCAGATTCAGACTTTCTATCCGGGCGCGAGTCCGGAAGTGATGACGTCTTCGGTGACGGCTCCGCTCGAAAAGCAGTTCGGGCAGGTGGCGGGCCTCACGCAGATGACGTCCATCAGCACGTTCGGCAGTTCGCTTGTCACGTTGCAGTTCTCGCTCGATCTCGATATCGACCAGGCGGAACAGCAGGTGCAGGCCGCTATCAACGGGGCGGGGACGTTCCTGCCACGCGATCTGCCCAACCCGCCGATTTACGCCAAGACGAATCCGGCGGACTCGCCGATTCTGACGCTGGCGGTGACCTCAAAGACGATGCCGTTGCCGCAGCTTCAGGAGATGGCGGAAACGCGCATTCAGCAGCGCATTTCGCAGCTCAAGGGCGTCGGTCTGGTCAGTATCAGCGGGGGTCAGCGGCCGGCGGTGCGGGTGCAGGCGAATCCGACCAAACTAGCGGCGCACGGGCTCAGCATGGAAACGCTGCGCAGCTCGCTCGGAACGGCGAACGTCAATTCCGCGAAGGGGAATTTCGACGGCGCCCAGCAGGCGTGGACGATCAACAATAACGATCAGCTCCGCTCCGGCAAGGAATACGCGGAGATCGTGATTGCCTACCGTAACGGCGCGCCGGTGCGGCTGAAGGACGTGGCGGACGTCGTCGACTCGGTCGAGAACACGCACCAGGCGGCGTGGGTCAATACAACGCCGGCGATTATTGTGAACATTCAGCGCCAGCCGGGCACCAACATCATCGGCGTGGTGGATACGGTGACGGAGCTTCTGCCGCACATCAAGGATTCACTGCCGGCGGGCGTGAATCTGGACGTGGTCTCCGACCGTACAACGACGATTCGCGCATCGGTGGAAGACGTGGAATTCGAACTGGGACTGACGGTGGTCCTGGTGGTCCTCGTGATCTTCCTCTTCCTGCGCAGTCTCACCGCAACCATCATTCCCTCGATCGCAGTGCCGCTTTCTCTGATCGGCACCTTCGGAGTGATGTATCTGCTCAATTACAGCGTGGACAATCTATCGCTGATGGCGCTGACGATTTCGACCGGCTTCGTGGTCGACGACGCGATCGTGATGATCGAGAACATCGCGCGCTACATCGAAATGGGCGAGACGCCGATGCAGGCGGCTCTCAAGGGTTCCGAGGAAATCGGCTTCACCATCATGTCGCTGACGATCTCGCTGATCGCGGTGCTGATTCCGCTGCTGTTCATGGCCGATATCGTGGGCCGCCTGTTCCGCGAATTCGCGGTAACGCTGGCGGTGACGATCGTGATTTCGGCGTTCGTTTCGCTCACGCTGACGCCAATGATGGCGGCGCGCATCCTGCGGCATACGCCGGAAAGCGAGCAGGGCTGGTTCTATCGCGGTTCGGAATGGGTTTTCGTCAGCATCATCAAAGTTTATGGCGCGATGTTGCGGGTGGTGCTTCGCTTCCAGCCCGTCGTGCTGCTTGCCGCGGTCGGCACCCTGCTGCTCACGGCGTATCTCTTCAAGATCGTGCCGAAGGGCTTCTTCCCGGCGCAGGACACAGGCGCGATCCTCGGCATTTCGCAGGCGCCTGAAACCGTTTCCTTCGCCGCCATGACGCAGCGGCAGAAGCAACTGGTGGATGTTCTGCTGACCGACCCGGCCGTGCAGAACGTTTCCTCGTTCATCGGCGTGGATGGATTCAATACGCTGGTTTCGAGCGGCCGTATTCAGATCACGCTGAAGCCCCTCGAAGAGCGGCACATCAACGCGGTGGACCTGATTCACCGGCTGCAGGCGAAGACAGCGCAGGTTCCCGGCATCACGCTCTACCTGCAACCGATTCAGGATCTGACGGTGGAAGACCGGATCAGCCGCACGCAGTATCAGTATTCGCTGATGGCGCCCGACAAAACACTGCTCGACGAATGGGTGCCGAAACTGATGGAGCGGATGTCGGAGATTCCGGAAGTCCGCGACGTGGCGAGCGATCAGCTCAACGGCGGCGTGGGACTGCTGGTGGACATCGACCGCGATACGGCGGGACGCTTTGGTATTACTCCGCAGAACGTGGATGACGCCCTTTACGATTCATTCGGACAGCGGCAGGTCTCCACGATCTTCACGCAGACCAACCAGTATCACGTGGTGCTCGAAGCGGACGAGCAGTGGCAGCAGGCATCGGACGCGCTCGATCATGTTTATGTGCAGATCGGATCGGCCGCCGCCAATCTGGCGTCGACCGTTGCGGCGGCCGGTACGAATCAGGCCATCACCGGCGCGGCGGCTCTCTCGCAGGTGCCGTTGAGCGCCTTTACCAGCGTGAAGAAAATTCCGGTAGCCGTGGCGATCAACCATCAGAGCCAGTTTCCGGCCGTTACGATTTCCTTCAATCTGGCGGACAAAGCTTCGCTTGGCGCCGCGGTGGATCATATCCGCGAGGCGGCGACGGACATCGGAATGCCGGCGAGCATCGAGGCGAATTTCCAGGGAACGGCGCGCGCGTTCGAATCTTCGCTGGCAAACGAATGGGTTCTGATCCTGGCGGCGATCGTGACCGTGTACATCGTGCTCGGCGTGCTGTATGAAAGCTTCATCCACCCGATCACGATTCTTTCGACGCTGCCTTCGGCGGGCATCGGCGCGATCGCGGCGCTGCTGGTTTTCCACGAAGATCTGGATATCATCGCGCTGATCGGCATCGTTCTGCTGATCGGAATCGTGATGAAGAACGCGATTATGATGATCGACTTTGCGCTCGAAGCCGAGCGCAAGGAGGGCAAATCGCCCACGGACGCGATTTATCAGGCCTGCCTGCTGCGCTTCCGTCCGATTCTCATGACCACTCTGGCCGCCATGCTGGGCGGCGTGCCGCTGGCTTTCGGCTCGGGCGTGGGTTCCGAGTTGCGGCGTCCTCTGGGTATTACGATCATCGGCGGTCTGATCATGAGCCAGATGCTGACTCTGTTCACGACTCCGGTGATTTATCTGTGGTTTGGCCGCCTTGCGGCCTGGTTCGGACGGCTTCGCGGCGACCGCCCGGCGGAGCAGATTTCGCTGCCGGGTGTTTCATGATGAGAGTGGACGGGAGTTCCATCGGATTATGAGCATCTCGGCGCCATTTATCAAACGGCCCGCCGGCACGACGCTGCTGACGGTGGCGCTGGCGCTTTCGGGCGTCATCGCGTACCGGCTGCTGCCCATGTCGCCGTTGCCGCAGGTGGATTTTCCGACGCTGAATGTGAGCGTTTCGCTGCCGGGCGGCAGTCCGGAAGTGATGGCCGCCGCTGTGGCGACGCCGCTCGAAAAATCCTTCTCGCGCATTGCCGGCGTTACGGAAATGACGTCGAACAGCTCGCTCGGCTCGGCGAGCATCACGCTTCAATTCGATCTCAGCCGCGACATCAACGGCGCCGCTCGCGACGTACAGGCCGCGATCAATGCGGCAGCCGGCAATTTGCCGGCAAACCTGCCAACCAATCCCCGGTACCGCCAGTTCAACCCGTCCGACGCGCCGATCATGATTCTTTCGATGCAGTCGGACGTGGTGCCGCGCCCGCAGATGTATGACATCGCGTCGTCGGTGTTCGCGCAGCGGCTCTCCCAGGTAGAAGGCGTCGGCCAGGTGCAGGTGAGCGGCGGATCGCTGCCCGCGGTACGAGTGGAACTGAACCCCCAGCCGGTTTCGAAGTATGGCGTGGGTCTGGAGCAGACCGCGCAGTTCCTGGCGAGCGCCAACGCCAACCGCCCCAAAGGCGAACTGACCACCGGCGCCATGACGCTGCCGCTCTATACGACAGACCAGCTCATGGAAGCGAAGGATTACGGCGACCTGATCGTTACCTTCCGCAACGGCTCTCCGGTACGGCTTTCCGACATCGGCACGGTGATGGATTCCGTGGAAGACGTGCGTGCGCTGGGTTTGGCGAACGGCAAGGAAGCGGTTCTGCTTTTTATCCGGCGCCAGCCGAACGCCAACATCATCGATACGGTGGCGCGCATCCGCGATCTGCTGCCGCAGTTCCAGGCGACGCTGCCCCCGACCATTCAGCTTTCGGTGGATAACGACCGTACGACTACGATTGCCGCGTCCGTGGAAGACGCGCAGCGCAACATGATCGTCTCGATGTGCCTGGTGATCATCGTGGTGTTTGTGTTCCTGCGCAGCGGCTGGGCGACATTTATTCCGGCGATTTCGGTTCCGGTTTCGCTGATTGGCACGTTCAGCGCGATGTATCTGCTCGGCTACAGTCTCGACAATCTGTCTGTGATGGCGCTGACCATTGCGACGGGGTTCGTGGTGGACGACGCGATTGTGGTGATTGAAAACATTTCGCGCTACATCGAAATGGGTATGGAACCGATGCAGGCCGCGCTCAAAGGCGCGGCGGAGATCGGTTTCACCGTGCTTTCCATGAGCGCGTCGCTGATCGCCGTTTTTATTCCCATTCTGCTGATGGGCGGGATCATCGGGCGGCTGTTCCGCGAATTCGCGGTGGTGCTGGTGGTGGCGATCGCCATTTCGATGGTGGTTTCACTGACCGTCACGCCCATGATGTGCGCGCATCTGCTCAAGGTCAACCATAATCACGGGCGGATTTACAAGCTCTCCGAGCGGTTCTTCGACTGGATCATCAGCACGTACGCCTCGGCGTTGCAGGTGGTGCTGCGGCATCCCGCCGTGACGATATTCGTGATCATGGTGACGGTCGTTATCAACGTTTATCTGTTCACGAAGATCCCCGCCGGCTTCTTTCCGGAACAGGATACGGGGCGACTGCAGGGCAACGTGAACGGACAGCAGCATATTTCGTTCCGCGCGCTGCGCGACAAGACGCTTTACTTCGAAAAAATCGTTCGCGCCGATCCGGATGTGGATACGATCGACGTTTTCGCGGGCGCGGGCGGACGCGGTTCGAACAACGCGCAGATGTTCATCCAGCTTCGCGACAAGCCGGCGCGCACTGCGTCGGCGGAAGAAGTGATCGCGCGCATCCGGCGAAAGACGGGCGGTATGCCGGGCGCCCAGCTCACGCTGCAATCCTCACAGGATCTGCGCGTCGGCGGGCGGCAGGCGAACGCGGAATATCAATATACGCTGCAGACGGAGGATCTTTCGCTGCTGGCGCAGTGGGCGCCGCGCGTGGTGAACCGGCTGCGGCAACTGCCGGAGATCACGGACGTGACCTCCGACCAGCAGAACTCCGGACTTTCGGAGAACGTGACGATCGACCGCGATACCGCATCGCGGCTGGGACTGACGGCGCAGGCGGTGGATACGGCGCTCAACAGCGCGTTCGGCCAGCGCCAGGTCTCCACGATTTATAAAGCGATCAACCAATACCACGTTGTGGTGGCGCTCGAACAGAAGTGGTGGGAAAGCCCGGAAGTGCTGAATCAGATTTACGTCCACACGCCGAAAGGCACGGACGTGCCGCTTTCGACCTTCTCTCACTTTTCCGAAGGCATTACGCCGCTTTCCCTGCCGCACCAGGGGCAGTTCCCGGCGACGACGATTTCGTTCAATCTCGCGGAAGGCGCGGTTCTGGCCGACGCCGAAGCCGCCATCAGCAATGCGGAAGCGGAAATGGGACTGCCGACCAACATTGTCGGCAAGTTCGCGGGTACGGCGCAGGCTTTCAAGGACTCCATGTCCAATCAGCCGATGCTGATTCTGACGGCGCTGCTGGCCGTCTACATCGTGCTGGGTATTCTGTATGAGAGCCTGATTCATCCTCTGACGATTATTTCGACGCTGCCTTCGGCGGGCGTGGGCGCGCTGGTGGCGCTGGTTCTGTTCCGGACCGAGCTTTCGATCATCGCGATGATCGGCATCGTGCTGCTGATCGGCATCGTGAAGAAGAACGCCATTATGATGATCGATTTCGCGCTCGTGGCCGAGCGTGAAGAAGGCAAGAGTCCGCGGGACGCGATTTTCGAAGCGTGCCTGCTGCGCTTCCGCCCGATTATGATGACGACGCTCTGCGCGCTGCTGAGCGGCGTTCCGCTTGCGCTCGGCTGGGGCAATGGCGCGGAAATGCGTCAGCCTCTGGGCATCGCGATCGTGGGCGGTCTGATTGTCAGCCAGATGCTGACGCTGTTCACGACTCCGGTTGTCTACCTTTCTCTCGACAGACTGCGGCACCGCTTCAGCCGCAAATTTTCCCCGAAGCTTCCCGGTATTCTCGTGCCGGGCGGCAGTGCGGGGAGAGCAGACTAATACATGCGGCGATTCCATCTTTTAGTTCTCACCTCAATCCTTTGCTCTTCGTGCGCCATCAGCACAAAATATTCGCGGCCGGCAGTCCAGTCGCCTCCGGCTTTCGACGAACTGCCCGGAAGCGATCAATGGAAGACCGCCGCGCCCAGCGATACCAATCTGCGGGGTAAGTGGTGGGAGATCTTCGGCGATCCGCAACTGAACTCGCTCGAAGAGAAGATCGCCACGTCGAACTGGTCCGTGAAGCAACTGGAAGCGGTGTTCCGGGAAGCGATCGAAACGATTGACATCAACCGTACGGGATTTTATCCGACGGTGACATCGAGCCCGTCGATTTCGCAATCCGACCGCGGCCCGAACGGCGGAGGCGGCCGGGGCGGCACTTCAGCCACATTCTCGCTGCCGTTCAGCGCCACGTGGGTACCGGATTTGTGGAATCGCGTGGGAATGTCGGTGCATGCCGCCCAGCTCAATGCGCAGGTGCAGGCGGCGGATCTCGAAAATCTGCGGCTCAGCCTGCAGGGCACGCTGGCGGTGGACTATTTCTCTCTGCTGGGAGCCGACAGTCAGCTCAATCTGCTGAATCAGAACATCGGGATTTATCAGGATTATCTGACTCTGACCAACAACCGGTTTAACGCGGGCGTCGCGTCGAGGACGGACGTGCTGCTGGCGCAGACGCAGTTGACCCAGACGCAGGCGCAGGCGATCGATCTCGGCGTCAACCGCCATCAGCTCGAACATTCGATTGCCGTGCTGACCGGACAATATCCGGGCACGTTCCACATTGCGGCCGGGAAGCTGCCGGCCGAACCGCCGCAGGTGCCTGTGGGCGTGCCTTCCACGCTGCTCGAACGGCGTCCGGATGTGGCGGCGGCGGAGCGGCTGGTGATGGCGGCGAATCTGCAGATCGGCATCGCGAAGACGGCGTTTTTCCCCACGCTGACGCTTTCGGGATCGACGGGGCTGACGAGCGGGAGCCTGCTGAATCTTCTGACCTGGGGCAGCCGGGTGTGGTCGGCCGGGCCGACGCTGGCGCAGACGCTGTTCGATGCGGGACGGCGCAGGTATGTGGTGCGGCAGGCGCAGGATGCGTACGATGCGACGGCGGCGTCGTATCAGAATGTTGTTCTGAACGCCATTGCGGATGTGGAGGATAATCTTTCCTCGCTGCGCGTGCTGGCGGAGGAGCAGGCCAAACAGAAGGAAGCGGTGGACGCGGGCGAGCAATCGCTCACGCTCGAAACGGAGCGGTACCGGGCCGGTACGGATTCCGCGCTGAACGTGATCACGACGCAGAATATTTCGCTGGGCAATGAGCGGACGGCGGTGAGTCTTCTGCAGCGGCGTTTGATTTCGTGCGTGAATCTGATTGTGGCGCTGGGCGGCGGATGGGATGCTTCCGCGATTCCGACGGCGGATCAGATGAAGTCGCCGGATATGAAGGATGCGTCGAAGACGGTGAATGTGGCGGAGCCTCCGGCTGAAATTACGGGGCGCTAAAGGTTTGGCGGCGGGAAAAGACGCCAGCCGCAACAAAACTCGTTTGACAACAAGAGGGCAGCCGGTATGGCTGCCCTCGGTTATTGTTAAGCGGCGATTTTCGCTGCTGTCGCACCGGAGCCCGTCTGGATGGGGATGGTGCGGCGGTTGGTCTTCGCCTCCGGAACCGGAAGCGCTATGTCGAGAACGCCGTCTTTAAAGGTCGCTTTCGCGTCGTCAATCCCGGCGCCTTTCGGAAGCGGGATCTCGCGATAAAAATGGCCGTAGCGCCGTTCGGAGCGGTAGACGCCGTCCTGGTTGTCCTCATGTTCATATTTCCGCTCTCCGTGAAGGACGAGAGCCTCGGCGGTGACTTCCACTTTCACATCCTCCGGATTCAGGCCGGGAAGCTCGGCATGGATGTGAAGGTGTCCCTCCCGCTCGGAGACTTCGATCGCGGGATACCAGATCCCGGATTCGCCATCGGACTCCTTGCCGAAGAAACGGGTGAACGTGCGATCCATTTCATCGTGGAAATGGCGCATCCAGGAGTAAGGGTCCGAACTGAAAAAATCGGACGGCATCATCGGTCCGAAGAACGGATCCCATCCACGGCGGACGACGCCGCGGTCACTCCGTCTTTCCAGAGCGTTTTCGTTTCCAGAGTTCTGCTTTTTGACATTCAGGTCAGACATGACATTTCTCCTTTCTCTGTAATTCGACAGCCCTCAGCGGCTCTCGCTGACTGCCGCAATCGGGGTCGTATAGCTTGCTTCGAAAGAAAGTCTGGATGAAACTTTCTTTCCGTTTGAATCGACGATTTCGAGGGGGGCGCCGGTTTCAGGGTTGATCAGCTCTACCCGGATCGAATGGGTGGCCGCAGCACCGAGAGCGGCGCTCGATTTGTACGTGATGACGTAGCGGAGGCGAAGGTTCTCCATCAAATCGTCATAGACGTTCGCCAGGTTATAAGCAGCCTGAACGGGATACATGCGCCCGCCGGAGGCCTGCGCAATCTGCTGAAGGGCGGATTCCGCGCGCTTCCAGTCAATGCGGGCATAGGGGCCTGTTTCGGGGCCGCCGCTATATTGCAGGGAATTTTGCAGCGCGGGCCCAATATCGATCGCGTAGATGGGCGTTGTGCCACTACGGGCGGCCGCGAGCGCGTCCTGATAACTCGCTTTGCTGAACGTATCGACGCCCGAGGAGATGACCACGATTGCTTTCCGGCCTTGCACATTCTTCATGAAATCGATTGTGGAGATCAGAGCGTCGTAGAAATTCAACTCTGAGAACTCGGGTCTGGAGAGGCCGACGAACAGGCCGTCCAGCGTGTCGTGTCCGGTAGAGAAATCCGCCATCCGATCCACGCGGCCCGCGTAGCGGAAGAAGGCAATTTTGTCGTGCTGGCCGAGCTCATCGAGGATCTGGCGCGCGGCGCGTGGAATCTGATCGCCGAGGGCTCTGCTCATCGGAAGATATCTGCCGCCCCACTCCAGCAGCACCGCGAGAGTGACGGGCGAATGCTCAACTTCGACGGTTGCATTGTGCTGGCGGACGCCGTCTTCGTATACCGCGAAGTTATCGCGGCGAATGTTGGGGATGAAATAACCGTTCGGATCCTGCACCAGCATTTTGAGGGTGACCATCCGGGTGGCGGGATCGTACGAGATTTCGGTCTTCTGGTTTCCCTGTTGGCCCCGGAACAACGCGGCGTCCGGCCGGGTGGGGACCTTTACGGAATCGGGCAAGCTTGTTTTCGGGGGCGGAGACGTTTTGACGCTTTGCGTCCCGGCTGCGATGCAGGCCGTCGCCAGTCCAAGAAAAAGAAATGGTCGAGTAATCAGATTTCCAGTGCGCATTCAGACTTACCTCGCAAGGGCGTATTGACGAAGTCAGGCTGCCGGGCGGAGTGCTCGGTGCGCTCGGGAGGGTGGGGGCCGCAGGCTTTAGAGTGTAAAAGATTAGCCTCACAAGCGGTCCCTCAGGAGCGCAGGAGAAGCACCTCTCCGGCTGTCGCCATTCGAATCGACGGATGAGGTGGGGTCCAGGTTACGCCGCTATCAGCAGTTCTCACCCCTTGGGGATATCCCTTTGGGTCTATTTTCCCGCCGGCCAAATTTCGGTAAAATCCGCTACAGATTTTCCTGTTCACCGCCGAAATGGCTTATGGAGACCAAGGTCGTTTGGAACGCCTGCGGAGTTTTGTGATTCGGCACCGATTTGCGATTGCGGATTTATCGATCATTCTCGCCGTCATCCTGGTGGCGTGTTTCGTGGCGTTCGAGGTCGATATCTTCGAGAACGAGGGGTCGGTCAGCGTTCATGAGGAGACGATCGAGCTCGATGAAGCGTTGTGCATCGGCGGGCTGCTTACGGTGGGGCTGCTGATTTTCTCGATCCGGCGATACCGGGAGCAGAAGGCCGAGACCACGAGACGCGTTACGGCGGAGCAGCACGCGCGCCAACTGGCGTTTCAGGATCCGCTCACGGGGCTGGCGAACCGGCGGCAGTTCAACGAAGCGCTGCAGGCGGCGATCGGAGCGCCTCCGCGCGCCGGCGCGGCCCATGCCTTATTGCTGCTCGATCTCAATGGATTTAAACAGGTGAATGACGTTTACGGCCACGCCGTCGGCGATGAGCTGCTCATCATTGTGGGACAGCGGCTGACCGGCGCGGTACGCGATGGCGATCTGGTGGCGCGGCTGGGCGGCGATGAGTTCGTGATTCTGTCGAGGCATCTGATGGGCGCGGAGGATGCGACGAGCACGGCGCTCCGGGTGCTCCGCTGCCTGAGTGAACCGATCCAGGCCGGGCCGGTGCAGCATCGGGTCGGATCCGGGATTGGAATCGCGCTGCTGCCCGATGACGGTATGAATCCGGAAGAGGTTCTGCGCAAGGCGGATGTGGCGCTTTATCGCGCGAAATCCGAGCGGCGGTCCGCGCTGCGGTTTTTCGAGGCGGAAATGGACCGGCTGGTGCGGGAGCGCGATCAGCTCGAACACGATCTGCGGCAGGCGATTGAGGCGGATCGCATCCGGCCGTATTTCCAGCCGACGGTGGACCTGAATACGGGACGGGTACTTTCCTTCGAAGCGATTCCGCGGTGGATCGATCCGGAGCAGGGGGAGATTCCGCTGCAGCGGTTTATTCCGGTCGCGGAGGAGAACGGGCTGATCCACGATCTTTTTGCCGGCGTGTTGCGGCATGCGTGCGAGGCGGCGGTGCGGTGGCCGGATGACGTCACTCTGGCGCTCGATGTTTATCCGGGACAGTTGAAGGACCGCAGCCTGCGCGAGGCGATTATTCAGGTGCTGGACGCGACGGGGATGCCGCCGGTCCGGCTGGAACTGGAAATCACGGAGAGCGCGCTTGTGAGCAATCTGGACAGCGCGCAGGAAGTGGTGGGCTCTTTGCGGGACGCGGGAGTGCGGATTGTGCTGGATAATTTCGGCACGGGCTATTCGAGCCTCTATCATCTGCGGAATTTCCGGCTGGACAAGATCAAGATCGACCGCAGTTTTGTGGACGATCTGGAATCGGTGGAAAACGCGCGGATCGTGAGCGCACTGGTGGGGCTGGCGCATGGCCTGGGGCTGACGATTGTGGCCGATGGGGTGCGTGAGTCCGGACAGAGGACATCTCTGCTGGCGAGCGGGTGTGAGCAGGGGCAGGGGTTCCTGTTCAGCCAGGCGGTTGCGGCGGAGGAAACGATGGGGTTGTTCTCGCTGGCTTCGGGCGCGGAGCAGAGGCGGCTTTCTTCCGCGGGTCAAGTAACCGCGGCCTGACGCCGATTGACTGCCGGTCCGCGAACCGTCAAACTCTTTTTGAAGAGGAGACGGATTGAAGCGGATTTCACTGACAGCCTGGATCCTGATTGCGCTGGTGGCGGGCATTGCTTTCGGCGCGGTATTTCCTGGCGCGGCGAAGCCGCTCGGTCTGCTGGGGACAGTTTTTCTTCGCCTGATCAAATCCATCATTGCGCCGCTGCTGTTCGGCACGCTGGTGGTGGGAATCGCCGGGACGGGCAGCGCGAAGACGATGGGCCGCATCGGCGGCAAAGCCATTCTGTATTTCGAGATTGTCACCACGGCGGCGCTGTTTGTGGGGCTTGGCTTCGCGAACTTCGTGAAGCCGGGCGCGGGGGTGCGGCTGCAGGGGGGCGCGCCGGGAGTCTCGGGCAGCGCACTGACGCTGAGCGGAATTCTGGAGCATGCGTTTCCGGCGAGCATCATCGATGCGATGGCCCGGGGCGAGGTGCTGCAGATTGTGGTGTTCACATTTCTGTTCGGAACCGCGTGCGTTGCGCTGGGCCACAAGGCGGAACCGGTGGTGCGGTTCTGCGAGGCGCTCTCCGCAATCATGTTCCGGTATACCGACTACGTGATGTATGCGGCTCCCGTGGGCGTGTTCGGGGCGATGGCGGCCACGGTGGGAGATAAGGGGCCGGGGGTGCTGCTGAGTCTCGGGAAACTGGTGGCGACGCTGTATGCGGCGGAGATTTTCTTCGTGGTGGTGGTGTTCGGGTCGGTGATGGCGATTGCGCGGATTCCCGTGAGGCGGTTTATCCGGTATGCGCGGGCGCCGTTTCTGCTGGCGTACTCGACGGCGTCGAGCGAGGCGGCGCTGCCCGCGGCGCTCGAGAACATGGAGAAGATGGGGGCGCCGAAGCACATTGTGGCGTTTGTTCTGCCGGCCGGATACAGCTTCAATCTGGACGGGTCGACGCTGTATCTGACGCTGGCGGCGATGTTCATTGCGCAGGCGGCGGGCGTGAGTCTGCCGCTGACGACTCAGCTCATGATGATGCTGACTCTGATGCTGACGAGCAAGGGGCTGGCGGGGGTGCCTCGGGCGGCGCTGGTGGTGTTGGCGGGGACGCTGCCGGCGTTCCATTTACCGGTGGAGGGGATCGTGGTGCTGCTGGGGGTGGATACGTTGATGGATATGTGCCGGACGAGCGTGAATGTGCTGGGGAATTGTTTGGCGGCGGCGGTGGTGGCGCGGTGGGAGGGGGTTCGGTTGCCGGATGGGGCGGGGGAGGTGGAGGCGGTGGGGGAGGCGGCTTAGGATCGGATTTTTCTTATTCCGGTGGTCGGATGAAGGGGTGTTCCTGGTAATCTTCCTATTAACCTTTGGAATTTCTCAGTCGCTGATTCGGCCCCGGCGCGACGTGGGGGGCGACATCGGCAAGTCGTGAACCTGCGAGGTCACTCGCGTGGAGTACTGGGCCATCCGGACTGGGCCAGGCGGACTTGATAAAAACTGATCTGTATCCGAAAATACACGACAGGATTTCTCTGCTGTTGGAAAGGAAGTATGAAGTCTCCAGGTCTTCTCTTAGCCGCTCTGCTCGCGCTCGGCGTCGTTACGCCGCATACAGCCAGGGCTAGTCTGGTTCTCGAACTCAGTTCTGTAGATTTTGAAGTCTCGCCCGATTTGCTTGGCGGGGCTTTTGCCAATGGTTTTACGGCTGGCTGGAGTTTCACTACCAACACCGACATCACCGTGACGGCGCTGGATGCCTGGAACCCGAACCCCGCAGGCACTGAAGTCCGGATCTATTCGATTATCCCGGGCGATTTCATCAATGGCGGTGGAAGCCTGACTGACGTGGCAAGCGCGATTGTAACCGCGTCGGACCCTGAGACCGGGTCGCCAGTGGCGTTCCATTCGCACTCGATTGACCCGATCACACTGCATGCCACGGCGGGTACCGACGAGACATACTACATCGTGCAGTTTGTCGCACCCGGCGGTTCGACTGAAACCACATCCTATTCCCAGATTGTGACGGATCCGTCGATCCACTACGGGTTCGGGGTATCGGCCGTGGGCGGCGGGTATCCCACGGAGGACCTGAATGTGGGCGCGTTCGGGGCGGGCTATTTCGGCCCCAACTTTGAGATAGCGCCGCAGACCCCTGAGCCTGCGTCCCTGTGGTCGCTCGCAGGCGGATTGGCTCTGCTCGCCTTTTTCCGGCGGCATCGGAGAGCTATCGTGTCCGTTTCGCAATAGGGGTTGCGGTGGAAGAGCGGCTGCGCCGGGACGAGCCCGGAGACAGTCTGATTTCAGAAGCAACCGACCAGTAGTCTCGGAAACGTCCCGGCAACCCTAAAATGCCACGGCGGCGCTGTGTTTGTCATCCTGCAGATTCCCCGGGTTGTCTTTTTATCTATACCCCCCATCCCTGCCGGGCGTAAGGCCTGAAACGGGGGAGCGTGGGGCCTGGGATTGCTGAAAAACTGCGCAAATCACGGGTTACGGAAAGCCTGGAAAAATGAGAGGCTGGATCAGGGCGTTGCTGAGGCTAAAGTTTGCTCAGGGAGACCTGCGACGTGTCTTTACAGCTTCGCCCGTCCTTTACGTCATCGCCGGCGGCAGGCCGTAATCCGTTCGCATTCGTCGCGAGGCGAATGGCTGAACCGATTGTTTCAGTTATTTTTCAGTCTTTCCTGTAACACTCCATGTCAGCATGCTGGGAATACCAGGTTGTGAGACTTGCGTGCGGCTGGAGGCGGCGGAAGAACGGCTGCGATCGGCCTATGGCGGGACGGTTCGGGCGCTCGATCAGTTTGAGGGCGACCGGAGTTCGACGAGGTATGAGGCCACGAGGAATCTGGCGGATCACATGTGGGAGAAGCTGGAAGCGGCGACGCGCGAGTTTGCGGAACACCGGCGGACGCATCTGACTGAGGGCGAAGCGAAGTTGTGATAGCGTAGTCCGAATGATGACCGCCCCGATACTTATTTTTGCTGTCTACCTCATCGTGATCGTATTCAGCCTTTGGCTCGCTTATACGCTCGTGATGGCGATTGTGCGAATCAGCCATGCGATGGAACGCGCGAGCGGCGCTTTTGCGGAAATCGCGAGGAATCAGGCGGGCAGAACCAATCAGCCGTCGTGAGGGGCCGGCGCTAAGATAGTCGGCATGGCCCGTGAATTATTCGAAGTCAAATGCCCCTGCTGCCAGGCGACGCTGAAGATCGATGGTGAATTGCGCGCGGTGATTTCGCATGAGGAGCCGGTGAAGGCGCCGTCGATCGGGGATCTGAACGAGGCGGTGCAGAAGCTCAAGGGCGAGGCGGGGCGGCGCGACGAGGTTTTCCGGAAGTCGTTTGAGACGGAGAAGAACCAGGGTAGCGTGCTCAATCGCAAGTTCGATGAGCTGCTGAAGCAGGCGAAGTCGGACCCGGAGTTTGGGAAGAAGCCTCGGGATTTCGATCTTGATTAGGCGCTGTTTATCAGGACCAGGGGAGCCACGCGGCTCCGTATAAGCCCGCTTCGCCGCCGAGCTTTGCTTTTTCGACGCGGGTGTTGGTTGTGCGGAAGCTGAAGGAGCGGCGGCGCGCTTCTTCGATCATGGGCGGCGCGAAGAATTCCCAGGCGCCGATGACTCCGCCGCTGAGCAGATAGAGCGGCGCGTTGAACGCATTCACCAGGGTGGCGAGCGCGATGCCGAGCGCTTCCCCCATCGATTCGAAAATGGCCCGGGCGCGTTCGTCGCCCGCTACCGCGCGTTCGTAGACTTGCTTCGCGGTGATGTCGCCGTAACCGAGCAGGCGGGCCATGGCGGTGATGGCCGTCGCGGAGGCGTGCTTTTCGAGGCAGCCGCGGTTGCCGCAGCCGCAGGGGAGTCCGTTGGGGACGACGGTGATGTGGCCGAGCTCGCCCGCCATCCCCATAAAGCCGCGCACCATTTTTCCGTTGGCGACGATGCCGCCGCCGATGCCGGTGCCGAGGGTGAGGAGGACGAGGTCGTCGAAACCCTGGCCGGCTCCCATCCAGCGTTCGCCGAGGGCGGCGGCGTTGGCGTCGTTTTCGAGGATGACGGGGGCTTGGAGGCGCTGGCTGAGCTCGTCGCGAATGGGGAAGTTTTCGAGCGACGGAATATTGTTGCAGTTCCGGACGACGCCTTCTTCGAGAGAAATAAAGCCGGGGACCACGACGCCGATGCCGGCGAGGCCCGCGGCGCCCTGCCGGGCGCGGACGGTGTCGATGGCTTCGACCATGTCGTCCATGATGGCCTGGCGACCTTCGGAATACTGCGTGTGGCCGGTAACGATATGAAGCAGATGGCCCTGGCGGTCAATGGCGGCCGCGCGCAGGTTGGTGCCGCCGAGGTCGAGGCCAATGCTGTATTCAGTCATTCTGCGCGAATGATAGCATCCCGGCTCAAGTTTCGATTCCGTTGGCCGATCAGCCATTTAAGGCATGTTTTCGATCCTCGGAATTCTGGTGGTTTTCGGCGCCGTGATCGGCGGCTTCCTGATGGAGAAGGGGAAGCTGCTGGTGCTGGTGCAGCCGAGCGAACTGGTGATTATCGGCGGGGCGGCGATCGGGACGATCCTGGTGGCGAACCCGCTGCCGACGATTATCAAGATA